>CAYMGO010000005.1:1790-42688 GCA_964390015.1 uncultured Anaerolinea sp. | reverse complement strand
GACCAACCCATGGACGAGGATTTTGAATACCTCTACTCGAACAACCTGGAGAAAAGCTACCAGTCTTACGGTCACATCGTCTTCGGACGTTTTACGAATCTTGACCAGGGCATGGTCGTGGTTAAATCCGTGGTCAACGAAATTGCCCGCTGCTTCTACTACCGCACCGGTGTTTACCCTTACCAAATCACGGTTGATCTGCTCTGCCGGCTCTCCAAGCTGGGTGTGCACCCGTTCACTGAGCACTATTTTGCAGAATGGCTGAAAGACGCCGGGGTTGTTGAGACGTTTGGATACAAGCTGCTGGATCTCTTTTACTGGGAAAATCGCAACGCCAACTGGCAGGCAATGAGCCAGCTTGAGTTCGACCTGGCGCACGACGAGTTTACCCCATTCAACCACCGCGATCTGCTTGCCACCATGCTGGGCGTGGATTACCGCCAGCGCTGCATGCCGAAAAACACATTCCAGCGTGAACTGGTGCGCTGCAGCTGGCCTGATTTGGATGAATTCCCTTATAACCCGACTTCGCGCGTTCTCAAGAAGCCATTTTATGAAGGTCCATGGATGACCCCGGCGCGCTGGCTCAAATATCACCTGTTGAAGAGGAGCACAAAATGAATTGGACAGACAGTGTCATTCTGGTAACCGGAGGAACCGGTTCTTTTGGCAAGAAGTTCATCGAAATTATGTTGAAGGAATACCACCCGCACAAGTTGATCGTTTTCAGTCGTGATGAACTGAAGCAATTTGAGATGCAGGCCGCGGGATTCTCTCATCCTTCCCTGCGCTACTTCATCGGGGATATCCGCGACCAGCAGCGCTGCCGCCGCGCCTTTGAGGGGGTGAACCTGGTGGTTCATGCCGCCGCGCTCAAACAGGTGCCGGCTTGCGAGTACAACCCCATGGAAGCCATCAAGACCAACATCCTTGGCAGTGGTAACGTCATAGACGCGGCCATTGACGCTGGCGTTGGCCGTGTTGTGGCGCTCAGCACCGATAAGGCTGTCAACCCGGTTAACCTGTACGGTGCCACCAAGTTGGCCGCTGAGAAGCTCTTTATCCAATCCAACGCATACGCTGGAGCGAATAATACCCGGTTTTCCTGCGTGCGTTACGGCAATGTCGTGGGCAGCCGTGGATCAGTAGTGCCGTTCTTCCTTAAACAGCGCGAGACCGGCCGGGTAACGGTCACTGATGAACGCATGACCCGCTTCTGGATCAGCCTGGAGCAGGGCGTGCGTTTCGTCATCCGCGCGGCTGAGACCATGCACGGCGGTGAGGTTTTTGTGCCCAAGATACCCAGCATGACAGTAACCGACCTGGCTTCTGCTATCGCCCCCGAGGCCACGATCGAGTACATTGGAATCCGCCCCGGTGAGAAACTCCACGAGGTGCTCATCTCGGAGGATGAAGCACGACAGACTGTTGAACTGGACGATATGTTCGTTGTGCAACCGGCAGAGTCCCTGTGGTTCGGCCGCGACTGGGAGAGTAAAGGGCGCGCCCTGGATGATGGATTCCGCTACGCCTCCAATACCAACGACCAGTGGTTGAACGTGGAGGAGATCAGGCACATCATCGCCCCCATCGAAGCCGATTACCTGGCAGGCAAACTGGGATGACTCACTTTCTTGTTACAGGCGTCAGCGGATTACTGGGGTTGAACTTTGCCCTGGCAGTGGATGGCAAGAAGCACCAGGTTACCGGTGTTGCCAACACCGCACCGATGCTGTGGGCAACCTTCAACAATGTCCAACTGGAACTCACCCGCCCAGGCGTGGTGGAGGAGATGATCGTCACCCACAAGCCCGATGTGGTGATCCATTGCGCGGCCATGGCCAACGTGGATGCCTGTGAAGCTGACCCTGCATTGGCCTACAAAGTAAACGCGGAACTCCCCGGAACAATCGCCGCAGTCTGCAAGCAGCACGCGGTGCGCATGATCCACATCTCCACTGATGCTGTTTTTGACGGTCAACAAGGGAATTACCGCGAAGAAGAGAAAACCAACCCGTTGAGCGTGTATGCCAGCAGCAAGCTTGAAGGCGAAATGGCGGTGCTTGCAGCCAACCCTGAAGCACTCATCACGCGTGTAAACTTTTATGGGTGGAGCGCCGCGGGCAACCGTAGCCTGGCCGAGAACTTCGTACACAACCTTGAAGCCGGAAAACAGATGATGGGCTTTACCGATGTCATCTTCTGCCCGATGAACATCCTCGACCTGAGTGCGCTGCTGGTGGAGGTTTCTGCGCTTGAACTCAAAGGCGTGTACAACATGGTTGGCGCTGAAGCGATGAGCAAGTACCAGTTCGGGGTAAAGATCGCGGAGACATTCGGCTTCGACCCGGGTCTCATCAACCCCGTTTCCGTCAGCGAGAGCGGGCTCAAAGCGGCACGTTCCCCCAACCTGAGCCTCTCGGTCGAGAAATTGAAGAACGCTCTAGGTCACGACCTGCCGGATTTCAATGAAGGATTGAAGAAGTTTTACGACCAGTACCGCCGCGGCTACCCGCAGTACATCAAAGCATTGAACTGAACTGGATGTGGTGAAAGGAGTCAAAATGGAAATGAGAATCGGCAAAGCCCTCATCGGGCTGCAACACCCCACCTATTTCATCGCGGATATCTCAGCCAATCACGATGGCAGCCTGGAGCGTGCAAAGATGCTCATCCAGCTTGCCAAAGAGGCCGGTGCCAACGCCGCCAAGTTCCAAAACTTCCGCGCACCGAAGATTGTTTCAGATTACGGCTTCAAGTCCATGCAGGGCCAGTTATCTCACCAGGCCAGCTGGAAGAAATCAGTGTTCGAGGTCTATTCTGACGCCTCCATCCCCTTCGACTGGACACCCATCCTGAAGGAGGAGTGTGACAGGGTCGGCATAGATTACTTCTCCTCCCCTTATGACTTCGAGGCGGTAGATTACCTCGACCCCTTCGTGCCGGCTCACAAGATCGGCTCCGGCGACGTTGACTGGCTGGAGATGCTGGAGCACATTGCCCGCAAGGGCAAGCCGGTCATCCTATCCAGCGGCGCCGCGACGATCGGCGAGGTACAGCAGGCTGTACACACTATCCTGCCCATCAATCAGCAGCTGGTTCTGTTGCAGTGCAACACCAATTACACCGCCAGCGCGGTGAACTATGACCACATCAATCTGCGTGTGCTGCAAACCTACCAGGTATTATTCCCTGACGTCATCGTGGGCCTCTCCGACCACACCCACGGGCATGCTACCGTCCTCGGCGCTGTAGCGCTCGGCGGCAGGGTCATCGAAAAGCATTTTACCGATGATACCAGCCGCGTAGGACCCGACCATCCCTTCTCGATGACTCCCGTCACCTGGCGCGAGATGGTGGAGCGCACACGGGAGCTGGAGCGCGCGCTGGGCTCAGGCGATAAGACCATCAGCGGCAACGAATTAGACACCACCATTGTGCAGCGTCGCTGCCTGCGCGCTGCCCGCGACATCAAGGCGGGAGAAATTCTCACACGCGACATGATCGATGTGCTGCGTCCGGCAACTCCAGGTGCTATCCGCCCTGACCGGGTGGCAGAAGTGCTCGGCACGCGCGCAATTAGCGATATCCCCCACGGCAGAGAACTGCGCTGGGTGGACCTGGGAGAGTGATTTGAAAATCCTGTATTTTTCACGGGATTATTCACCCCACGACGAACGCTTCCTCACCGCGCTCGCACAAACCTCGCACGAGGTGCACTTCCTGCGCCTGTTACCGTCGCGCGAGGTGGAACTACCAGCCGGGATCAACGAGGTCAAATTCACACCTGCCAATAACGGGGTGGTAATTTCAGATCCTGCTCGCGCTGATGAGTTGAAACATATATTGACCGGTTTGAAACCGGATGTACTGCATGCCGGGCCGCTTCATGGCCCCGCGCACGTTGCCGCGCTCAGCGGATTCTCACCGCTGGTGAGCATGTCCTGGGGAGCAGACATCCAATACGATGCCGAGGTAAACCCGGAGACGAGGAAGAAGATCGCTCACGCTCTGCGTTATTCCACAGTCTTCATCGGTGATTGCCAGGCAGTGGTGGATAAGGCCATCATCGAATACGGCTTCCCACCCGAACGCATCTTCCGCTTTCCATGGGGAGTGGACCTGGCGCACTTCACACCCGATGACCGCAGCCCGCTGCGCGCAGCGTTGGGTTGGCGTGATAATTTCGTCTTCCTCAGCAACCGCTCTTTTGAAGACATTTATGGCGTGGACGTGGTGATGCACGCCTTTATCAAGGCGCAAGCGCTCGTGCCGCATATCCGGCTTCTGCTCTACGGCCGGGGCAGCCGCCAGCAGGAGATCCTCGACATGGCTGAAAATGCGGGTGTGATGGATAAGATCCACTTCGCCGCTTTTGTAGGCCGAGAAGACCTGCCCGCCAGCTACCACGCAGCAGACGTCTTTCTCAGTGCTTCACATTGCGACGGTTCTTCTGTTTCGCTGATGGAAGCGCTAGCCTGCGGTAAGCCTGCCCTGGTCTCGAACATTCCCGGTAACCTCGAATGGGTGCGTCACGGAGAGAACGGCTGGATCTTCCAGGATGGCGACAGCGATGCGCTGGCCACCTTGATGGTAATGATCAGTACAGATAACAACCTGGCGGTGATGGGCAGAAAAGCACGCCTGCTGGCCGAGGAAAATGCCGATTGGAGCCGCAACTTTAATGTACTGCTGCAGGCCTACGAAAACGCCCGCGAACTGGGTACACCTGTCAGAGGTGGAGGCATGGACTGATATGAAAGCGGTTGCCTTCATCCAGGCGCGCATGAGCTCCACCCGCCTGCCCGGCAAGGTGTTGAAACTTGCCTCCGGGCGCAGCATGCTTGACCGCATGGTCGAACGGGTGAAAAAGGCGCACACTATTGACCAGGTGGTAGTGGCAACCACTACAGATCCTGCTGACAACGTCATTGTGCGCGCTTGTGAGAAGCTGGGTACTGCCGTTTACCGCGGCAGCCTGCACGATGTGCTTGACCGTTTCTACCAGGCAGCGTTGTACTACCAGGCGGATGTGATCGTGCGCCTCACCGGCGATTGCCCGCTGATCGACCCGATGCTCATCGACGAAGTGGTCACCGTGCTCATACAAGACAATGCGGATTTCGCCTGTAACCGCCTGCCGCCGCCTTTCTCACGTACTTACCCCATTGGGTTGGACGTGGAAGCCTGCACCTTTGCCGCCCTCGAGAAATCCTGGCGTGAAGCGGAAGCGCAACACGAACGTGAGCACGTGCTGCCCTACCTGTATGCAGTACCGGGCAGGTTCAAAGTGCGGCAATTAAATTATCAAAAGGATTTTGGCCACCTGCGCTGGACGCTCGATACGCCCGAAGACCTGGTGCTGCTGCGGCGCATTTACCGGCACTTTAACGGCGGGAATGATTTTTCGTGGCTGGATGTCTTACAATTACAACAGCAAAAACCAGCCCTGTTCGAGATCAACGCACAGGTGCAGCACAAAACCTATCTTGAAAGTGAAAGCCCCAGGTAAAGGGTCAGCACATATGTCAGAAAAAATCGTTTGCCCGCAGTGCCACGCTTCTTTTGATAAAAGCGATCCAGCCTTATGGAAATGCGTCGCCTGCGGCTACACAGTTCCACTTCTGGAAGGCAAACCGGTCTTTTCAGGGCACCCACAGGACCAGAATCCACAGGAAAAGATCGAGCGCGGCGTCGATAAGGGCACTGAATGGCGCAGAACCAATTGGCGTTTCATCCAGGAAACTGCTGCTTCCCTGCCCGCCGGCGCAGATGTGCTGGACGTAGGCGCTGGACGCGGGGATTTCAAGCAAATCTTCACCGGGCACACCTACGTGGGATTGGATATATATCCTTACCCTGAAACCGACCTCGCGGTTGACCTGGTTGAGGTCAACCCATTCAGAGAAGAGTCCTTCGACCTGGTAGTGCTGGCGAACGTCATCGAACATGTTTACGAACACCGCCAGCTGGTCAGCCGCTGCACCCGACTGTTGAAACCCGGCGGCAGGCTGTTGATCACCGTTCCCTTTCTGCTCAAGCTACATCAGGAACCGGTGGATTACCACCGTTACACACGTTACGCCCTGTTACAGCTGGCGGCAGAAAACCTGCTCGAGGTGGAGCGGCTCGACTCCTATACCAACCCGCTCGCTTTGCTGGATGAGGGAATTGGCGATGTGTGGGAGCACGTGATACCTGCCAGATCCGGTCTGGAACGCTTATTCACCAAGGCAAGAGTGATGCTGATTCAAAAACTCACCAACGGCATCAAAACAAAAAGAGGCGATGGAGTGGTAAGACCCGCCAGCGAAAGCATGAACCCGCATGTACTGGGGTATATGTGCAGGTTCAGAAAGCCTGCCTGGGTAGGCAAGCCATGACCCGTGTGGCATTTTTCACCGCGCCCAAGCCTTTTTCAGATCCGCACATCCGCGTGATCCAGCGCAACGCCATTCAAAGCTGGAAAACTCTGGGCGACGATGTGGAAGTCTGGCTGGTGGGTGATGAAGCAGGCGTGGAAGAAACCGCGCGCGAGTTCAACGTCGGGTATATTCCCGCAGTGCTGCGCAACAGTTCAGGCACACCGCGCATCGATTCCATTTTCAACCTGGTGCGTGAGAAAAGCCGCGCCGAGTTCCTGTGCTATGTCAACACCGATATCCTGGTGTTCCCAGATATGCTGCAAACATTGGAAAAAGTACGTGCGCGGGTCGATCGTTTTCTCGTCATCGGCAGGCGTTGGGACGCCGCGGTGACTGAAGCGCTCAGGATCAAAGAGGGCTGGCATGCACAGTTCCAGGCAGCTGCCCTGGCAGCAGCCAAATTACACCGCGCAGCCGGCAGTGATTATTTCCTTTTTCCGCGCGCAGAATTCACTGACATCCCGGCATTCGCTGTTGGCCGCGCCGGTTGGGATAACTGGATGATCTTCAAAGGGCGTTGGGAGCATACGGCCGTCATCGATGCCACCGATGCCATTAAAGTCATCCACCAGAATCATGATTTCAGCCATTTACCTGATGGTAAGATCCACCGCCTGCAACCGGAATCCGCTGACAATATGCAGCTGGCTGGTGGTCGGTACACTGTCTACACCATCCATGATGCCAATTACCAGATGGTCGATGGCGAGTTACAGCGCATCCGCCTGAACCGCTGGAAACTGCTGCGAGAAATATCCATCTTCCCGGCGGTCGCGCTGCACTGCCACTGGATGGCAAAAATTGTGTACGCCCTGTTCAACCCGAAACGACTCATGAAGGACAGGCAGCAGGCAAAAGAAATGAAACGCTTCACAAAGGAAGTTGAAAATGAGAAAAGGTCAAAATCCGGTTAAGCAGCTGCAATCGGTTGCCAGACCGCAGCGAGTGACTGCTGCGGTATTGAACCACATCCCGTTTCTGGATGGTTTCTATTCAGAGATGCTTGATGTGCTGCGCCTCAGCCTCACATCACTGCGGCAGAACGCCGGTATGGATTTCGATCTGCTCGTTTATGACAACGGCTCCTGCGAACAATCGCGCGCCATGCTGTTGAATGAATTCGAGAAAGGGAACATCCAGACCCTGATCCTCTCAGACCGTAACATGGGCAAGGGCGGCGCCTGGAACGTGATGCTGCAGGCGGCGCCCGGGGAGATCGTTGCCTACGCTGACAACGATGTTTTATATCACCCCGGCTGGTTGCGCGAATCAGTAAAAGTGCTTGATACCTACCCCAATGTGGGTATGGTCACCTCGAGACCGTTCCACACCAAACCCGAGTTGTACAGCGCAAATCTCAAATGGGCAGAAAACACTCCAGGCGTGGTTGTGGAGAGGGGCACTTTCATCGACCGCGAATGGATGCGGGAGTTCTGGCTCAGCGTGGGACGCAGCGAAGAAGAAATTGCCGAGGACCTGGCTCTCGAGGATGTGCGTCTCACCTACCAGGGACTCACCACCTACAGCGGCGCTTCTCACTGGCAGTTCCTCGCCCGCAAGAAGGTGCTGCAGGAATTTCTCCCCATCGACTTGTCACGCCCACTTGGGCAGGTGCTTAAATTGGACGAGATGATCAACGAGCACGGTTACTTGCGGTTGATGACCGCGCTGCCCTACACCATGAACCTGAGCAACTCGGTGGAACTTCCCACCAACCAGCGCGCTGGATCAGCTAACAATATTGCCCCGCGCAAACGCCTGGTGGATATTCCGCTCATCAAATCTCCGCTGATGAGAATTTACAACGCCATATTCAAGCTCTATTACGATGACCGGGCTCGATGAGGTGAATTTGATGAATCTACTTTACGCCACCGGCAGGTACAGTCCATTAAAGCACGATGAAGGCAGCGGCGAGGATTATAATCTCCACAAAGCCTTCATTGATCACGGTTTCACAGTTAAGATAGTTGGCCCGCTTAAGGATAAACCTGACCTCGTAGAACGCGTTTACCGCAGGTTCCATCGTATGGTCTCGAGAGAGCGGCACGCCAAATATTCCCTGGCGCTGCTGAGAAACGCCGCGGCCGAGGTGGCAAGGGTCAGCACAGAGTTCAAGCCTGACGTCCTTTTCTCGCACAATTTGAGCGCTTTCGTGAAGTTAAAGACACAGGTGCCCATCGTATACCTGATGGACGCCCCGCTGATGGGCACGGAAGCACAGTGGCCGCTCTTTTCACGCTTTGAATACCACCGCATGCTGGGGTGGGAAAAGAGCGTGCTCAACAAAGCCGCAAAGATCATCACCCGCAGCACGTGGGCAATGGAATCCCTCACAAACGAGTACAGCGTACCCGCAGAGAAGATCATGCTCGTCCAGGCTGCTTCTTCCCTGCCTGATAGGATAATTTCGGCTGATGCCGATGCCGGCAGCGGTGATCTTTCCACACTGCACCTGCTGCTGGTGGGCAGGGTGTATAAACTGAAAGGGATCGACACAGCAATCGAGGTGGTAAAACTTTTGAACCAGGCGGGTTGCAAAACCAGGCTGAGGATCGTTGGACTCGAAGGGGAAAACCGCGATAATGTTGAATTCATGGGGTCATACAGGAAATCCGTTGAAGCTGAGCTGCGAGCCTACGCAGAGCAGTACCGCTGGGCGCATTTCCTCATTCACCCGGCGCGCTACGACTCAGCCCCCATTGTCACCGCTGAAGCCGCCGCTTTTGGCGTGCCCACCATCAGCAATGCGGTGGGCGGCATCGCCACCACGGTGCAGCATGGCATATCGGGGGTCGTTCTGCCCGCATTGAGCCCGGAAGCGGAATACGTAAAAGCCATCCAACATTACATTAATCACCCGACCGAATATTCTGAATTGCGCCGCTCCACTCGCGCGCGCTACGAGCGGGAGTTGAACTGGAAAGTGGTCGGCGACTCCATCACGAATATCATCCGCCAGGTGGTCGAAGAGCATAAACTGGATGGAAAGAAAAGAGGAGCGTAACGACATGAAGATCCTGATCGCCGGCTACGGGTCCATCGGCAGGCGCCACCTCAACAACCTGCGCACACTGGGTCAGACCGATCTGCTGCTGCTGCGTTCCCACCGCTCCACGCTGCCGGAAGATGAAATCCGGGACATTCCGGTGGAAACGACGATCGAAGCCGCGCTTGCACACCAACCACAGGCTGTGGTCGTTGCCAATCCTTCCGCACTGCACCTGGATGTGGCCATCCCGGCAGCACGAGCCGGGTGCTCCATCCTGATGGAAAAACCGATCTCACACTCACTGGAGCGTATTGACGTTTTACACGATGCGCTCATCAATGGCGGTGGGAGGTTTGTCACAGCTTTCCAATACCGCTTCCACCCGGGACTGCGCCAGGTTCAACAATGGCTTCAGCAGGGCAGGATTGGAACCATCACTTCCCTCAAATGCCATTGGGGTGAATACCTGCCGGGCTGGCACCCGTGGGAGGATTACCGCACCAGTTACAGCGCGAGGGCGGACCTGGGCGGCGGTGTGGTGAACACCCTGTGCCACCCGTTCGATTACCTGCGCTGGATGTTTGGAGAAACCGATCAGCTGTTCGCGGTCACATCCAACCAGGGGCTGAACCTGCCGGTTGAAGATACAGCCGATGTGCTGCTGCGTTACCGCAACGGGGTCAGCGCCAATATCCACCTGGATTACCTGCAGCGCCCGGGGCAGCACGACCTGCTCATCACCGGCACTGCTGGGATCATCCAGTGGTCAAACGCGGATGGAAGCGCGAAAAGGTACGACCCCGAAAACGAAGTCTGGGAAGAAGTGCACCCGCCGGAAGGATTTGAGCGAAACACGCTGTTCATGGAAGAGATGGCTCACTTCCTGCGCGTTGTAAAAGGGGAGGAAGCGCCCCTGTGCACGCTAGAGGACGGCATCTCTGCGCTGCGCCTCACCGAGGCGGTGCACTGTTCAGCCCGTGAGGGTAGTCTGGTAAAATTTTAGCGGCTTGCTGGAGGAAACATGTCAAGTATATTGGAAAAATTCTCACTTAAAGGCAGGGTCGCGCTGGTCACCGGCGGCGCCGGTCTCTTGGGCAAGGAATTCTGCCTGACGCTGGCACAGGCTGGTGCAGAAGTGTACGCCGCTGACCTCAACGGTGACGCCGCGGAAAGCGTTGCCCGCGACATCGCTTCACAGGGGTATTCTATTGCCGGCGTAGCGCTGGATGTCACCGACCCGGCTTCGGTGCGATTCGTTGTGAACGAGATCGTCACGCGCACAGGCCGCATTGATGTACTGGTGAACAGCGCCGCCATGGACCCGAAGTTTGATCCTCAACATACAACAAACAGCAGCAACGCCTTCGAGACCTACCCATTGGGGTCGTGGCAAGACGCGCTTAACGTCAACCTCACCGGACCTTTCCTGGTCTCGCAGGCTGTTGCCTGCCAGATGGTGAAGCAAGGAAAGGGTTCGATCATCAATATTTGCTCCACTTACGGGTTGGGCGGCCCCGATCAGCGCATTTATGAGAAACCCGGCCAGCCCAGGGTGTTCAAACCGGTGTATTACACGGTCACCAAAGCCGGAATTCTGGGGCTCACCAAATACATGGCCACTTATTACGCCGGCAGCGAGATACGCGTGAACGCGCTCACACCAGGTGGGGTCTTCAATGGGCACGATGACGAATTTGTGAAAAACTATTCCGCGCGCACGGTGATCGGCAGGATGGCGCACAAGGACGAGATGAACGGCGCCCTGCTCTTTTTAGCTTCTGACGCCTCATCTTACATGACGGGCGGCAACGTGGTTGTGGATGGAGGTTGGACAGCGTGGTAAACAAACCCGAAGTACTGGCGCTCATCCCCGCGCGCGGCGGCTCAAAAGGCATCCCGCGCAAGAACATCAACCTGTTCGCGGGTTACCCATTGATCAGTTACAGCATTGCCGCCGGGCTGCAGGCAGGCAGTGTTACGCGTGTGATCGTCTCGACCGATGATGAGGAGATTGCAGCTGTGGCACAGCAGTGGGGTGCTGAAACCCCCTTTATGCGCCCGGCTGAACTGGCGCAGGATAACACGACCGATCTACCTGTCTTTCAGCACGCGCTGCTATGGCTTAAGGAAAAAGAGGGGTATTCCCCGGACCTCGTGATCCAGTTACGGCCCACCTCTCCCATCCGCCCGCGACATTGCATCGATGAGGCGGTCGCACTGCTTCAGCGCCACCCGGATGCCGATTCAGTTCGTGGAGTCGTGCCCAGCGGGCAGAATCCCTACAAGATGTGGCGTCCGCAGGGAATTGATCGGCCAATGACCCCCCTGCTTTCCCTCGAAGGTGTGGCTGAACCCTTCAACGCGCCCCGTCAATCCCTTCCGCCCACTTACTGGCAGACAGGGCACATCGATGTCATCCGACCGAGAGTAATCCTCGAAGAAAATTCGATGAGCGGCAGCAACATCCTGCCCTACCTGATCGATCCCCGCTTTACAGTGGACATCGATACACCCTTTGACTGGCTGCGCTACGAATGGCTGGTGAGGAACAGTGACCTCGACATGGTCGACCCCGCCAGCAGGCGCCGCAAGCTACCAAAAAAAATCTCACTGGTGGTAATGGACTTTGATGGCGTGCTCACCGATAACCTGGTTTATGTTGACCAGGATGGCAGAGAGAGTGTAGCCTCTTCGCGCGGCGACAGCATGGGTTTGCGCCTGGTGCGGGAGGCGCTGCCGATCAAATTTGTAGTCATCTCCACCGAAACGAACCCGGTGGTCAGCGCACGCTGCAACAAGATCAACCTGGAAGTATTTCAGGGGATCAATGATAAACCTTCCGTTCTGAGGCAGTTGTTGAAAGAACGCAATATCCCTGCTGAGGAGGTTGTCTTCATCGGGAATGATGTGAATGATGCGGGCTGTTTTGACATCGCCGGTTACGCGGTCACCCCGGCCGACGCCGAACCTGAGGTCAAACGCCGCGCCGACCTGGTGCTCACCCGCAACGGTGGCAAAGGTGCAGTGCGGGAATTTTGCGACCTCCTTTTACAGAAGTTTGTGGAAAAACAAGGAATACAGGAGAAAAAATGACACGAGAAGTGCAGATCGGGAATAAATGGGTCGGCGATGGTCACCCTGTTTACATCGTGGCCGAGGCCGGCATTAACCACAACGGCGATATTGAGATCGCCAAGGAACTCATTCGAGCCGCAAAGCACGCCGGCGTAGATGCCGTGAAATTCCAGAAACGCACGCCTGAACTGTGCGTGCCGCCTGAACAGCGCAACCAGATGCGCGAAACTCCCTGGGGATACATCACCTATCTGGACTACCGGTACAGGGTTGAGTTCGACGAGGCAGATTACGATGAGATCGACCGCTATGCACGTGAGATCGGTATTGATTGGTTCGCTTCTGTGTGGGACGTGCCATCGGTTGATTTTTTAGAGAAGTACAAACCCATAAGTTACAAGATCCCATCTGCCTCACTGACGGATGTGGAGCTGCTGCAGCACCTCCGAAAAACAGGCCGCCCGCTCATCCTCTCCACGGGTATGTCCACCCAGCAGCAGATCAAAGAAGCCGTCAGGTTGATCGGAGAGGAAAACCTGGTCATCACCCACGCCACCAGCGCCTACCCCTGTGATCCCTATGAGTTAAACCTGAGGATGATCCAGACGTTGCGCGGCATTTTCAACTGCCCCATTGGTTATTCGGGTCACGAGGTTGGTTTGGTGACCTCCGCGGTAGCGGTGGGTTTAGGCGCCTGCATGATCGAACGCCACATCACCCTTGATCGGGCTCTCTGGGGTTCTGATCAGGCGGCCTCTGTGGAACCTGGTGGTTTTGAAAAACTGGTCAAGTACATCCGTGTGACCGAAGCCGCGGTTGGAGACGGTGTTAAGAAAGTGTACGAAAGCGAAATGTCCTCGCTGCGGAAACTAAGGCGTATCCAGGATTGAAAAAAGTCTGGCAGCGGGTAGGTAACGGTGTCCGTCAGCGCTGGGTGCACCACAAGGGTAACCAGCGCTGGCAGGCGTTGACTGCAGAAGTCGCACGCCAGTCGCGGCCATCTGCTGCATTCCGACCGGTTGTGTTCTTCAACGCTTCCACCCGCCTGCAGGCGATGAGCCAGAACGCGGCTTACTCACTGCTCACGGCACAGGCGCTAAAACTGCATGGCATACCGGTGATCCAGTTTACCTGTAAAAGCGGCCTGGAACGCTGCGTTCTCGGCAGCAACCGTGATGACTTCAATAAGATGCCACCCTGCCCTGCCTGCATACTTCAGAGCCGGACCGTATTCCAGCACATGGATACCCGCTGGCTTGAAGCGAGTGAATTCACTGAACTCGCAGAAGCACTAGCTGACCAATCGACGAGGAGCCTGGAAGAATTTACTTATCAAGAAGTCCCACTGGGCACATGGGCGGTGAACTCGCTGCGCTGGATGCTGCGACGCCACAATCTGGAGGATGACAGTAACACGCGTGCCTTTTTCCGTTCCTTCATCCTCTCAGCCTGGAATGTATACACGCAATTTTCAGCGCTATTGAAGCGCGAAAATCCTCAGGCGGTGGTGATCTTTAATGGCATGTTCTTCCCCGAAGCAGCCGCGCGCTACGCCTGCCTGGAGCAAGGTGTGCGCGTGATATCTCACGAAGTGGGTCTCAGACCGTTTACGGCTTTCTTCACTACAGGTGAAGCCACCGCTTATCCCATGGCCATCCCCCCCTCCTTCCATCTCAGCGAAGAGATGGAGAACAAACTGGACGCCTACCTTTCTGCGCGCTTCAGTGGAGATTTCACCATGGCGGGCATCCGGTTCTGGCCGGAAATGAAAGACCTCGAGCCTGACCTTATCAAGAAGATCGAACACTTCAAGAAGCTGGTGCCGGTGTTCACCAACGTGATCTTTGATACCAGCCAGGTACACGCAAACACCCTCTTTGAGAACATGTTCACCTGGCTTGAAAACATAAAATCCACAGCCATTTCCCATCCTGATATCCTTTTCGTCGTCCGCGCGCATCCTGATGAAAGCCGACCCGGAAAGGAGAGCCGCGAAAGCGTCGCCGGTTGGGTCAATCAATCCGGGTTGGCAAAGCTGCCGAATGTGGTGTTCATCGACTCAGCTGAGTTTATCAACTCGTATGAACTGATCCGCCGGGCTCACCTGGTAATGGTGTACAACTCCACCATCGGTCTGGAGGCCGCGCTGCTGGGCAAACCAGTACTGGCAGGGGGCAAAGCGCGCTTCACCCAACTTGAGACCTCTTTTTACCCCGCGTCTTCCATTGAATATAACGCGCTGCTTGGACAGCTGTTGAAAGCAGTCCAGATCGAGACCCCCCCGGAATTCAAACGCAACGCGCGCCGCTTTTTATATTACCAGCTCTTTGCCACCTCGCTCGACTTCAGCGATTACCTGGAGGAGGACGGCGTGTGGAAGGGATACGTGAAATTAAAAGACTTCCCGCTTGACCAACTCAGACCGGAGAATTCCCTTACGGTCAGGGTATTGCTCGATGGCATTTTACAGGAGGGAAATTTCACCCTGCCGTTATGACCACACCAGTATGCACGATCATCATCCGCGCGTATAACGAAGAAAAGCACATCGGCCGTCTGCTGCAGGGAATACAGGAGCAGGACATCAAGGATGTGCAGGTCATTCTGGTGGATTCAGGTTCCACTGATGATACCCGCGCGGTTGCTGCTCGCTTCCCGGTGGATTTCGTCGATATCGACCCGCGTGATTTCACATTTGGACGCTCGCTCAACCTGGGTATAGCCGCGGCAAAAGCCCCGCTCATTGTAATGGCGAGTGCTCACGTGTACCCTGTCTACCCTGACTGGTTGACGAAGCTGCTGCAACCTTTCAAGGAGGATGGTATCGGCCTGGTTTACGGAAAGCAGCGGGGCGCTACCACAAGTCATTTTTCAGAGAACCAGATCTTTCGTCACTGGTACCCTGATGTTTCCGTGAAAAAACAATCCCATCCCTTCTGTAACAACGCCAACGCCGCCATCCGCAAATACCTGTGGCAGCAGCACCCGTATGATGAAGCACTGCCCGGTCTGGAGGATCTGGAATGGGGTAAGTGGGCGCAGGAACAGGGATATGCCATATCCTACATCGCCGAAGCCGAGATCATCCATGTTCATAATGAATCACTGGATGGCATTTATAACCGCTACAAGCGTGAAGCGATGGCCTTTAAGCGCATCTACCCGCACGAGTCCTTCACCATGCGCGACATGAACCGGCTCTTCCTGCAAAATGTTATCAGCGATTGGCAGGAAGCCCAACGCCAGAAGGTTTTCAGGCATAACTGGTTCAGGATCGTTGGCTTTCGCTGGCGGCAGTTCTATGGCACATACCAGGGCTACAGTCAGTCTGGTCCGCTAACCTGGCAGCTCAAAAAGGCTTTCTACTATCCACATGATAACCGCCAGACAGCCAGGCAAACTGCCCGCCGGGATGTCGATCCAATTAAGTATAATTAGGCAAGTTTAACGGTAACAAAAAGAGGAGACCCATGCCTTCCGTGACGGTTGAATTTACAGGGCTTTCAAGGTCAATAGCCGGGGTGAGCGAGGTTGAACTGCAGCTCGAACCCGGTATGACCTACCGCGATGTGATCCGCCAGCTGGGAGCGCGTTACCCCGGGCTTGTAGGCATCCTCATCGCTGAAGATGGAGAGACCTTTCTGAGCTCCAATATGTTCATCATCGATGGCAACTACGCCAACCCCGCCATGGTGATGGAAGACAGCCCCAGGGATGGGGAACACATCCACCTGATGTCGGTCATCACTGGTGGGTAATTGCACGGATATGATGGAGGATCGTGATTGATGCCAGAAATTAAACCTGAACCCAAGATCGTTGCCCTGGTGCCGATGCGGCATCATTCACAACGCGTGCCTGGCAAGAATTACCGCCTGCTGAATGGCATCCCTTTATACCAGCACATTCTCACCACCCTGCTGCAGGTGCCCCAAGTGAGTGAAATCGTCGTTGATACAGACAGCGATGTGATCATCGAAGGAATTCGATCCAGCTTCCCGACAATCAGGTGGATCCTCCGCCCACCCGAATTGCGCGCGGATGACATCTCGATGAATACCATCCTGCTCCACGATATCAGCCAGGCGCCAGCGGACTTTTACCTGCAGACCCACTCGACCAACCCGCTGCTCAAAGCCTCCACCATTACGCGAGCGATCGCCTCCATTTTGCCGGCGTACCCGATTCACGATTCTCTGTTCTCGGTCACACGGCGGCAAACCAGGCTGTATGACCATGATGGCGTGGCCATCAATCACGACCCCAAAGTGCTCATCCAGACCCAGGATCTTCCGCCTGTTTACGAAGAGAATTCCTGCATTTACCTCTTTACTGCTTCTACCCTCCAGAAAAACGGTACGCGCATCGGAGAAAATCCCATTTTGTTTGAGACCGATCCCGGGGAGTCCTGGGATATTGACGAAGAAATTGACTTCAAACTGGTGGAAATGCTCTTGAAAGCCCGCCAATAAAATGAACCGTTCGCGGTCCCTGTTCCTGCTATTGGAGATAGGCATCTTTTTATTGGGTGTCAGTGGAAGCGTCTACGCCGCCCTCACACCCGCTAACAGCATGATGAACTGGTACAACAGTGATGATGCCTTCTACTATTACAAGGTTGCAAATAACGTGCTCAACGGGCAGGGCTTCAGTTTTGACGGCATCAACCTCAGCAACGGTTTTCACCCATTGTGGATGGTGGTATGCCTGGGGGTGTTCTGGTTATCCAGGTTCCACCTGCTCTTGCCACTGCGTGTCTTGATCGTCGTCAGCGGAATTCTCAACGGCTTCACCGGTATTGTGCTGTTGCGCCTGCTAAGAAAGTACCTGCCGCTCACAGCTGCCATCCTTGGTTCATCAGTCTGGATGCTGCTGCCTTCGATCCATTTTAACTTCACCGCACGTGGGCTGGAATCCACCATCACCGCATTCTTTGTAGCCCTGCTTCTTTACAAGAGCTCGTCCCTTCTCAGCGAAGGAGAAGAAAAGCGCTCCAAAGGACTCATCCTTGTTGGCCTGATCGCCGCCCTCACTATCCTAAGCCGCCTGGACACCCTCTTCGTAGTCGCATTAGTGGGGTTTTTCATCGTGTTCAGGATCACACGGATTAACCGGATAATCATCTACGACCTGGTGGCGGTTCTACTGGGGTCCATTTTCGCCTGGATCATTCGTTTTGGCACAACACCATTGATTCTTAACAATTACTCGATCTACCCACAAATGGTAGTAGCCCTGGCACTCACCCCGGCAGTGCTATATTTCACGGGGTTTTACTCATTGCCAATAAAAAAGGGCCTTGTTCGGTTCTTCGTGCACATCGGAATCGCCTTTATTTTAACCGGCATTCTGCTTTACCTGGTCCTTCTGACCATGCAGGTGATCGGAATGAACCTGCTCGTGTCGCAATCTCTCATCCTTCTCAATATTGCGTTGACATTTATCTTGATCCTTTTTATCCACCTGTTGCACAATCCTGCCAACAACACAGCCTCACACTCTGCCTGGCAGATTTTCAAGAATTGGTCCCGAACTGAACTGCGCCAAAACATACAGGACGGAGTTCTTTTTTCCGTCCCGATTGCTTTTCTGGTGGGTGGTTACATGCTGGCAAACAAACTCATATTTGGTACCTTCTCACCTGTCAGCGGCCAGGTGAAAACCTGGTGGGGTACCCTGGGCAACACAGTTTACCGCCAGAATGAGACGTTGGTAGAATTGATGGGCTTTGCTCCCGGCAGTGGGGGCAGCCCGTGGTCACTGCTCACTACCATCGTCGCCGATATTTCCATTTTCGTAAGGGACCTTTTCGGGAAGGATTCACACGATCTGCCGGTGAAGCTATTCCTGACCTTCATATTTCTGATTTTTATCCTGCTGGTTTTCCTGCTTTCGAGGAAAAACGGTTTCCTGGCACGACGTTCGTTTGCCATCCTGATCCCGCCAATGGCGATCGGCTGCTTTCTGCACATCGCTTACTACGCTGCCCGTAATTACGGGCACACACGCAGCTGGTATTGGGTACCCGAGACAATGCTGTTGGTGTTGTTAGGTACAGTGTTGAGCTCAAGATTTTTTGAGAAGCTCAAGCAATGGACCCGCACACCCCTTCCTGGAAACATCCTGCTGCTCGGTATGATCGGCTTTGTCATCTTCTTACACACGCGTTACATACTAAGCTTATGCCCGCCAACCGTTCCACTTAAAAACCAGGCGGATTACCTGGTAGAAACCAGGGACCTGGAATTCTACACCCGGGAAAATTCGTTGATCGGCATGACCGGGGGCGGCGAAATTGCGTACTTCATTCAAAACCGCACCGTTGTAAACATGGATGGTCTGATCAACAGCCTCGATTATTTTGAGGCGCTGAAGACCGGTACAGCTGACAGGTTCCTCAGCGACATGAATTTGGATTACGTTTTCGGAAACCCTTACATGCTGCTTGAAACGGAACCCTACCGTCAGATATTTTCCGGCCGTATTGAAAAGATCGGCCAGATCCAAGGGGAATCGAGTTTCACATTGTACCGCTACCTCGATAACCAGTAAGGTAATAAAAAATCAGGGATTTTGAAGGTTATAATAATCAAAACCTCCAGGAAAGAATCACAAACATGCCAGTTCTCTTATTGTCTGCTCCCTACATGATCCCATTCGTTGACCGCTTCAAACCGGTTTTCGTCCACTATGGGCTGGAGCTGATCCTGCCTGAAGTTCACGAACGGCTGGAGGAAAACGACCTGCTGGCTTACGCCGGAAAATTCGACGGCACCATCTGCGGCGATGACCGCTTCACATCCCGTGTGCTAGAAGCCTGTTCTCCGCGCTTGAAGGTCATCTCAAAATGGGGAACCGGCACTGACTCTATCGACCGCGCTGCCTGTGAACGCCTGGGAATCCTGTTGAAAAACACGCCCAACGCTTTTACCATCCCGGTAGCTGATAGCGTTTTGGGCTACATCCTGGCTTTCGCCCGCCGGCAGCCCTGGATGGATAAGGCGATTAAAGCAGGTAATTGGGAGAAGATCCCCGGCCGTTCACTGGCCGAGTCGACCCTCGGTGTGATTGGCGTGGGAAACATCGGTAAAGCCGTTCTCAAACGCGCCAGCGCCTTCGGGATGCGCCTGTTGGGAAACGATATCATCCCCATCCCGCAGGACTTTCTGCGGGAATTCAACGTCAACAGCGTTTCGCTCCATGAGCTGGTTTCTCAGGCGGATTTTGTGAGTGTGAACTGTGATCTCAATCCAACCTCACATTACCTCATCAACCGTGATATCCTGAACCTGATGAAACCGAACGCCGTTCTCATCAATACCGCCAGGGGTCCAATCGTTAACGAAAAAGCGCTCGTCGAAGCGCTGCAGCAAAAGAAGATCGCCGGAGCCGGTTTGGATGTTTTCGAGGACGAACCGATCCCCCCCGACTCCTTGCTATTAAAGATGGAAAACGTCCTGCTCGCGCCGCATAATTCCAACTCCAGCCCAACAGCATGGGAAAACGTGCACTGGAACAGCATCCGTAACCTGCTCACCGGGCTATCCATCAACACGGAAGACCTGGAAACATGGAAGGCGAAGGTCTAGAAAGGAACCCAATATGATGGAAAATCAGCGTTTTGTACTGATCACCGGCAGCGCCGGTGGGATTGGAAAAGCCTGTGTAGAGCTGTTCACTGCCAACAACTGGCGGGTGATCGGTATCGACTTCAACGATTTCGGACTGGGATTCCCGACTGATGGGTTGTTCATCCAGGCGGATATCTCGCGACCGGATGAGTATGAGATGATATTCAAGAAAGTTGGCGCGTTCACCCCCTCCCTTCACGCTCTCGTCAATAACGCCGCGTTACAAATATCAAAACCGCTGGTCGATACAACGGTCGAGGAATGGGACAAAGTAATCGCCACCAACCTGCGCCCGGTTTTCCTCTCCGCCCGCTATTTTCATCCCCTGTTGGTGAACGCCGGCGATAGTGCCATTATTAACATGTCCTCTGTCCACGCCATCCAGACCTCTGCCAGTATAGCTGCAT
This sequence comes from uncultured Anaerolinea sp., assembly GCA_964390015.1. GTDB lineage: Bacteria > Chloroflexota > Anaerolineae > Anaerolineales > Anaerolineaceae > UBA6107. The sequence continues at coordinate 22,158 of CAYMGO010000005.1, read as the reverse complement.
ACGCTGCCAGCAAGGGGGGGATTCTCGCCCTCACCCGAGCCATGGCAATCGAATTCGCCGTGGAAAACATCCGGGTTAACGCTGTACTCCCGGGTGCAGTGGATACCCCCATGCTGCGCAGCGGGCTTGACCGCGGGCACGTCTCTGGACCCTCCATGAGCAAGCGCCTCGACAACCTGGCTCGTAAAACCGTCAACGGCCGTATCGGCCAACCCGCAGAGATCGCCCAGGCGGTATACTTTTTGGCGGATGGCAGGCAATCCTCGTTCATGACCGGCCAGGCATTAGTTTTGGATGGCGGTGCTACCGCCCGCCTGAGCACTGAGTAAAACGCATGCGCGAAAAGCTCAAGGAACGCATTCCTCAACCACTTGCTGATCTTTACCGGTCAGCCCGCGATAACCTGTCCCTGGCGTTTGAGTACCCCCAGGCCAGGCTCCACCCCTGGCGCGCCGATTCCATACAAAAACTAGAACGGCTGCGAGATTCCCATAAAGGGGAACGATGCGTCATCATTGGCAACGGGCCGAGCCTGAAAAACACAGACCTGCAAAAGCTGCGCAATACCTTCTCCATCGGCATGAACCGCTTCTACATGGCCTTCAACGACCTGGGGTTCACGACCTCAATTCTGCTCACCGTCAACAATTTGGTTATTGAACAGTGCGCCGATGACCTGCGCAACCTGCCCATCCCTACCTTCGTATCCTGGCGCGGACGGCAGTACATCCACCCTGCGCCCAACCTGCATTACCTTTACACCTCTTACATCAAGCCGCGTTTCAGCGGAGATGCCACCGGCAGGTTATGGGAAGGCGCCACGGTGACGTTTGTGGCCATGCAGCTGGCATATTTTATGGGTTTCAAACAGGTAATTCTCATCGGTGTGGATCACAACTTCACTACCACAGGAACGCCCAACACCACTGTCATCTCCACCGGCGATGACCCCAACCACTTCCACCCCGGGTATTTCGGCAAAGGATTCCGCTGGCAGTTGCCTGACCTGGAAACCTCCGAAATCTCCTATCGCATGGCAAAGAATGCCTACGAGAAAGATGGCCGGGAGATCCTTGACGCCACTGTTGGGGGCAAACTCACCGTATTTCCCAAGGCAGATTACGAAACGATCTGGTAATGATAAAAGAGCCGACCGTCACCATTGTTACGCCATCCTACAACCAGGCGCCCTTCATAGAGAAAACCATCCTCTCGGTGCTTGGGCAGGATTATCCCAGCATTGAGTACCTGGTTGTGGACGGCGCCTCAACTGACGGCAGTCAGAAGATCATCCAAAAGTATGCTGACCGCATCGCCTGGTGGGTTTCGGAAAAGGACAACGGTCAGGCGGATGGCATCAACAAGGGACTGAAGCGCGCCTCCGGGGATATCGTCGCCTGGTTGAATTCTGATGACTATTATCTGCTTGGCACGGTAAAACGTGCGGTTCAGGCGTTGCAGGAGAACCCCGCAGCTGCTTTCGTTTACGGGGATGTACAGGTTGTGAATGAAAAGAACGAGGTCATCAACATCCTGCGCTACCGTGACTGGGGTTTGAAGGAACTGATGTCTTTTCACATCATCGGGCAACCGGCCGTGTTCATGCGCCGCGAAGCGCTGCAAAGCGCAGGTTTGCTGGATCCCGGTTACCAATTCCTGCTGGACCATCACCTCTGGTTGCGACTGGCGATGAACGCTGAGATTAAATACATCCCCCAATTATGGGCGTCAGCGCATTACCATACAGGCAGCAAGAATCTGGCGCACGCCGCTGAATTTGGCAACGAAGCAAGGCGGATTGTGGATTGGATGGGAACGATGCCAACACTTGCGCCTATCCTTAACGCCAATTCCCGCAGAATCCGCGCCGGTGCGGAAAGGTTGGATGCTTTCTATCAATTCGATGCGCGCGATTACCGCGCCTCGCTGCGCGCCTACACACGAAGCCTGAGCCTGGACCCCTGCGCTGCTGCGAAGGATTGGTACCGCATCATTTACGCCATCCTGGCACCGCTCGGATTGGATAGGTTGAAGGATGCGTACCTGGCCCGCCGGAAAAGGAAACTCAAATCAATCACTCCACCGCCAGAGAGGTAGAAATGTCCGAATCCTCGCAGTCCTCCACTGCGCTCCTCCTTAAACCCACCAAACCTGTCATCCTCATTTTACTGGTGCTTTTTCTGCTCGCTGGTCTGGGCATCCGCCTGATCGACCTGGATGACCTGCCGCTGGATTTTGCCACCACCCGCCAGCTTCATTCCTTCATCATGACGCGCGGTTTGTACTACGAAATGGATACCGCCGAAACCAGGTCTGTACCTGAAGACACCAGGCAGTTCGCCATCATCACCGGAAGGAGCGAACCTCAGATCGAACCACCGGTAATGGAATACCTGGTAGCCATCATCTACAGCATCATCGGTAAAGAAAGTATGCTGGTGGCGCGCCTGCTATCGATAAGTTTCTGGATCATCGGTGGAATCCCGCTGTTTCTGCTTGCACGAAAAATGACCAGCATCAATGGCGCCTTCATCGCGCTCGCGCTCTATCTCTTCAACCCCTTTGGAACGATTGCCAGCCGCAGTTTTCAGCCCGACCCGTTGATGGTAATGCTGATCATATGGGCATTGTATTTCCAGTTGAAATGGCTGGATGATGATAAGTTGACCAGCGCCATCTTCGCGGGTGTCTTCACCGGCCTGGCTGTGCTCATTAAAACACCTGCTGTGTTCTTTGTTGGCATTAGCATGATCGGCGTTGTGCTGCTCAAGGGGTTCAAACGGTCACTGCGCGATTGGCGCGTATACCTGGTCGCAGCCATCTCGCTGCTGCCAGCCATCATATACACTTCGCTCAGCGCGACGGTTGGCGGTAACGCCGGCGCCATCTTCGGTGCACGCTGGGTACCAGCGCTGTTCTCAAACCCGAAATGGTACCTCAACTGGCTCATGCTTGCCAGGTTCGTGGTGGGGTTTTACCCCATCATCATTTCTCTGCTGGGGTTCTTCCTGATCAAGGAAAAGAAATACCAGGTTTTGTATTTTTGCATGTGGTTGGGCTACCTGCTGTACGGTTTCATGTTCGCTTACCACATCTACACCCACGATTATTATCACCTGCCGCTGATCCCCATTATTGCCTTAGGCTTTGGTGTAGTTGGTGGTGAGATCTTCGCCAGGCTGGAAAGCAGATCACTGGGGTGGGGATTTAAAGCGCTCGTCCTGCTTCTGTTCCTTTTTTCGGTTGGATTGGGTGTTATGAAGTCTCGCGGTGAAATGATCGGCGCAAGTTACAGGCACGAGGCTAAATACTGGCAGGAACTCGGCGCCAAGATCGGGCAGGGTAAATCCGTCGTTGCGCTTACCCACGATTACGGCTACCGCATCAATTACTGGGGATTCATTCAGCCCACGCTTTGGCCGACCCAGGGTGATCTGACCGTAAAGGAACTCATCGGTTCAACCGATCCGGAATTCGAGACACTTTTCAAGATGCGCACTGAAGGCAAGGATTATTTCCTCGTCACTTTACTGGGTGATTTCGAGTCACAATCGAACTTATCCAAATACCTGTTCGACCACTATCCTTACGAACAAGGTGATGGGTACTATCTCTTCGATCTCGCACATCCATTAGGACATTGAAGCTGCTGATGACTGAGAAACCGTTGGTTTCAATCGTAACCCCATCCTTCAATCAAGCGCCTTATCTGGAGGAGACCATCTGCTCCGTGCTTGGGCAGACCTATGAGCCCATAGAGTATATCCTCATCGATGGAGGTTCCACAGATGGCAGCCTGGAGCTCATAGAGCAATATTCGCATCGGCTATCTTACTGGGTATCAGAAAAGGACAAAGGGCAGACTGATGCGCTCAATAAAGGCTTCGCCATGGCACGCGGCAGCATCCTCGCCTGGCTCAATTCAGATGATATTTACAAGCCCCAGGCGGTGAGCGAAGCAGTGGCCTACCTGATCGATCATCCCGAGGTGGGAATGGTTTACGGAGATCTGGATTTCATTGATGAAAATGGCAGAATAATCGGCCAGTTCCCGGCCGCCCAGACCGACCTCAAGCGCCTGCGCCGCGGTTACGTGCACATCCCCCAGCCTTCGGCCTTCTTCAGGGCGGAACTCTGGCGGCAGGTGGCGCCGCTGGATGACAGTTTTTACTTCGCGATGGATTACGACCTGTGGGTACGGCTGGCCAAACTGAGCCAGTTCAAATACCTGCCGAGCAGCAGCTGGGCCAGCTTCAGACTGCACTCCGGCGCAAAGACCATCAGTGCGGATGACCGCTGCTGGCCGGAGATGCTGCGCGTGCATTACCGTGATGGCGGCAGCGCCTTTTCACCCATCGTGATGAAGTACCTGCTGAGAAAAATTGCCGCACCGTTGATCAACTTGAAGCGGCGGCGAATGTTTGATCGCTAAAAGCGCCGGGCTCACCCGGCGCTTTGTTATTAAAAAAAGATAACATTAGATCACTTTCAGCCTTCTGGCAACCTTTTCGAACGCCGCAAGTCCCTGATCAAGGTCTTCCCGGCTGTGTGCTGCTGAGATCATCACCCGAATGCGGGCTTTGCCCTGGGGCACCGTAGGAAACCCCAGCGCCATGGCAAACACATTTTCAGCAAAGAGCTCGCGGCTGAACTGTTGCGCCAGCGGTGCTTCACCCAGCATCACCGGGGTGATGGGTGTGACGCTCTGGCCTGTATCCAACCCCATTTGTTTCAACGCTTCCTTGAAATAGTGCGCGTTCGCCCAAAGGCGATCCACCAGTTCGGTCGAATTCTCCAACAGGTCAACCGCCGCGATGCACGCGGCCACATCCGCCGGGGGCGTGGCAGAAGAGAACAGGAACGGTCTGCCGCGCTGGCGCACCCATTCCACGATGCGCCCGTTTCCGGCCACTATGCCACCGACCACACCAAAGGCCTTTGAAAGCGTACCCACCTCGATATCCACCTTGCCGTGCAAACCAAAGTGGTCCACAATGCCGCGGCCGCCGCGCCCTACAACCCCTTCACCGTGCGCATCATCCACCATCAACATCACGTCATGGCGGCTGGTCACCTCGTAAATGCTGTCGATCGGCGCCAGGTCGCCATCCATGCTGAACACGCCGTCCGTGATGACCAGGGTGCGGCGGAATTTTCCCTCGTTTTCAGAAATCACTTTCTCAAGGTCCGCTACATCAGTATGGGCGTATTTGGCGATCGGTGCACCGGAAAGCCGGCAGCCATCAATAATGCTGGCGTGATTCAATTCATCCGAGATGATGAGGTCATCCTTGCCCACCAGCACCGGTATCACTGCCGTGTTGGCGGCAAACCCCGATTGCAGCACAACCGCGGCTTCAACACCTTTGAAGCGCGCCAGGCGTTGTTCCAGCTCGGTGTGGATCTCCATCGTGCCGGCGATGGAACGCACAGCGCCTGGACCCACCCCGTACTTCTTCAGCGCCTGCGCGGCCGCCTCCACCATTTTTGGATGGTTTGCCAGCCCAAGATAATTGTTGGAGCAAAAATTCAAAACTTTTTTTCCGTCCACGATCAACCAGGCGCCCTGCGGTGACCCGAGAGTGCGGATGTTGTTGTACAAACCCGCCGCTTTTAGCGCGTCGATCTCCTCCTGGACCCAATCCAATCTTTTGCTCATCTTCACCTCTTTGTGATTTTAACTCGCTGCATCAGCGATTGTGATTATACATCCGCTTCAATTTCTGCCAGAATTCCCAGTTCATTCAACAGCTTAATAATTCCATCCAACTGCCTGGCAGTGATGATGACGCAACGTGGGTTCAACTCCTCGAGCTTGAACCTGCCCGCTGCGTGCTTGATGAACTCAGCACAGGCAGCCTCCCTGGTGAAGCGCAGCAGCAGCACCTTGCCGATGGCCGCTTCCTGCCCATGCAAGCTCCAGCGCGCTTCCAGGTTGCGCAGGCTCTCCGGTATCGCGACGGCTTTTTCTCTTTCCAGTAGTTGCAGCAGCTGGTTGAGACGCAGCCCCTGCTCCTCGGCTCGTTTCAATGAAGTTGTGGTCAGATTGTACAGGCTCTCCTTTGGAAAAACATTGATGAGCTCGCAAAACCTGGCCACCTGGTAGCGTAACAACCGCGGCGCATAGTAAGGAATGCTGATGTGCAGCGCGTCCCTGATCTTCATCTCCCGGTTCTCAGTTGCGCTTTCCGCAAGGCCAGAACCGTCAAGCAGGGGCTTCATTTGTTCGGTGAGTTGAAAAGCTGTGAATTTTCCATCGGGGCCAGCCCTGGCCAGGTTGACGATCCCCAGCCAATACAGCGGTCCGCTGAGCAGGAAAACCAGCAAGGCTCCTTCCACCCTCTCCCAGTTTTCAAAGCCGCTCAGGTAGGTGGAGGAATTCGCTTCACGGATATACCAGGCGTCATAATCTCCAGCCTGGCGCTGAAAATCAGGGGTCGTATCCTTTACAGTGGTGAGCAGCGATGAAATACTCCACCAAGTCCCGGCCTCAAGCCCGGCGAGGATCCCGGTCAACAATTTCCGAGGGGCTATGGGGTCATTCTGCCACGTGCCCTCAAAGACCAATCCCGGCAGCAGGCGTAATTCGTTGATCTCGGTTGCACCCAGCCAGGCCTGGTATAGCCGGGTGTGAACCTGCCCGCGGCTGGCAGCAAAGAACTCTTTTAAGGCTTCGGGGTTGGGTTGCAAAGTAGCGTCCACCAGGCCTTCTGCCCGCAGCAGTTGAAGAGCAAATACTTTCGGCATCTGCCACGCTTCCCACACCTCTTCCGGGGGTTCCCGCTGCATCCGCAGCGCTGCCAAAAGGTCCGTCAAGCGGTCAGGCAGCAGCGCTTCAGCGCGCACAATGTATTTGGGTTTCTGGTTGACCGAGGGACGGAGCAGCATTTTGTGCGCCTGTTGATCCTCATTTTTCCCGAACGCCAGAAGCTCATCCGGAATATAGAAGTATTCTTTAGGCTCAAGTCCAATTTTCAAGAAAGCCCGCCCTGCAAGACCTGAATACCACAGCACCTCCGAAGCAGAGACGGGGTGAAGGTCCGGATCTTCGCGTTCCCGGCTCGCCGGACCAAAGTCACGGATATCCCCGTGTGACCTGGAAAACTCAATCCATGGGATCTTGCCGCCTTTTTGCACCAGGTTCAACCAGGCCTTGCTGGAGGCTTCATCCAGGCTGTTGCGCAGGCTGGCAAATGAACCCTCATCCATCATCCTGGCAGCCAGGTCCAAGCGCGCGCTTTCAGCGTCGCGCTGGCTTATCTGAGCCCCCCAACGCCTGGCAATGCGCGTCAGGAAATCCAGATCATAATTGGCTAAGGTGGACCTTAATCCAGGCATGTGCGCCTCTTTATCGGGTCAATGAATCTTCCCCATGGCATGTTACGGGGTATCTGGGTTAAAAATAATTTTGTTCGCGTTAAACCGCAGTAAATTGCTTCTTTTGATTATACTAAATTTGAATTTTCCGTCGCAGTTAACAAAACTGAACGGTTAATTGACGCTATCGCTGCTTGTATGTATAATTTCTTAGTTCCCTTTAGATTCAATATTAGGACGGTGGATGGCATTAAAAGGTAATCTGAAGGATTTCTCATTCATCCAGTTGTTGAACCTGATCAACCTGGCCAACAAATCCGGCGCGCTGTATGTGGAAAGACCCGGCGCCTTTGCACGGGTGATCTTCCACAACGGCAAACTGGCCTATTTTGAATCCAGTGATGAAAAACCTGACCTCTTGCGAACGCTCAATGATCAGAAGCTGATCACCTCTTATCAGCACACACTGCTGAAGGGACGGCTTGTGGATATGAGCGACCGTGAGGCGGGGATCTACCTGGTCAACGCGGGGTACGCCACGCTCGACCAGGTGACCACAGCTCTGGAAGAGGATTATTCCGAAAAGTTCCGTCATCTATTTGATTGGACAGAGGGCTTCTTCAGGTTCGAAGCGGGAGAACTTTTACCGGATGACCAGATTCCTGTACATCTCAACCTTGAAAACCTCATCGTTGAAGGGGCGCGGGAGCTGCAGGAGATCGAGGAATTAAAATCAGAGATTCCCAGCCTGGATATGGCGCTCAAGTTCACCGACCGCCCCGGCACTGACATCCGCAACATCAACCTCTCCCAAAACGAATGGCAGGTGGTTTCTTACGTTAATCCCCGTAACACCATTCAACAGATTGCTGCCACCACCAATCTGGACGAAGTCGAAATGCGCCGCATTGTATTTACCCTGCTGCAGGCCGGGCTGGTGGAGATCATCCGTCCAGGTGGAGTGCCCGTCGCCATCCCTGGCAAGAACCTGCCCGTCAAGAACCCGGAGCAAAATCGTTCCCTCATCAAACGCCTGATCGACCGCATCCGCTCGATTTAGAAGCCACGGAACCCTTCGCCAATGCAAACTCAGACCGTCAAAATCGTAGTCACAGGACCCTTCAACGCCGGAAAAACCGAGTTCATCCGGTCTGTGAGCGAGATCGATGTGGTATCCACTGAGAAGCGCATCAGCACACCCGCTGAAAAAGTAAAGGAATCCACCACCGTCGCCATGGATTTTGGCCGGATCACCGTGGACAACGACCTGGTGCTTTTCCTCTTTGGAACCCCCGGGCAGAAACGCTTTGATTTCATGTGGGAGATCCTCTCGGAGGGGATGCTGGGGTTCATCGTCATGGTCGATAGCACCAGGCCTGAAACATTTCGCGAGGCGAGGAGCATCCTTGAGACCTTCCGCGCTTACGCGCCGACCCCATACCTGGTGGCAGCTAATAAACAGGACCTCTATGACGCCTGGGATGTGGAAGATATGCGCCTGGCCCTGAGGCTCGATCCATCAGTCAAGATCCTCCCATGTGAGGCGACCAAAAAAAGCTCTGTAAAACGGGTGTTGCTTGAACTGCTGTACAGCATTCTCGAAGAAATGGATAAGACGCGCCAGAAAGATGGAATTGATTAAAGAAAAACGGAAAAAGAAATTGGATGGACGTGAGTGAATTGATGTCAGAGTATAAGAAAAATGGATTGGAGGAAATTCTTGGACGGGATGCCGTCGAGGATTTCACGCAGATGATGGAGACAGAACCCACGGATCCTTTCGTCCGCGGCACGCTGATGAGAGCGGGTCGGGCTGGTTTTCATTACTGGTTGAAGCAGGAAGGGACCACACTTGAAGAAGTTGATGCGGATTTTCGGCTTTCCCCTGTTAAAAAGAAGATCCATACCGGTCTACAACACCTCTGCGGCATGCTTTCCTCGCAGCAACGGTACAACCTGGAATTTAAGGACAACGAAAAGAATTGGGAACTGGCGCTAACAACAGCTGGACGGACAGAGGTTTCTGCGCTGGATTGCAGTTTCCTTTCAGGTTTTGCGCAGGAGTTCGCCAGCTGGGCTGGAATGGGCAGGCTGTACCACGTCAGGGTAATCACCAGCGAAAAAGTACCCGTGAGATGCAGCATCTTAATTGAAAAAGAACCTGTTGAATAAAGGGCGGAAATAGCGGTCGCTGAATCCTGTAAACTGGAAGGGTAATAAGTAAATCCCCATGACTGAAGAAATTTTTATATGCGTGGACGTGGAGACCGCAGGTCCGGTGCCGGGTCAATATGCGATGCTTTCAATCGGTGCCTGCCTGGTGTACGATACCGCGAACACTTTCTACATAGAATTGAAACCGGATAAAGATGGTGTTGACCCGGAAGCCCTCGCCATCGGTGGATTGGACATGGATGAATTGCGACGGAAAGGGGCTGAGCCTGTTGAAGCCATGCGAGCCTTCGCGGATTGGATCGCCGCAGTCGCTCCCGCCCCTGCCAGGCCGTTATTCGTAGCCTTTAACGCGCCTTTTGACTGGATGTTCATCAATGATTACTTTCACCGCTACATGGGCGGGAACCCCTTCGGGCACAGCGCCCTGGATATCAAGGCGTACTTCATGGGTCAGATGGGTGTGAATTGGGCTGATACCTCGATGCAGCGCATCTCTTCTCACTTTCTTGAAGAACGCCGCCTCACCCACAACGCGCTCAGAGATGCCCAGGACCAGGCTGAGATATTCCTGAAAATTCTCAAGGCAAACCCGAAGTACAACGTTACTGAATGATCGTGAAAAATCGCCAGGTTTTGTGTATACTGTTTTAATAATTAAAACCGTATTAGTGGATGATTTAAGGAGGAACCGTGGCTAAGACAAGTGACCCCCGCAAGGCAGATTTGGATCGCATCATGGATTCAGCCAAAAGGCTGGGCGTTGAGATCGAAGAGGATGAAGCGTTGCAGTGGCTGACCAATATGGCAGCTTACAAAGAAAGCGGACAGATTTCCATGGACACCCGCAGCGGGGTGTTCGGCCACAACATGACCATGCTGGATTTCAGTGATAAGGAACTGGAATACTTCCGCCGCGTTGGTAAGATCGTGGAATTCGAAGATATCCCCGGTAAGGTCGAGACAGCGCTGGCGCTATCAGGTTCCTCCGCGCAGTCAAAGATCCAATCCTACCCGGGTGATTGCGATTATTTCGAACGTATAAATATCGTCGCCCCTACAAGGGATGAAGCCTGTGACATCCTGGCGGAGATCATGCGGAAAAAGGCATTGGATTATATGCAGGGGTCCAATTACCAGTTGATCGAGGTCAAATTCGGTGAGCATCCACAGGATATTGTCATCGGCAACCGTGAGGTCAAGGCTGGTTCACCCGTCTCCTGGCATCCCGCACAGATCAAGGAGGGCAAGATCGAGGGATTCAAGAAGGACGGCACCGCGGTGACGGTGGCGTGGGATGACGTGAAAAACAACCCCGGTTGGTGTAAGCTCGATTGGGTGGTGGCAGACCCCATCCGTAAACAGTTGGCCAACGCCAGTAATATGCTGGACGTCACCTGGGAAGCACCCAGCGGCGATATCAGCCCGCTGGATGGTTACCTGGACCCGTACTTCCAGGAAGTTTACCTCGAAGCATCCTCTGTGCCTATTTTCTCCAAGCTGGCGCAGCACGTTTCTGCCAATGCGCTGGATGAATACGTGAGCGCTTTGGAGCGCGAGGTTTACAAATACCTCACCAAGGATGTTAATTACGGCAAGGTCGCCAAGCGGATGTACAACATTTTCCGCCTTACCGGCAAGTATGAAGAAGCGGCTTTTTTACGCGAGCTCTTCGACGAACCTGCCACAATCCTCTACCAGATATGGTCATTGATCCGCACCATTGACGACGCGTACATCCCGGGCTCATCAATTACCAATGAACAGATGGTAAACTCAACGGATACCTTGATCATGGAAGTGATCCGCGCACTGGAGGGAGACGAGGAAGCCGAGATCGTTAAACACCTGCTCAACCTGCGCACCGCTCTGGCGCAGCCCGAAGCTCGTGAAATGCTCACCGCGGAAGCCGAAGCCGCACGGGGGATGGTCATCAATATCGTCAACAATTTCTTCTTTGAACGGCTGTCCGCGTATCCCACCATCAGGGAGTACATGGAGGGTGTACAGGCTGGAAAACACTAAACCTGAAACCAGTTTGTAAAACGCGCAGGAACACGGGTCTTCACCTAACTGATGAAGACCCGTTTTGTTTACAAAGATCCATAAATATGGTCGAATCAATGATGCCATTAGAAACTCATCAAACCGACCTCGTCATGAATGGTAGAATTAAACGTATGGAAATCACACGGGTGAACAATTAGTGAACCTAAAGAGGTATGCTTGAGCAATCATCACCAAAGCATCACAGAAGGCATTGCCGTTGAGCTTTATCTTGACCCGGCCGCGGAGGAACAGGTGCTGAAATTCCGGGAGATCATCTACCGCGCGGGCATAAAACCAGTGCAGGGCTTGCTGAAAGACAAACCTCACGTCAGCCTGGCAGTTTTTCCCACCACTGACGCTGCAGAGGTGATCGAACTGACCAGGGAATTCGCCACAACCGTGCCGCGCTTCAGCTTCAGGCTTGGCGCCGTTGGTACCTTCCCCACCAGGGATAATGTCCTCTTTATCTACCCGGTACCAAGCGTGACCCTGTTGAATGTGCACGCGGATTACCTTGCCCGGGTTGTTTCTGCCGGCATCAAATGTTCACCTTACTACTTCCCGGGTGTTTGGGTGCCCCACCTGACCCTCGAGTTCGATATTTCCAGCGATGAACTTTGCCAATCTGTGAAGATATTCAAAGAAAATTTCACACCTATTAATGGCGAGTTCACCCAACTTGGTGTGGTCGGGTTCAGACCCATCAAGTACCTGGACGAGTTTGATCTGCAGAAAGGAAATTAATGTCAGAAAGGTTCAACACCCCATCCGAAGAGCAGATTCGTGACGCCGTCAACCGTAGGAAAACGAAGGCAGAGGAATACCTGCACAACCCGGAAAAATCACGGCGTCTTCTTGAAGAAGCCGTACGAAAGGTTAACATAAACGAAGACTCACGTGCCCAAAAGCCTGATTTTTGGTCACAGTTAAAGGCGTTCTTCAGGCTGCTCAAATCTTACACGCATAGGGAATACACGGTAGTTCCCTGGGGTACGATCGTCATGGTAACAGTCGCCATTCTCTATTTCGTTTCACCCATCGACCTGATCCTGGACTGGCTGCCGCTGGCCGGCTTTGTGGATGATGCGGCAGTGATGTTGTTCGTCATCCGCCAGATCAAGCATGACCTTGATGCCTTCCTCACCTGGGAAGCATCACAAAAGAACCCGGGAGGACAGATCATCGATCTGTGATAAATCATTAAGCTATAAAGTGCATATTTTAGATATAATTGGTTATATATTAATTCCAAGGAGGAGTGAATGAAGAAAAAGCTGGTAACGGTTCTGGTTGTGGCACTTGTTTTAATGTTCTCCCTTACGGCTTGCAGTGCGTTGAAGGATATTACCAATTTGGGCAATACTTTCATGACCGCATTGAGCACCCAGGATAACGCGACTTCATTTTCCATGCTTTCCCCTGATATTCAGGCAGAAGTGGGTTACGAGGCCGGTTGGGCTGACTGGACCTCTATTCGTGATTTTGATGAATGGAAGTTCACCAGCAACTCCATTGAAAACGATGTTGCCACGCTGGAGGGTACCGCCCAACTGGATGGCGAAGAGTATCTTGTGACCCTCCAGTTCACCAAGAACGGAAGTGACTGGGAACTTACGACCATCGTTTTTGAATAATCAGATAAAAAGTGGAGGATAATAACCTCCACTTTTTTATTACAAAGTGAAAAAAAACAGGTTTGGCTTCGTTCAGGTCTTTAGCGCGCTGCTATATTTTCTTGGGCTGCCCGCGCTCCTTCTCCTACTGGGTGGAGATCCACGCTGGTGGCAGGCCTGGGTATACGTCAGCATATCCATTCTCTTCACCATCCTCAGCAGAGCATTGATCGCCAAAACTCATCCCGACCTGATCGCTGAACGTGCCAGATTCCAGGAGCACCGCGACACCAAGTCCTGGGATAGACTGCTCGGACCAATTTCGGCTTTCCTGCTCCCATTAATTTACCTTGTCACTGCCGGGTTGGATTGGCGTTTCAGCTGGTCTCCAGTGCTGCCTTTATGGGTCAGCCTTTTGGCCGTCCTCATCACCCTCGCGGCGTATGCCTTTACCACCTGGGCGATGGTGATCAACCGCTACTTCTCTGCTAATGTGCGCATTCAGCGTGATCGTGGGCATACCGTCATAGAGAATGGTCCTTATCGGTTCATTCGCCACCCGGGATACGCGGGAGGGATCGTGGTCGGGGTAATGCTCCCACTGTTGCTCAACACGCTTTGGGCGTATCTGCCGATCCTTCTTTTCATCCTGGTGGTCTTGTTGCGCACTTACAAAGAGGATGAGGCGCTCGTGAATGAACTACCAGGTTACGCGGAATACACCAAAAGGACGAAGTTCCGCATCTTCCCCGGGATTTGGTAATCAAAAAATGTGGACTTGTTATACAATTTGCACTTGATAAAGTGATATATCATTCTGTTTTTGAATAAACCAACCAGAAAGGGAAAACTGCATGAACACACCTTCACTATGCCCGGCATGCGGGAATTTACTGAAACCTGAAGACCGGTTCTGCCCGGCGTGCGGCAGACCTGTCACGATTACCGCAGGTTCTCCCCCACCCGTCCCGGTGGTCACCCCGCCTTCCTTGGTTCCTCCACCACTCAACATCACTCCTGCCCCCCCTCCAGTAATGCCGTCTGTGGCGGGTGTGCCGCCTGTTGCATCGTCATCTGAACAGGTGATCAGCGTGATTGGCATGGTAAGAAAAAAGACGGGGTTATTCTCATCAGAGCTTTACCACATGGCCATCACCAACCAACGCCTGATCTTCGCGTTGCAAACCAAAGAGATGCAAAACCAGGACGTGAAGAATGCCCGTGATCAAGCCAAACAACAGGGCAAGGGTTTTCTTGGCCAGGTCGGCGCGCAAATGGCCACCCGCTACGGAGATAAATACGTGGGTATGCCCCCTCATCTCATCCTGGTGGAGAACCCGCAGAATTTTGCTATCAGCATAAATGACGTGGTGAAAATCTCCACCTTCACAGGTGATTCCGAAGACAACACGCCCGATACTATGGAGATTAAAACCACCACACAGAAAATGAAATTCATCATCTCAAATGCCTATAGCGTAGAAAAGCAGTTGAAAGCTGTACTGGGCTCAAAGGTGCACTGAACCTGCGCACGGCGGTCGCAACGATCCAAAAATGGCGGAGTCGGCAACTCCGCCATTTTTTACAAACCACGTTGACTCGACCAGGAGCATTGAAAGGTTGCAGAGATGTAAACTCCACGGCGTCAACTTGCGCCGCGATATCGCCCGTGATACACTTTTGCTATGCTGATCAACCTTCTCGCCTACTCAACCGACCACCAGCTGCCCACCAGGTTGAATTCGCTCACCCTTGACGGAAAAGAAATATCCACTCAATTAGTGAGTACGATCGATGAGTTTCACGCGATCATCCGGCAGCAGCACTTCGCCGCTGTTCTCTTCGATGTTGCTGACGTAGTGACCCCAATAGACCAGTTGATCAGCGAACTAACCGAAGAGCAACCCGGGATCAGGGTTTTAATCCTGCCTCCAGACAATAACGAGAAAGTCCTGCGATTCAGTGAAGCCGTCAATTTCCGCTTGCTTAGCAAACCGCTGACCGATGAAGAATTGGTAATCGCCCTGGAGGATCTGATCATCACACCTGACCAGCCGGAGGATGAACTTCCCGTCAGTGTAGAACGAGAAACCCTCGAAGAGCCGCAGGCAGAGGAAGATCACGAACCCAGCCTGATCGAGATCATCGACACCGCCATGAACGAACTCGTGGAAGCAGATGAGCCTCAGCTTGTTTTAGATTCCGCGAATGAAGAGGAACCTGAACTTCTGGCTATTTTAGAAACCTCACGAGCTGAAGCTGTCATTGCCCCACGGGAATTGGTTGACACAGTGCCACCAGAGATCAGCGCGCTGCGCGTGAGCTACAGCTGCGTGTTGGTGCCGCGCCACCCCCGGCAATACCTGGCGCGCGATCTCGCAGACCGCGCCGCGTCCATCCTGCCGCTGCTGCACCTCAGCCGCGGTTGGCAAGTGACCGGTATCTCAGTGCGACCGCAATACCTGCAGTGGGTCATCTCCCTGCCCGCCGAGATCTGCCCGGTTGAAGCCATAGAGGAAATCCGCCAGCGCACCTCCGCCCATTTCTACAACCAATTCCCGGAACTGGCAGCAGGCGGGCAAAGCCGTGATTTCTGGGCTCCCGGTTACTTGATGATGAGCGGTTCACAACCGCTCTCCCCTGCCATCATCCGTGAATTCATCCAACGCGTGCACACCCGCCGGCAGCGCGGTGATTGAGAAACCAGAAAAAGGATAATTGAATGCCTCCGATCCTCTATTTAATCGATGGTCACGCCCTCGCCTACCGCACTTATTTTGCCATTACCGCAGGTATGAGCGACCGCATGCAAACCCGGTCCGGCGAACCCACGGCCGGCATCTTCGGTTTTGCCAACGTGCTGATGCGCCTGCTGGAGCAGGAAAAACCAGAGTACCTGGCGGTGGCATTTGATACCGGCAAGACCTTTCGCAACGAACTATACCCTGAATACAAAGCGACACGTGCGAAAATGCCCGATGACTTGAGACCCCAGATCGAGCGCATCCGCCAGATGATCGACACCTTCCACCTGCCAAGGCTGGAAATGGAAGGGGTGGAAGCGGACGACGTGCTGGGTTCGATCGCCACACAGGCGGTGGAGCAGGGTTTGGGGGTTAAGATCATCACCGGTGATCGCGACCTGCTGCAACTGGTGAATGACCGCATCATTGTGAACCTGCCGGGTTCACGCCTCGCTGACTCAAAGAACTACACCGCCGCTGATGTCAAAGAACACCTGGGGGTTGACCCGGAACAGGTGGTGGATTATAAGGCGCTGGTTGGCGATACATCCGACAACATTCCCGGTGTATCCGGCATAGGTCCTAAGACGGCCGTCAGCCTGCTTGAAACCTACAGAACGCTTGATATTATCTATGAGCACATCGAAGAGATCAGCGGCAAGACCGCGGAAAAATTGCGCAACGGTAAAGAATCCGCCTACATGAGCCAGGAACTTGCCCTGATCAAAAAGGACGTTGGCGTGAGACTGGTATTGGAAGATGCCCGCACTGACCACCTGGATATTCCGGCGGTGGAGAACCTCTTTCGGGAACTTGAATTCCGCACCCTTATCCCGCGCTTGCGCATGATCGCGGCTCCGCTAAAACAACAGGAGACCCCGCAACTCTCACTTTTCGGAGAGGAGATGAAGGAAATCGTCATTCCAAACCAATCCTACTCGCTGGATGTTAAAGTGATTGATACAGAGGATAAACTGGCATCGTTGGTGAAAGCTCTGGCAGCAAGCAGCACGATCGCCTTTGATACTGAAACCACAGCACTTGACCCCTTACGGGCGGAGCTCGTCGGTGTTTCGCTGGCAGTGCGCGAAGGTGAAGGTTACTACATCCCGCTCGGTCACAAAGGTGATCAACCGCAGCTGAAGGTGGAAGAAGTCTTGCGGGCTTTGACCCCGGCGCTAACCGACCCGGCAATCGAAAAAGCAGGACACAACATCAAGTACGACGCTCTTGTTCTCGCGAGCTACGGTTTGCAGGTGCACCCGATATCCTTTGATACCATGATCGCAGAATGGCTCACCGACCCTGCAAGCCGCAACCTGGGTTTGAAGGACATGGCCGATACCCTGCTGGGCATCAGTATGACCCACATTGAGGAATTGATCGGTAAAGGAAAGAACCAGCTCACGATGGACCAGGTGCCTGTAGCGGTGGTTGCACCTTACGCTGCGGCGGATGCCGAAGTGACTCTGCGGCTGATCCCGCTGCTCAGGGAAAAGATGGAAAAATTAAACTGCACAGGCATCTTCAACACCATCGAAATGCCCCTGGTACCGGTATTGATCAAAATGGAACAGGAAGGGATATCGCTAGACGCGGATTTCTTCACGCGCTTTAGCGCGGAGATGGGAGAACGCCTGCACCTGATCGAAGAAGAGGTGTACCAGGCGGTCGGTCACACTTTTAACCTCAACTCCACCCAGCAGCTTTCAAAAGTGCTCTTCGAGGACCTCAAACTGGAACCACCGGACCGCAACAAAAAAACCTCCAGCGGTCACTATTCCACATCGGCGGCAGTGCTGGATGAGCTCAAAGGGCAGCACCCGGTGGTGGACCTGCTGCTGGAGTACCGTGAACTTTCCAAGCTGAAGTCCACTTACCTGGATGCCCTGCCGTTACAGATCAACCCGCGGGATAACCGCGTGCACACCAGTTTCAACCAGACCGGTTCGGTGACCGGACGCCTGGCATCCTCAGATCCTAACCTGCAGAACATTCCCACCCGCACGGAACTGGGCAGGCAGGTGCGTCTGGGATTCATTGCCGCGCCGGGGCAGAACCTGCTCTCAGTGGATTACTCGCAGATCGAGTTGAGGATCGTGGCGCACATGTCAGGTGATGAATCCATGCTCAAAGCCTTCCGCGATGGTCAGGACATTCACGCCACTACAGCCGCTGCTATCTACGATGTGCCGCTCGAGCAGGTCACTAAAGAACAGCGCCGTCATGCCAAGGCAATCAATTTCGGCTTGATCTACGGTATGAGCGCATTCGGACTGAGCCGGTCCACTGACCTGACGCTCGGAGAAGCCGAGAACTTTGTCAGGGATTACTTTGAGCACTTTCCTGGCGTAAAAAAATATCTTGATAGTATACGAACGCTGGCAGCCCGCCAGGGGTACGTAGAAACCATGCTCGGCAGGCGCCGTTACTTCCCCAACCTGGCCAACCCGGTGAACCAGATGATGCGCAACCGGGAGGAACGTGAGGCCATCAATGCGCCGATCCAGGGCACTGCGGCAGACATCATGAAGATTGCCATGATCCGGGTGCAGCAGGCGCTCGCTTCAAGCGGTTTGCAGGCGAAGATGATCCTGCAGGTGCACGATGAGCTGGTACTGGAAGTTCCGGATAATGAACTGGGTCAAATTACGGAGCTGGTGCGCAAGGTTATGGAAGAAGCTTACAAACTTGATATCCCCCTGCTTACTGAAGCCAGAAGTGGTGTAAACTGGGGGAGTATGCAGGTGATCTCATCCTGAGGGAGGGTTTGGGACCGGCGATGAATGTCATGGATCAAGGTTTGCAAACAAAACTGAACAATGGGCACGCGGCATTGTGGGAGCATGACTGGGAAAATGCGGTCAATTCTTACAACGAAGTGCTCCTCGAGGCTCCAGACCACCCGGTCGCCAAAGCCAGCCTTGGCCTGGCAAAATTCCATCAAAAGAAGTTTCACGACGCGTTGCTGCTTTTCCAGCAGCTCGCCCGGCAGTACCCTGAAGACCCGATGCCAATGGAACGCATTGCGCGGATTTATGAGCGCGAAGGACTGACGGCTGAAGCCACTGAAAGTTTTGCGCGCGCCGCCGAACTGCAATTAAAGACCCGGGATGTCGAACGATCCATCTCCGATTACTTCGCAATCATCCGTATCGACCCCGGCAACCAGGTCGCCCGTGCCCGGCTGGCGATGATCTACGAAAAACTGGGCCGGAAAAAGGAAGCTGCCGCTGAATTCATTGACCTGGCAGCGGTAGTGCAGCAGCAGGGCAACCCGGTTAAAGCCATGCAAATCGTGGAATACGCGCTGAAACTCAAACCAGATTCGGTCGAAGCCCGCAACGCGATGGCGATCCTGAAGAATAACGAGACACTTCGTCTGCGTGAAAGAACCATTGGAACAATTGGCGCAGCGCGAATGGCTCAGGTACGCGAGATGGAATCCGCTGCGCAAGAACCCGCTGAAGAGGCTAGTAAAGACCCGATCACCGAAGCGCGCCTGTCCGCACTGAAAGAAATCGCGGACATCCTTTTCGAGGAACAGGAAAACAACCGCGGGACGATGAGCCCCCGGCACTTCGCCGATCAGGTTACTGAAGCGACTTCAGGCGATCACCTCACCATGGGGGTTGACCGGAAACGCCTGCAGCTGCACATCAGCGAATCGATTGATCTGCAAACCTCCGGCAAGACCCTTGAAGCAGCCGCTGAACTGGAACAGGCGCTTCGCAAGGGACTTGACCTTCCAGCTGCACACTACCTTCTCGGTTATCTCATTCGGGAAACTGAACCGGAAAAATCCTTTCAACACCTGCAGCGATCAGTAAGTCATCCCACTTACGCCCTCGCGTCTCACCTGCTCATCGGAGATATTCAATTTGAATCCGGGCAGCTACAGGAGGCATCCTCCAACTTCCTGCACGCCCTCAAGTTGGCAGATTGTGAGACCGTTCCACCTGATGAGGTGGATGATCTCGTCCAACTTTACGATCCCATCTTTGAATCACAATCCTACATCACCCTCGAAAAAGACCTGCGCAACCTTTGCGCGGTGATCAATGAACAGTTGACCCGACCCGATTGGCGGAAATATCTCAAGGCTGCCCGTGAACAACTCCCTCCTGCACCTGAGGGTGGCCCCCCTCTGCCGCTGGCCGAAATGTTGATGGATTCGAGCAGCACCCAGGTGGTGGAATCGCTATCTGAAGTACGACGGCTGGCACAAAAGGGTAAGAACCGCTCCGCAATGGAAGAGGCATTCAAAGCCCTCTCATACGCGCCTACTTACCTGCCGCTTCACATACAGATCGGCGAGATCCTGGTGAATGAGGGTCGCATCCAGGAGGCGGTTGAGAAATTTACCCAGGTTGCCCGTCTCTACACCGTCCGCGGAGACACCCCGCAGGCGATTCGCCTGCTGACCAGGGTAACCAGGCTGGTACCGATGGATATCACCGTGCGCAGAAACCT
>CAYMGO010000005.1:0-1690 GCA_964390015.1 uncultured Anaerolinea sp. | reverse complement strand
GTGGCGCTCGTAGACCTCTATCACCGGTTGGAAATGGAGCCGGCTGCGTTGAACGAGGTTGATGCTTATCTAAAATTGCTGGAAAGCGAGAACCAGCCAGTTGATGCAGAAAAGTTCCTTGACGACGTCCTCAGTGAAAAACCGGATTGTGATGACCTGCAGCGGAGGATGATCGCGTATTACGTCTCACAGGGCAGGGTCAATACCGCGGTAGAAAAAATGGACAGCCTGGCTGAAAAATTACTGGTGGAAAATAATGTCAAGGGATCTCTCGCAGTTGTCGAGAAGATCATCGCGCTTAACCCTGCCAACCGCGCTGAATACGAAAAACTGCACGCGGAACTTCTGAAACGCTAGCAGGATGGTAAAAGTAAAAACCCCTTATCTAATTGGATAAGGGGTCGCTTTATTGTGGGCTACCACCATATCCTGAACCAGGAACGGCCGCTGCCGTGCTCCCCCCTGATGCTGATCTCAGTTAGAATGTTGACCACTGACCTGACCGGCAGTTCCGGGGTTATGAATGTGAACTGGCTGATGCCGTACTCATTCGTTTCAGGCAGTCGGTAGAACTCGCGCGTGCCATCGGGGAAGTTCAGGGTCACCCCAACCTGCGCCCCATCGATCGCCCGCGTGTACTGGTCCTGGACGATCACGAACACCGTTTGCGACTCATTCACACCGATCAGTGATTTGAGGGTGAACACCCGCACCCGCGGATTCAGGAAGTTGCCGGAGGTATTCGCTGGCGGGCTGGCTTTGAGCAATTCAGGTCTGGCCACCACCTTATCGAAGTAGATCCTGCCGAGGTCTGTCAACGCCACACGCTGCCCAGAGGGACGATCCGGCCACCACTCCATGCGCGCGCGGTCGAAGTACTGCACATAGCGTCCATCGACCACCTCAACATCTGAGAGCGGCAAACCAAAATGCGACTCGCCAGCGTAAGAATCGTAGAACTGCAGGAAGGCGTAACAAACCGAATAACCCGTTTTGAACAAGCGACAGGTCGGCCCTTCGTTGGGGATATCCGCCAGCGGGTTGCCTTCTTCGTGAAGCAGCTGCCCCAGAGGCGCAATCTGTACGCCTGGTCCTTCAGGGGTTTCCACCATGTCAAAACGGGCTTTCTCAAAGTACTGCACACGCGTTTTGGTGATGGGGTCGGTGAAATCATCAGTGATCGGGTAGCCGAAATACAACAAGGGATCAGGCACACTGTTGTAGGTGCGCAGGAAGTCCCCCCAGATCCAGTGACCGGTCTCGGGCACATAGACGGAATCCGAATCCTGTGCCTGGGCTGAACTGGAAAAAACCAATCCCAGCAGCCCTAACGTCATTAAAACCAAGAACAGCCGGACGTACTTGATCATATTAAGCATTATACAGAAATCGATGCCTATTCGCAACCGGCGTTAATTAATTTCTGTGCCAGTTATCATGTGCGCGCATTACATTTCTCCTTCAACCACACCGGCCGGCTCACGCCTGCTTAAGCGGTTCACCCTGAATATCCATAAAAACACCAGAAAACCGGCGAATCCCGCCAACCCGGCGGCATACCACATCGCCCGGGGAGAGAAGGTATCACTGGCAAAACCAGCCAGCAGCGGCCCCAATCCGGATCCGACACCCCACGTGAGCGCGTACAGGCTCATATAGCGGGCGCGCATTTCCGCTGGTGCCAGTTTTG
>CAYMGO010000004.1:40256-48786 GCA_964390015.1 uncultured Anaerolinea sp. | reverse complement strand
CCAAAAGGATGCTGCGCGAGGGATCGAATTAGCATACCCCGAATGGGGTACCCTACCCAACAGAGGGGAAATAAAAAGTGAGCGCGGAGGGGATCGAACCCTCAACCAACGGCTTAAAAGGCCGCTGCTCTGCCATTGAGCTACGCGCCCAGCTTGGGACGAAAGGATTTTATCACGCCCATTGCGTATGGTCAATAAGTGTTGGTTTTCTCAGTCAATGATTTTTTTCTTTCAACAAATCTCTAATTAACTCTTGCGCTCTCAACACAAAAAAGGCCGGTCACCCGGCCTTTACTGTTCTCTTACACAGGGTTACCCCTGTTTCATAAAGTCTTCCATTGCCGCCAGCAAGGCATCGATATCCGCCATGCTGGTCTCGCCCATGGTGGCTACACGGTAGGTCAGGTCTTTGATCTTGCCGTAGCCGTTGGCGATGCGCATGCCGCGCGTCTGCAGGTACTTGTTGAGCGCGCTTATATCCCAACCCAGGCTGTTCTTGATGGTTACCACGGTCTTGGAGCGGTATTCGGGTTTTGCCAGCGGCTCCATGCCGCGCGCGATCGCCCAATCCTGCACCTTCTTCGCCATTGCGGCGTGTCGCGCAAAGCGGGCCTCCAACCCTTCCGCCAGAATGCGGTCGAGCTGTTTATCGAGCGCGAAAATGAGCGCCATCGCCGGGGTCATGGGGGTGGAGTCCTTGACGCGGTGCTTTTCCATCAACAGCAGGTCAAAGTACCAGCCGCGGTTGGTGACGGTTTCGGCCTTCGCCAGTGCGCGATCGGTGGCAGCTGCCAGCGCCAGGCCCGGGGGCAGCGCGAGGCATTTCTGTGAACTGGTCAGCATGAAATCAACACCCATTTTATCCATCTCGATCTTAACACCGGCCAGTGAAGAAACCGCGTCCACCAGGATGAGCGTATCGGGGCTGACTTCCTGCACCACTTTGCACAGGTCGGCCAGCGGGTTTTCAACACCGGTGGAAGTTTCGTTGTGCACGATGGTGACGGCTTCGTAATGCTTTTTCTTTAACGCGTCGCGCAGCAGTTCCGGCGTGATGGCTTCACCGAATTCAACTTCAAGTTTGTCCGCGGTCTTGCCGTTGGCAACAGCCACATCGTACCAGCGTTGGGCAAACGCGCCGTTCACGCAGGAAAGCACATCCTGCTGCACAAAATTACGAATCCCGGCCTCCTGCATACCAGAGCCGGAGGAGGCCGCCTGGAATACACGGAACTGGGTGTAGAACAACTGCTTGGCCTTTTCTTCCGACCCGCGGAAGATGGCTTCAAAATCCTTGCTGCGGTGTGGAAGCATGGGTTTGGTTTGCGCTTCCAGCACCTCCGGTGCCACATCGACCGGGCCTGGCACAAACATATGGGTCATGACACTCTCCTTGTTATAGCGGTTGTAATTGATCCGAGGGTCTCCCCCCGGGTAGTTCTCCTAACGCAAAAAGAAGGACAGCACCACCAGGATCACGAAAAATGATCCGGCCAGGATACCGATGCGTTTTAGGTCCTTCTTCACATAGGAGTAATCCGGGCTGAATTCTGAGCTTGAAGCACGTGCGACCGTGGTTTTGGGCGCGTTAGTTTCAGCTATACCCACCACTGCAGCTGCGTTTGTGGAGCGTTTCTTAATTTTCTTTGCCATGCAACTCTCCTGATTCCATAATTATACTCACTGTAAAATTCCCTGCACCACGATTCGCTTGTTATCCACAAGATACGGGTAGCAGGAGATCAATGTAATCGTACTTTCGCCGGACTGTGCCAGCAGGTCAACCCGCGTCGGCTCCACGATCTGGCTGCCGGTGATCAGGTAAGTGAAGGACCTGTCTTGCGTGATGATGATCACCTCATCACCTTCCTTCAATTTGTCCAAATCACGGAAGATCTCGCTAAAGATGTCGTTGTGCGCCGAAAGCACCAGGTTGCCCTTGTCACCGGGGTTGGCCGTGCCGATATGCTGCCCGACACCCTTTTTGAGCTGCTCCCAACCGTCGCCCAGCACCACCGGCGCGTTTACACCGATCGCCGGGATCTGAACCTGGCGCGCCTGCTGCGGGCTTTGTGTGGGAACTGGCAGGTTGGCGTAACTTTGCATCAACGGGCGCAGATGCTCTGGGATCTCTGCTTCGTTGAAGCGGTTCTCCTCCCCGGCTACCGGCGGCACATGACCGCCCGGCAGTACCACCGCTGTGATCAACGGGGTGGGGGTGAGCGTTGGCTGTTCGATGGCAGACGCCACCTGTTGATTCAGGTCACGCAGCAGGTTGACTCCATTGAAAATGATAAAGAGCAGGCCAACAATGGCGACAATCTCCACCACGAAGAGGGCGTTATCCAATCCACTGCGGCGGCGCTTCCGCGTCCGATCACGCGCTGGCGCAACTTTCTCATCCGCATCCGTCCCGGGCTCCGCCGTTTCCTCTTCGGCGGGCTGCACCATTTCAATCACCCGGCCGGCCTTGCGGAAGGCTTCGAGCCTCGCCTCGCGTTCAGCTCGGCGCTTCTCCATCAGGAGTTGCCGCAGTTCACTCGCAGAATAATCTTCAATCGCGCGCCGGCGGGCCACAGGCTAACCTCATCATGCTGGAATCACCGCGTTGATTATAACCGATTTATAATTCACACCGCTTTCCCCGCGCTTACCAACAAGGGCATCCGTGTTAAAATGGTAATTATAGAAAAGAGGATAGCCGATGAAGAAGAAAAATTACCTGATCGACATGGACGGTGTGCTGGTCAAGGGGAAAACCCCGCTCCCCGGCGCTGTGGAATTTATCGATCGCCTGCTCACCTGCAAGGTGAAATTTCTGATCCTCACCAATAATCCGCTTTACACCCAACGCGACCTGGAGCATCGCTTTACCATGATGGGGCTCAAGGTACCGGCGGACCACATCTTCACATCAGCCATTGCCACGGCACGTTTTTTGCAGAGCCAGAACCCCAATGGCAAAGCTTTCGTCATCGGCGAGAGCGGACTCACCCAGGCGCTGCACGAAGTTGGGTATGTGCAAACCGATATGAACCCCGATTACGTGGTGTTGGGCGAGGTCAACAATTACAATTTTGAACAGATCACCCGCGCGGTGCGCCTGGTCAAAGACGGCGCAATGTTCATCGCAACCAACCCCGATTCGACCGGGCCGCTCGAGGCTGGCATCGTGCCCGCCACTGGTGCCCTGGCCGCGCTCATCCAAAAAGCCACCGGCAAGGAGGCTTTCTTTGTCGGAAAACCCAACCCGCTGATGATGCGCAGCGCACTGCGCTATCTGGGCGTGCACTCCGAAGATACCATCATGATCGGCGACCGCATGGACACCGATATCGTCGCTGGCGTGATGAGCGGCCTCGATACCATCCTGGTGCTCAGCGGCGTTTCTACCCGGGCGGATGTGGAACGTTACCCCTACCGCCCCACCTGGATCCTCGATTCAGTCGCAGACATCGAAATCGAGTGCTGACGCGGCTCACCGGAGTTATTCTTGACCACCCAGAGTGACCGCACAACGCAGCAGCGTTTCATCCTCTCGATAATCCTCACCAGCATCATCCTGATTGCCGAGATCATCGGCGGGTTGTGGTCGGGCTCGCTGGCGTTGCTTTCAGACGCCGCACATGTGTTCTCAGATGTCTTCGCGCTGGCGTTGAGTTACTTCGCGCTGCGCCTTGCCACCCGCCCGCCGGATGACCGCCACAGTTACGGCTGGCACCGCGCCGAGGTGATCGCCGCGCTTGTCAACGGCGCTTCGCTGCTGGTCATCGCCTTCGGTATCTGGGTGGAAGCGCTCAAACGCTGGCAGGCACCGCTTGAGATCAAGAGCACCGAGATGATGGTCATTGCCATCATCGGGCTCATTGTAAATATCATCGTGGCCTTCATCCTTGGCGGGCACGACCACTCACACGATCATCCCGGTGAAGCTCACAAGAAACGCAATCTAAACGTGCACAGCGCCTACCTGCACGTGATTGGTGATCTCATTTCCTCAATCGGCGTCATCATTGCCGCCCTGCTCATCCGCCTTACCGGTGCGCGCTGGATCGACCCGCTTATTTCCATCCTCATCGGCGCCATCATCCTGGTGAGCGCCTACCGCCTGCTGCGCAGAGCTCTGCACATCCTTATTGAGGGAGTTCCTGAAGGGCTCTCCATCCGTCAGTTGAACAACTCGATCTCTTCTATTGCGGAAGTGGACACTGTTCACGACCTGCATGCCTGGAACCTCGGCGCGAACCAGGTGGCTTTGAGCGCGCATGTGGTTCTTTCTGAAGAGAATTACCATCAGCAACCGCAGGTATTGGAGAAGATCAAAAGCCTGCTCGCAGCAGAATACGGAATTCAGCATACCACCCTGCAATTTGAACAAACGCACTGCGGTGAAGGTCACGGCGGCTGCAATTAAGTGTTTCTCCAGCCAAAGCGCTGCCAGCGGTGGTTATGATATAATCGCGCTGTCAGACAGAGACACCAGTCTGGCAACATGAACGGATGAGCCTCAAAGGTGCAAACGCTATGGTAGTTGTTAGCGTCAAAGCCCCGGGGCTTTTTTTGTCAGGAGTAAAGTAGTTGTGCGCTGGATAAGAGAGTTTGAACCGCAACCGGATCAGAACCGTCTTTACCGCAACGCCCTGATCATCACCCTCGGCGGGAATCTCCTGCTTGGGGCAGGGAAAGGTGTGGTCGCGTGGCTTTCAGGCTCTGCTGCCGTCTATTCTGATGCCGCCAATTCCATCTCCGATGTGGTCTACTCCCTTCTCATGGTTCTTGGCTTGTGGGCAGCCACAAGACCTCCTGATCGCGGTCATCCGCAGGGACATTCAAGGTTCGAACCCCTGGTGGGTTTGATGGTGACCGCCGCCATGGCTTTCGCCGGCTTTGAAGCCGCCCGCAATGCCTACCTGCGCTATAGCGAACAAGGCCTCAGCGGCATCGCACTTGACCTGCCAACGCTTGTGCTCCTGGCAAGCGCCGCGGTCAAGGCGGCGATGTACACTTCGATCAATCGCATCAGCAGAAAACTGCACAGTCCCACGCTCGCCACCACCGCACGCGATAACCTCAGCGATGTCCTATCCTCGCTGGCCGCCTTCCTGGGGGTGCTGGGGTCCAACTTCATCCATCCCCTCGCGGACCCCATTGCCGGGTTCCTTGTGGCCATCTGGATCCTGCGCAACGCCTACCTTGCCGGGCGCGAGAACCTGGGATTTCTCACCGGCAGGGGCGCTTCAGAGGAGGAGGTCAAAGAGTTCATCGCGGCTGCCGAGGAAGTACCGGGGGTCATCAGGGTGCATCACATGGTCACGGATTACGTTGGTCCGCGCCTGATGCTCGACCTCCACATCAATGTAGATGGAAACAGCTCCGTGCATCACGCCCATGAGATCTCAGACGCGGTGACCAGGCGACTTGAAGCCATTCCTGAAGTTGACCGCGCTTATGTGCACATTGAACCGCACGACTGGGAAGAACAGCAATAATTTTCAAAACTCGATCTCATACGAGTAAGGCTAGGATTTAATATAATATATAAACGTACGAAAGAAAAAGATGAAAACCCGGCCTACGCAATTGATTGACGAACCCATCCTTGTAGAGTTTGACACGCAGCCAGTGCGAGAAAAATCACCCCCGTGCCCGCAGCGCTTCACCTGGCGCGGTCAGCAATTTACGATCAGCACCGTCCTTGAAGAGTGGGTGGATTATGAACGCCGCGGCCGCAAGGCGCGCAACATGGCTCCGGCTCACCTGGCCAGCGCCTCTCGTGTTGGATCGTGGGGGGTGGGGCGTTTCTGCTTCAGGGTCTCGGTCAATACAGGGCAGATCTTTGAAATTTACTACGACCGCGCCCCGCAGGACGTTGATAATCGCATGGGCGGGTGGTTTCTAAAAGGCGAACGTCTCGCACTCCACAACGCGGAACAGTGATCCCAAAACCCCGAGCCATTCAAACCAGGTACCCGGATCAGATATTAATATTTCTCATCCTGGTATTGACAATATTGATTATTATGGTATTATGTTATAAATTATATTAAGTACTTGTTTGATTTTTCCAGCAGTAATTCAGTGAATGTATGGCAGATAGCCTGCTATGCGCAACCCGCGCATGTTGAAAACCAAACAGGTCGCAAGGATAAAATTAGATGATCAATAAAACCCTCGACAAATGCCCGGTATGTGAATCTGACCTGGTGGTAACGCGCATGTACTGCGTCAACTGCGACACCACCATTGAAGGTCACTTCACCGCCGAACACACCCCTTTTGGCAACCTCACACCTGAGCAGATGCTATTTTTGCTCACTTTTGTTAAATGCGAAGGGCGCCTCAATCGCATGGAAGATGAAATGAATCTCTCTTACCCCACCTTGCGCAGCCGACTCACTGAGATTGTGCGCGCGCTCGGCTACGAACCCGGCAAAGACGAGGGACCCGTCCATCTTTCACCTGAGGATAGGCGCGAGATACTAGAAAGGCTCGATCGCGGCGAGATCTCTTGGGAGGAAGCCCAGGCCAGGTTGCGCGGCGAAAAATACGTTGACCACAATATCACCGCAGAAGGGGGCAAGTGATGGCCACCAGTGAAGAAAGATTAAAAGTACTGAAGATGGTGCAGGAAGGCAAGATCACGGCTGAAATGGGCGCTGAACTGCTCAAAGCCCTTGACACCACCAGCAGAAAAGCTGAAACGGATGAACGCTCTTCAGTCGGTTTCCCGGGTAAGAGCGGTGGTAAGTTCTTCCGCGTGCGCGTGACCGACACTGACACCGGCCGCGCGCGCGTGAACATCCGCCTGCCGCTTGGCATGGTCAATGCCGGGCTGCGCATGGGCATGCGTTTTTCACCGGAAGTTGAGGGGCTGGATGCCACGCGCATGGCTGAAGCCCTGGCTTCAGGCGAGACCGGCAAGATCATGGATGTTTACGACGACGAAGACGGCGAACACGTCGAGGTCTATATCGAATAACCCGCAATTCAACATAGGTCTGTTAATTCCTTCCGCTCCCTGCCGGGAACGGACACTCTTGCCATTGCCAGGACGCCGAAAGTGGATATTGAAAATAACATGATCGAAAAAAACTGGATGAAGAGATTCATCCCCATCTGGTCAGCGCAGATCTTCTCTCTGCTCGGCAGCGGGTTGGTGCAGTTCGCATTGGTGTGGTACATCACCCAGCAGACAGGTTCCGCCGCCATGCTGGCCACCGCCACACTGGTGGCGCTGCTGCCAGAGGTACTGCTGGCGCCTTTTGCCGGGGCGTATGTCGACCGCTTGAACCGCCGCGTGGTGATGATCGTCGCGGACCTGTTCATCGCGGTCACCACTCTCGCGCTGGTGCTGCTTTTCGCATTAGATCTCATACAGGTTTGGCACATTTTCGTGGTCATGTTCCTGCGCTCGGTCGGTGGCATATTTCACTGGCCAGCGATGCAGGCCTCGACCGCGCTCATGGTGCCGGATAAGCACCTGTCGCGTTTTGCCGGCCTCAACCAGGCGGTGCATGGGGGTTTGAACATCATTGCCCCACCTTTGGGCGCACTGCTGATGACCTTGCTGCAGTTCTACCAGGTCATCGCTGTGGACGTGATCACCGCCATCATCGCCATCACTCCCCTGCTGTTCATCCGCATCCCGCAGCCCGCCCGCGCAGACACAGCGCCTATGGTGACGCCGAAGATGATCCTGCGCGATGTGAAAGAAGGTTTCGTGTACCTCAAGCAGTGGAAAGGAATGCTTTACCTTGCGCTCATCGCCGCCTTCCTCAACTTCCTGCTTACACCCTCCAGTACCTTGATGCCCCTGATGATCACCCAGCACTTTAAGGGAGGGGTATGGCAGTTGAGCTTGCTTGAATCGATTATGGGCATTGGCATCGTCGCCGGCGGCTTGCTGCTGGGGGTATGGGGAGGGTTCAAGAACCGGGTGCTCACCTCGCTCATTGGTGTCGCCGGGATTGGCCTTGGCGTTTTCATATTTGGTTTGGCACCGGCGCGCTGGTTCTGGCTGGGCGTGGTGGGGTTCGCCATCACCGGCTTCATGAGCCCCATCGCCAACGGTCCGCTGCAAGCCATCATGCAGAGCAAGATCGCGCCGGAGATGCAGGGGCGGGTTTTATCGCTGATCAACAGCCTGTGCGTGATGATGATGCCCATCGCCCTGCTCATCGCCGCGCCGGTGGCGGAACTGCTCGGCCTGCGCGTATGGTACTGGGCGGGAGGCTTGTTGGTGATGCTCGTGGCACTTTACGCATTCTTTGTGCCCGCCGTCAATTCGCTTGACAGTTCTACCCCTTCAATCCAGTCAGCCGCGGCTGCCCCAGAAAACTCGCTGCTTTAAGCTCACTGCTCACACACAAACATCTAAACACAAAAACGGGACGGCTGTTATGCCGTCCCGTTACTGCTTTTTTACGAACAACTACAGGTTGTATATCTCGGAATATTTGGCGCGCAGGTAGCGCATGTAGGGTTCCGGTGTGATGCCTGTGCCGGTCACCTTTTTGATCAGGTCCTGCGG
>CAYMGO010000004.1:23360-40156 GCA_964390015.1 uncultured Anaerolinea sp. | reverse complement strand
AGCATGATGTGCAGGTTGTAGGTAGCTTCATCAGCTTCCACGCGGATGAAAGATGGTTCCACTTTGTTAATTCCGCGGTAGTACTGGTCAAGGCTAACGCCTTTCAACTGCTGCGGGAATTTTTCTACCAGCTTTGGATAGAAGAACTTCCAGAAGGCTTTGGAGCGCCCCACGAGGTTCTCCCACATGCGCGATTGTGATTCGTGCACTGCCATCGAGGCACCATCGGCAATGGGATAGCGCCTCAGGCTGGGTGCAATACCCTGTTCGTACATGGCATGTCCGGCTTCGTGCATGGTGCTGAACAACGCAGAGGCAGCGCGTTCAGGATCAAAGCGCGTGGTGATGCGCACATCATCGATGCCGAAGCTGGTGGTGAAGGGATGAACTGACTTGTCCTGCCGTCCCCGGTTCCAATCATAACCAAAGCGGGTGACAACATCTACACCAAAATCCCACTGCCCCTTTTCATCGTATGGGATGTGCATGAAGGCATCCTCGATCTCGGGCTTGGCGGAAATCTCTTTTAATAATGCCACCTGCTGTGGGCGCAGTGTGTTAAAGATCTGCTGCACATCAGCCGTTTTGAGACCCGGCTCGAAACCATCCAGCAGCGGGTCGTAAACGTGGTCATAGGGCTGGTAAAAAGAGGCATAAGCGCGGCGCAGGTCCACAACTTTTTCGAGATGCGGACGGAAGAGCTCAAAATCATCCTTTTCACGCGCTTCCTCCCAGGCCATTTGCGCCAGGGTGGTCACACGGGTAAATTCCGACACCCACTCAGTCGGTACTTTCGTTTCCTTCTCGTAGCTGTGAGCAAAGCGTTTGATCAGGCAGGCGTCGTCCGAATCCGGGTCGAGGGTCTCGGCGTAAGGCTTCAACGCTGCCAGTAAGTCGCCCATCTCTTTGGAAGTGAACTTCTGATGTACCAGGCTGGCGATCGTTTCAAGAATGTTACCGCGATCCTCCCCGCCGCCGCGCGGCATATACACCTGCTGATCCCACCCAAGCACAGCTTCCGCGTGACCAAGGTCGGTGATCTCCATGATCATTTGTTTGAATCGTTCAAGCATTTTTTGCATATTCACTCCGTTTGGGTTCAGGCGACCTTCCAGCGCAGGGGTTTACCCGCGAGCGCGTTCAGCACCTCTTCGGCAATATCGTTTGCTGCCCGTGCCTGGGCTTCAACCGTTTGCGCACCAATGTGCGGTGAATCGATCACGCGCGGGTGCGCCACCAGCTCGGTCGCGCCCGGGGGTTCTGTCGCGAACACATCCAGTGCTGCGCCTGAGACCTGCCCTGAATTCAAGGCTGCTAATAGTGCTTCTTCGTCGATGACGCCACCGCGTGCGGCGCAAACAATGTAAACTCCCGGTTTCGCCTTTGCGAAGGCTTCGGCATTCAGCAGGTTTCGCGAATCAGAGGTGAGGGGCATGTGCATGGTGATCATATCTGAAGCCGCGAGCAGTTCATCAAGGCTCACCGGTTCGCCGCCGCGTTTGCTGATCTCTTCCGCTGGTACCAGCGGGTCATACGCCAGGATCTTCATCTCGAAGGCTTTGGCGCGCGCCGCCACCGCCGAGCCGATGCGTCCGAACCCGATCACGCCGAGCGTCTTACCGTACAGTTCGCGCCCTTCAAATTCCTTCTTCAACCACTTGCCGGCCTTCATCGTGGCATCCGCGCGCGGTATCTCGCGCACAACGCTCAACATCAGGCTCAGGGTCAGTTCTGCCACTGCCACGGTCGTCGCCAGCGGCGAGTTGACCACAGTCACGTTGTGCGCTTTCGCGGCAACCAGGTCGATATTATCCACGCCGACCCCGGCGCGACCCACAACCTTAAGATTTGTCGCGGCATCGAACACTGCCGCTGTCACCTTGGTGCGTCCGCGCACGATCAGAGCATCGTATTCCCCCACAACTTTCAACAGGTCATCCGCGCTGATCCCCGGTTGGTCTGCCACCTCAGCTGAAGACCGCAGAATGGCTTTCCCGTTCTCTTCCAACCCATCCGTCAACAAGATTTTCCAGGCTGACATTCCCTACTCCTTTGGATATGATGAACACCAGGGGCAAAGCCCCCAATCATTTTACCTTAAATCCATATCCTGCATATCTGCACGCGCTGATGGTGATGCGCAGGGTGGTACAATCCTTTAATGAAAGATTACAAGAGTGTGGTAATGGAACGGGTGAACCCGCGCATGTTGATGTCTGAACCGCTGCAGCGCTGCAAGCTCGGTGAATGTAAAGGCGCCTGCTGCGTGTTTGGCGTCTGGGTGGACTTGCGCGAGGTGGATGACATCATTCGCAACGCCGCTGTGATACTGCCGCACATGCCTGAAGACGCACGCACGCCGGGTGAATGGTTTGCTCCGGTGGAGGACAATGATAAACGCAGCCCTAGCGGAAAGGTCATCCACACCGCGGTGGAAAACCGCCCCGATCACTACAGGGGTACCGCCTGCATCTTCTGCCTGGCAGACGGTAAATGCGCGCTGCAGGTGGCAGCGGTAGCGAACGGGCTCCACCCATGGCGATTTAAACCTTTTTACTGCGTGCTGCACCCACTGGACCTGGATGAAAACAGCCGCATCACCCTTGATGATATGAAGGAAATGGTAAATGAGGAGGGAAGCTGTGTCAGGCCAGCCCCCGAAGCGCTCCCATTGACCGAGACCTTTGAGCCTGAGCTAAGATACCTGCTCGGTGACAACGCTTACCTGGCGCTTAGAGCGCTTGCCGATCCAGTTGACCAGTATGGACCAGAACAAACCACTTGAAGTAAAGCACCTTGATGGCACAGATCGCTCATGGGTAAGAGATTTTATAACCCGGCATTGGGGCTCGCCTGAGATCGTGGTCCACGGCGCTGTATACCTGCCGGAATTTATGGCGGGCTGTAAAGCACTCCTGGAGAATCAAGTAACCGGATTGGTTACATGGTTGATCAGCGGACCCCACTGTGAAATCGTCACGCTGAACAGCACTTGCCAGAAAACGGGCATTGGTACCGCTCTTCTGCGGGCTGCTGAGAAAGCCGCCGGGGAAAACCATTGCCTGGATTGCTGGTTGGTGACCACAAATGACAACCTTCCTGCCATCAATTTCTACTGCGAACGAGGTTACCAGATCACAGCGATTGCCGTGGGAGCGGTCGATGCCGCGCGGCGCATCAAGCCCGCCATCCCCCTGGTGGGAGAGAACGGCATCGAGATCCATGACGAGATCACCTTGACCAAAACCTTCTGAGTTCACAATCCGGGCTGGATTGCTTCAATTTTGAGATAAAATATGTCTTATTTTTACCGTTGAGGAAAACACGTTGAAGAGAAAACAGATCACACTCATCATAACACTCTTAGCCACCTGCCTGATGGCGGATGTGAGCAGCGCATCCGCGCTCACCCCTCCCGGCAGGAACGCTGCTGATGCGCCTCTTTGCCTGCCAACCAACGGGGAGGAGCTAATGACTGACTGCCTGAAAGCAGGTCCCGCCGCCCGGCTTGAAGAGCTCGCAGCCAGAGGCATCACCTTCCCCGGGCAGCAGCTTTTTGCCTCGGTGACGCCATATGAACTCGCCACCATCCCGTTCTCATATGCACAGCTGGTGGATGACCAGGAGATACCACTTTACGCCACGCTCGCGGATATTGAGAGCGGTAACCCCACCAACCAGTTGCCCAAAAGCCGTACCAAGTATGTGGCGCTCAAAGACAGTGTTGAAACCAATAGAGGTCGCTTTTACCAGATCGCCACTTCTGAATGGGTGAGCGTGGAGCACGCCAAAAAGGTCTCGGTGCCAAACTTCCAGGGTTACGTGCTCAAGAAAAGCCCCGACTTTGTGTTTGGCTGGATCATCAACGAAAGCATCAGCCGCACGGGTCCGGGCTACGAATATCCAGAGACGGGCGTGCAGTACTGGCGCATGAACAGCATATTCATCTACGATGCAAAGATGGTCAACGACATTGAATGGGTGATGATCGGACCGGACGAATGGGTAGAACACCGGGTCGTCTCCCGGGTGATTCCCAACGGCACCCGCCCTGAAGGCGTAACGACCGACAAGTGGATTGAGATCAACCTCTACGAACAGACGCTGGCGGCTTACGAGAACGACAACCTGGTTTTCGCCACGCTGATCTCCTCCGGTGTTGATCCCTTCTTCACCCAACCCGGTGTGTTCCAGATCTACAAGAAACTCGAGTTCGACCCGATGAGCGGCTCTTTCGAGGTCGACCGCTCTGATTATTATTACCTGGAAGAAGTGCCCTACATCATGTATTACGACAAGGCGCGTGCCATTCACGGCGCTTACTGGCAATCACTGCTCGGTTATCAGCGCTCCCACGGCTGCGTCAACCTCAGTGTGGCAGACTCACATTGGATTTTCAACTGGGCAAACGAAGGTGATTACGTTTACGTGTGGGATCCATCAGGTGAAACACCAACTGACCCCAATTTTTACGGTGAGGGTGGATTCTAGTACGTCGTGATAGAAAAGAATTAAAGATCTAACGCTGAAGGCAGTAAAATTACCTTACATAAATGAACATTTTTGTGTCCACAGAAAGGACAATATGAAAACGAAAAGATTAGTAATAACCACTGCGATAACAGTCATCACGGCTGCGGTTCTCGCCGCCTGCGCACCGGCAGCGGCGACCGAGAACGCCCCTCTGCCCACGCAGACACCATACGTCATCGTGGTCACCCCAACACCTGCAGCTGTGGTCGAAATTATCGAACCGACCGAAGCCCCAGCCACCCCCACAACGGAAGTGGTGCAGAGCGATGAAGCACCTAAGTTCTTCCGCGATGAATTTGACGGGGATTTGGGTGACTACGAACTCACCCTGTGGACCGGTCGCTTTGGAAAAGCCGACATCAACGCGGAAGAAGGGAAGCTGAAATTCCGGCTGAACGCGGTTCATCTCGCGCCTTACATGACCTACGAACCCCACACCTACACAGATGTGCGCCTGGAAGTGCAGGCAGAGAACCTCGCCTATAACGACAATCACATAACACTTGTTTGCCGTTACGACGAAGAACTGGGCTGGTATGAATTCAACATCGGCAGTAACGGTCTTTATCGCATCAATTACTACGATAACACCCTTGTGAAAGGCCACGTGCGGTTGTGGAATGGCGGTTCTACTGACATCAAGACGGGAAGGCAGATCAACAAGATCACAGCAGAATGTATTGGCACCCAACTCTCGTTATATGTGAACGACATACTGCTGCGTACCGTGGAACACAAGGACTTGAAAGAAGGGCGCGTAGGCGTCGGTGTGTCCTCTTTCGATTACTTCCCGGTAAACGTGGACTTTGAATACCTTGACATCAGTCAGCCTTGAGAATACCCCCTCTCCTGAAAATCCGGCAGTTATAAATACTGCCGGATTTTTTTTATCCATCCGGGTGCTAATCTATCAGATTTGTTGATAAATATACTTGTATCACAATAAAAAACCTGTAATATATATGTATTAATGTGATCCATCTTCATTGAACCAACACCCAAGGAGAGGAAAATGAAAAAGAATACCGCGTTACACTTGATCATCATAACCCTTATCATGGTTTTTGTTTTATCCGCTTGCGGTTTGCTTGGTGGCGGGGAAGAAGAATCGCCCGCCGATTCGCCGCAGGTAATCATCATCACCGCCACGCCCAATGCACAGGCGCCAGTGGTGACCGAACCGCCGGCGGTGGTGGTGACCGAACCGCCTGCGCCACCGCCCACTGAACCCCCTGCCCAGCCTACCGAGCCACCAGCACCTCCAACTGAACCTCCAGCCGCGGTAACTGATGAGCCTGTCACCGGTGATATGTACTTTATAGATGAATTTGACAACAGCCTGGATCTCTATGACCGGTTTATCTTTAAACAGGATGAATTTAAAATCTACCGCAACAACGAGAGCCTTGAAAAGAAGGTCAAAGTTGAACAAAAAGACGGATACATCCGTTTTGATATCCAGGATTACTGGGTAGATTACTATTTCATTTATGAACCACAGGTCTACGAAGACGTGAAGGTTTCAGTAGAAGTGGAAAACCTGGGATACAACGCTAGCACCGCTTCATTGATTTGCCGATTTGATGAAGAAATGGGATGGTACCAGGTTTTGATAGATGGCTCAGGCCAATGGGCCTTGTATTACTACGACGGTGTGAATAAAAACTTCAACTATCTCACCAACGGCGGCGCGGCAGAATTTAACTATGGAAAAGATACAAACAAATACACTCTTGTCTGTCAGGGAAAGGAATTATCATTCTATGTCAATGATGTCTTCTCGCAGACCTATGAGCACAAAGACCTTAAGAGGGGCAAAGTTGGCTTTACAATTCAATCACCGGCAACCTACACGTTGATGAATGTCAACTGGTTCGAGGTCAGCGAACCATAAAATCTGTTCTGCCATTACAGGCGGAGAGTCAACTCTCCGCCTGATTATTTAATACCAGGATTAATTACGATAAGAAAACCTTAAGAGAACAAAAAAGCGGTTGTATTTTGTTTAATTAGTTGTTATTATATTAACAACTATTTTGGTAATAATAGTCATATATAACCTAAGGAGACCCATGAAGCGCCCATTGTTTTTCCCGTTGATATTTCTGGTTGTTTTTGTCCTCCTGGTAAGCCTTGCCTGTGCTTTACCATTCGGCAATAAAGAGACCCCTGTACCTACCGAGGTGGCTGAAACTGAAATTGCCACCGAAACCCCGGTTGAACAAGATAATTCACTGGTAACCAACCTGGAAGATGTTAAGAAGGCGGTCATTCAGATCGAATCGGCGGGCACATTTATTGACCCGGAATTTGGTCTGCAAGTTAATGCAACCGGTCAAGGCACGGGATTTATCGTCGATCCGAGCGGAATCGCGGTCACCAATAACCATGTGGTAACTGGCGCAGGAACGATCAAGGTTTGGTTGAGCGGAGATTCTCAACCGCATAATGCCCGCCTGCTGGGATATTCGGAATGCAACGACCTGGCCGTGATCAAGATCGATGGCGCTGATTTTTCCTACCTCAAGTGGTTTGAGGAGAATGTGGATGTCGGGCAGGAGATTTTCCTCGCGGGGTTCCCGCTGGGAGAACCCGAGTATTCACTGACAAAAGGGATCATCAGCAAGAGCAACACAAATGGTGATACCTCCTGGACGTCGGTTAAGGGAGGGATCCTGTCGCACGATGCCACCGGTAACCCGGGCAACTCAGGTGGACCTTTGGTGACTTCAGATGGAGAAGTCGTTGGGGTTCATTTTGCCTCGTTCAAAGAAGCCGGTCAGTACTTTGCCATCAGTGCCGCCACCGCCATTCCGATCGTTGAAGAATTGAAGAATGGCAATAATTATGAATCACTGGGAGTCAATGGCAGAACAATTTCAAATGATGATGGCTCGATCACCGGTGTCTGGGTTTCTTCCGTAGACTCCGGTTCTCCAGCAGACAAGTCTGGCCTTGCAGCCGGTGACATCATCTATCAGCTTGAAGGTCTGGTTCTGGGTACTGATGGGACAATGGCGGATTATTGTTCCGTGATCCGCACGCATGGCGCAGAGAAAAATCTGGCGATCAGCGTCTTGCGTTACAACACCGGTGAGTATATGGAAGGCGAACTCAATGGCGACGAATTAAAAGTTGTCAGCCAGTTCAGCACTGACGATACCGATGACAGTGGTTCCACCAGCAGCAGCGGCGAAGCTTATTTCTTTGATGAGTTCGATGGAGGCCTGGATAACTACACCCTCTTCTCAATGAGCGGTGATTCAGATGACCCGAAAATGGGTGTCTTTTCCGAAAACGGAACCCTCGTCTTCGACCTGCAAGATTCGTTTCTATGGCCCTACGTCCTCTACGATCCATGGACCTACCAGGATGTTGTAGTTGAATTTGAAGCTGAAAACCTCGGCAATAACAATAACATGGTCGCGCTGCTCTGCCGCTACGACCCTGACCGCGGTTGGTACGAATTTAACGTGACCAATAGTGGTCTTTACGATATCTACTACTACGATGCCGTGCAACTCAAGGATTATCAGCGCTTGTACAACGGAGGATCAACGGCCATTAACATGGGCAAGGGCACGAACCTCTACTCGATCGTCTGCCAGGGCAACAATTTGTCTTTGTACATTAATGGTGTTTTGGCGAGAACGATTCAGGATAATAATCTGAAAGAAGGTCAGGTGGGTTTCTCAGTTTCTTCTTTTGAGGATTACCCGGTTGTTGTAAACCTCAACTGGCTTTCAGTGAGTGAACCTTAGAAATTCCAGATGCTGCATGAAACGGCAGGGGTTTTTCCCTGCCGTTTTTATTTACTGTGACAGGAATTTGATGATAACCAGTGTCCCAAACAACCCTACCGAGAGCAGCATTCCACTAAGTAAATTGCTGCCAGACCGCGTATCAGTCAGCTCGTACCCGGTATAAGTTTGTTGCACCTGCAGCAGCGGGCCGGCGAACCAGGCGAATGCCGCGCCGCCAATCAACCCGCCGAGGTGCCCCCAGTTATCGATGCCCGGCTGCAAGCCGATCATCAGGTTGACGGCCACGATGAGTGCCAGGTTGGTGAGCATGGCGCGCGCCCGTGGACCGAATAGTTTCCTGTTCTTGTAAATGAACACGCCCTCCGCCGCCACCAACCCGAACACCGCCGTGGATGCCCCCAGCGAGGGATTGGGAGAGAGCAAAAACGACAGCGCGTTACCGCAGAATGCGCCGATGCCATAAAGCAGCAGAAACCTGCCGTGACCATAATAGCGCTCCAGTGAACTGCCCAGCGAGAACAGCGCGTACATATTAAAGGCAATGTGCAGCAGGCTGCCGTGCAGCAACGCCGGGGTCAACAGCCGCCACAACTCCCCGCGCAGTATGTAAGGGTTGATCTTACCACCCAGCAGGAAAGGCCAGTCAACCCCACCCTGGCTGATGGAGGTGGAGAGCATTTGCAGCAGGTAAACCGCCACGGTCACCCCGATGAGTACGTAGGTGACCAGCGATTGTTTGGCCGGCAATCTCACCGTCATCGGCCTGCCGGGTGGTGGAGTTTGAGGCTGTTGGTCTGCCTGTGATTGAGAGAAGTTCTCCATCAGAGGATCTGGCGGTGGTTAACCGCCATGTGTTCGGTCTTGATGATAGAAACCACGTCGTCGACCGCCTTATCGATCTCGTCTTCAGCGTTCACCACCACATAATCGAACAGCCCGATTTGCTTCACCTCTTCGCGGGCAGTTGCCACTCGCACCCGTAGATCCTTCTCTGATTCGGTGCCGCGGCGGGTGAGACGTTGATACCACTCATCGAAAGAACCGGGGACAATGAAGATCAGCACTGCCTGCGGATACTGGCCCCGCAGGGTTTTTGCCCCCTGCACATCCACGCGCGCCACCACGTCCTTGCCGCTCGCCAGCGCTTCTTCGATCTGGTGGCGCGGGATGCCCTTGAGATCAGTATAGACCACAGCGTGCTCCGCGAACCAGCCATCCTTGATGCGGGTTTCGAATTCCTCGTAAGTAAAAAAGAAATAATCCCTCCCGTGCTGCTCCTCTTCGCGGGGAGCGCGGGTTGTGGCGGTAACAACTACATGCAGCGGCAGTCCGCGCTGTTTTAAGCCCCTGATCACGCTATCCTTGCCGACGCCTGAGGTGCCGGAAATCACGATCAACAATGGCTGCGGGTGCAGGAGATCAAAGGACACTTCTTCAGGAGACATCGCCAACCTCTC
This sequence comes from uncultured Anaerolinea sp., assembly GCA_964390015.1. Lineage (GTDB taxonomy): Bacteria > Chloroflexota > Anaerolineae > Anaerolineales > Anaerolineaceae > UBA6107. The sequence continues at coordinate 30,402 of CAYMGO010000004.1, read as the reverse complement.
ACGATTAAATTAACACACTTCTTATATGCTGTGATTATAATGGAAAACGTGACTTATTAATCCGAGGTGCTTATGCCGGTCTATGATTTTCGCTGTTCAGAATGTAAACATCGTTTCGACCTCTTCCTCACCTACCAGGAGTACGACCATCATCAAACGACTTGCCCCTCCTGTGGATCAAAGCGGCTGGAACGAGTCATCCGCAAGGTGCGGGTTGCCCGGGGTGACGATGCCCGGATGGCGTCACTGGCAGATGACAACAACCTGGACATGATCGACAACGACCCTAAAGCCCTTGGCCGCATGATGCGCGAGATGAAGAATGAAGTGGGTGCTGATGACCTTCCGGGAGAGTTCGACGAGGTGGTCAACCGCCTGGAAAAGGGTCAAACGCCGGAAGAGATCGAGCGCGATCTGCCGGAACTCGGAGATGAGTAATTCCTCCGCAACAACGCCGCCACGTTAGCGCCGATCAATGTGAATTAAGCACTTTTTGCAGGTCAGTAAACGAATTCATCCAGGCGATACGCCGCAGGAAATCCGCCAATGAGCCGGCTTTAGCTCTCAGCGAGCGTACAGCGGGTCCAACCGGGTCCTCCCCGGCAGCGCCACCAGGTTGATCGGCGTACGCGCCATGAAAGGCAAAATACGCCTGGTTGAGCTTGCGTATCATGTAGCCGTTTTCCACAAACATAATCCGGCGCTGTTCCATATACATCTCGGCCTCTTCCACCCTGCCCTGCGCAAGCAGTTCATCCACCTTCACACGTGTGGTGTGCATTTCCTTGCGGAAATCGAAAGCACTTGAAGCGGCATCCTTCAGCACCGCCTTTGGTACCTTACTGACGCTCGCGTAGTAATCAGGGTAGTAGCGCTGCATCACCTCCAGGCTGATTTCAGTACCCACAATGGAAGCTGTGGTCTCGTTCATCGTGCGCAGCTCAGGCGTAGTTTCGTAATTCCACCCCAGCGGATGCAGTGTGAGGTAATTGTGCGTCCACTCGTGGGCGATGGTATCAAGCGTCCATTCAATGCTTGAGGAACGCTGCACCATGGTCGGGTAAACCCCGATCCCGCCCACATCCACCACCAGCGTAGAGGAATCCATGTACTCCGCCACTTTTCTCTCGAGCCTGGTGATCTCTTCAAGGCTTAAATCGGCCAACAACGAGATGTTGACCTCCTGTTCGATGGTGTCGCGTGGTGAAACGATGAGTGCCTTGGGGAGCGGCGAGGAATGGAAAAGCACGGGCGGTTGCGGCTGCGCCAGGAAGCCGATACCTTCATCCACCATCACCCTGGCAACCTGGTGCTGCAGGATGGATTCCACCAACGGTGAAAGCCCATCCAGCAAACGTTCAAGGGTATGCTGCTGCGCTAATAGCTGTGCAGCCTCCAATTCAGGATCGGAAATACCCGGGTCAGCGTAAACCAGCTCCACCCTGGCCTGGATGACCTCCAGGTCACGTACCAGATCGAAGTAGCGCACCACTACCTGTGATTGCTGGTCTATTGGCAGCCTTTGTACAGGGTTTAACTGCGTTTGTGCAGCCTTTTCCCCTGCCGCATTTGCCAGCCAGGCGATATAATCGTACTCAATGTCGGCTGTGAAAAGGCGCGCCTGATCCACCGGATCATCCATCAAGATAACCGAACTGGTCAATAACACCGCAGCGATGAGCAGCGGAATGAAAAGCCTGGTCAGTTGGCGCCAAATCATACTAAAATTATACCCTGCTGAAAAGCCGGTTAATAAATTTATAGAAAGCGTTAACAATCCATGAAAAAGAGAATATCTGGAAGAACAATTTTCTTTATCCTTCTCGGTCTCGCGGCTGCCGGTCTTGTGACATTCCTGGTGCTCAATAGCCTGAACGCCAGCAAAGCCGCTGCAGCGGAACTGCAGACCGTTGAGGTAACCAGGGGAGAACTGGTGGCAATCGTCGGTGCAACAGGTACGGTGCGCGCCAACCAGAGCGCGGTGCTTGCCTGGCAGACGAGCGGGCGCATCGGGGCGATTAATGTTGAAGTTGGCGACAAAGTGGCTAGTGAGACAGTGCTGGCAGAACTCATCCAATCCTCTTTGCCACAAAACATCATCCTGGCCCAGGCGGAACTGGTAGAAGCCCAACGAAACCTCGATAATCTGCGCAACTCAAACCTGAGTAAAGCCCAAGCGCAGTTAAACCTCGCGAACGCACGTGATGATTACGACCGCGCCGTTTGGTCCAACTGGCAGGGAGACACCGCCCGAACGACCAATCAAAATAAGATCGACGCCGCAAGTGCCGCAGTGACACTGGCTGAAGACAAGGTAAATACCGCTGAAGAAAACTACGATAAGTTTGACGAACGCGATGAGGATGACCCGTTGAGAGCCGGTGCCCTCAGCACACTCGCGAACGCGCGTGAAACCCTTGAAAAAGCCAAGAAAGACCTGAACTACCTGATCCAGAACCCGGGTGAGCAGGAGCTCGCCGTCTCTCAGGGAAAGGTAGCGGTTGCGTTGGCGCAATACGAAGATGCCCAACGCGAATGGGAACGCCAGAAGGATGGCGCTGACCCAGAGGATATCGCTGCCGCTGAAGCGCGTATCGCGGCCATAAAAGCCACCATGGCGCTCTCGCGCATTTCTGCACCCTTCAGCGGCACGATCACTGAAGTGACTGCCATGCCCGGAGACCTGGTAAACACCGGCAACAAAGCCTTCAGGCTGGACGATCTCTCTCTCCTGCTGGTAGATGTGCAGGTACCCGAAGTAGACATCAACCGCATTAATATCGGTCAACCTGTGGATCTCACTTTTGATGCCATCAGCAACCAGGCTTACGAGGGCAAGGTTCACAACGTGGCACGCGTGGGTACGATTGAATCAGGCCTGGTCAACTTCAAGGTAACGATCGAAATCCTGAACGCTGATGAACAGGTGTTGCCGGGTATGACGGCTGGAGTAAATATCATCGTCAGCCAGCTGGAAGATGTGATAACTGTTCCCAACCGCGCCATCCGCCTGGTCGATAACCGCTCGGTGGTCTACATATTGAAAAACAACGCCCCAACCGCGGTAAACGTAGAGATCGGTGCCTCATCGGATTCGATGAGTGAGATTATCTCAAGTGAACTGAAGGAAGGCGATAAAGTTATCCTCAACCCGCCCTCCTCGTTCCTTGACATGGATTTCAGCGGGGGTCCGCCTTTTTAGGGCACACTCATGGAACCGGTCATTCAAACGCTCGACCTGAAAAAGATTTACCAGCTCGGCGAAGTGGAAGTACGCGCCCTTGCCGGGGTCAGTTTTAACATTGACCGCGGTGAGGTAGTTGCCATCATGGGACCTTCAGGTTCAGGTAAGTCCACACTGATGAACCTGTTGGGCTGCCTGGACCGCCCGACAAGCGGTAAATACACCCTGGATGGAGAAGAGGTCGCCCAACTGGATGATGACCAGCTGGCGAACATCCGCAACCGCAAGGTGGGTTTTGTTTTTCAAAGCTTCAACCTGCTGCCGCGCCAAAGCGCTATTGGCAACGTGGAACTGCCGATGCGCTATGCCGGGGTGACAAAAGAGAGACGCGACAGGGCGATTGCCGCCCTGGAATCCGTCGGTCTGGCCGACCGCATGAACCACCGTCCACCGGAACTTTCAGGAGGGCAGCAGCAGCGCGTTGCCATCGCCAGGGCCCTGGTGAATAACCCGGCCATTCTGATGGCCGACGAACCCACCGGCAACCTCGACTCCCGCTCCGGCCGGGAAATCATGGAATTGCTCTTAAAGTTGAATCAGAATTTTGGCACAACGTTGATCATTGTGACGCATGATCCCGATGTAGCCTCCAATACGCATCGTACCATCCGCCTGAAAGACGGCCTGATCGAGGAGGACAGCAAATGAACCTCTGGCAGGCTATTGTTGAGGCACTTGAAAGTCTTTATTCCAATAAATTGCGTTCCACCCTTACCATCCTGGGTATTGTCATCGGTGTTGGTGCTGTAATTGCCATGATGGCGGTTGGGGCAGGCGCGCAGGAGACGATCACCGGCTCCATCAGCGGTATTGGCAGCAATCTGCTCTTCGTCATTCGCGGCAATCCGACGGAAGAACTGACCAGGATCGAGCCGCTGACAAGCGAAGACGCGGAGGCTTTTCTCGACCAGTTTCAGGCCCCCTCCGTGGCCATGGTTGCGCCAGTGGTCAATGATTCGCTCACGGTCGCCGCGGCAGGTGAATCCACCCGCACGACCGTGTACGGGGTAACTCCCGCCTACGAAGCGGTGCGAAACGCCAGGGTCACTGAAGGCTCTTTCATCTCGGAGGATCAGCTATTAGGTCGATCTTCTGTCGCGCTGATCGGACCGGATACCGCCGAAAAACTCTTTGGCCGACGAGAAGGCCTGGTAGGTGAAACCCTGCGCATTGAAGGTCAGCCGTTCCGTGTGACCGGTGTGCTGGAGTCGAAAGGCGGTTCATCTTTTGGTTCGCAGGACGACCTGATCATCATCCCCCTCAGCACTGCCCAGGCGCGGTTGATCAGGCACAGCGACAATCGCCTGGACTCGATCCTCGTCCAGGTCGTTTCTCCGGAGCTGACCACCCAGGCCAGTGAAGAGATCGCCCAGATCCTGCGCAGCCGTCACCGCACCCGCATCGGTCAGGATGATTTCACCATCTTTTCACAGGAGGATTTCGTGGATATCGCCAAGACCATCACCGGCGTACTCACCATCTTCCTGGGCGGCATCGCCGGCATCTCGCTGCTGGTAGGCGGTATCGGCATCATGAACATTATGCTGGTCTCAGTCACCGAACGCACCCGTGAGATCGGCCTGCGGAAAGCGCTTGGCGCGCGCAAGAAGGACATCCTGATCCAGTTCCTCACCGAGTCATCGCTGCTCAGCCTTTTTGGCGGAATTATCGGCATTGGGTTGGGATGGCTGATCTCCTTTGTAGTGGGACGGATCGCGGTGGCAAACGACACCCCCTTCTACCCCCAGATCAGTCTCAACGCCATCTTACTTGCGACCATTTTTTCCACAGCGGTCGGCCTGTTCTTCGGCCTGTACCCGGCCAATCGGGCGGCCAAACTGGAACCTGTGGAAGCTCTGCGGCACGAATAATAAAACAGACTGCTGTCGCATGATACTTTTGACGCGCGACAGCAGTCTGCAAAACCGCCAGCATGGGGTTTACACCCTTGGCTGACCCGGTGGGTTACAGCGGTTCTTCGGGAATCACGATCAATAAGATCAAGTAGGCAATCAGCGTGCCTCCCCAGACGAGAATGCCCAGCACGAACAGCAACCTTACAAGCGTCGGGTCGATTCCAAAATATTCACCCAGACCACCACAAACGCCGCCGATCTTGCGGTTAACCCTGGAACGGAAAAGCTTCTTTGCACTGTCATTCATTTTAATCTCCTGATATTCCTTTTGTTAATAATACGCACCTGTTACCAGAAAGTTGCACCATGCATCAATTACCCTGTTGTATCGTGTACAATTGAAATGACCGGAGGATATCCCCCGGAGAAGGAGGAAAAATGGCCGAGAGATCACAAGTGGAGAAGCAGAAGGTGATCAACATCATTAAACAGGTACCCTTCACCGAAGAAGAGAAGACCTTATGGCTGGGTAACCTGGAAGAGAATAGCGTCACCGAGACGCTGCTGGATGAAATGCACGAAAAGCTGTTGGCAATACCACAGGAAAAGTTCGCCAGTGATTGGATGCGGGCAAAATTTACCACCGACCTGGCAAGGTTCGCCCGCCAGTGGCGCATGCAAAACGCCAGCCGGCAATTCAAACACGGTCGCTAAGTGTCACTCCGCAACCACCCGGGATGAAATTGACCGGGTGGTTTTTTCTTTTCTCCTGTAAAATCATGTAACCTATGAGCAACGAATCCCCAAAAACCAGCCTGCGCGACAGGTTGGTATCAGATAGTTACCTGCTGCTGGCTGCCATCATCTGGGGCGGCGGTTTTGTCGCGCAGCGCATGGCCTCCTTCCACCTGGGGTTCAACGCTTTCAATGGCTTGCGCTTTTTGTTTGGTGGAATAGTGCTGCTGCCCTTTGTTTACCGGCGCTTACGCGGCAGCAGGGCGGGTTTCGGTTGGGTGCTGCTCGCCGGCACCGTGCTCTTTGTTGCCAGTTCTCTGCAGCAGATCGGCATCGGCACCACATCCGCCAGCACCGCCGGGTTTATCACCGGCACCTACGTGGTGCTCGTTCCCATCCTGCTGGCACTCTTCTGGCGGCAACGCACCTCCCTGGTCACCTGGATCGCCGCCCTGGTCGCGCTTGCCGGTACTTACCTGCTCAGCACAGGCGGGCTGGTGCTGATCCCTTCTGCGGGCAGCCTGATCCTGCTGGCCGGTTCGGCAGTATGGGCGCTGCACGTGATCGTGGTGGGGCTGGCGGTAAATAAAATGGATGTTTTTGTATTTTCCGTCGGACAGTTCCTGGTATGTGGTCTGATCCACATGGTGATGAGCATGTTCATTGAACCAGTCACCATGCCAGCACTGCGCGCCAGCTGGCTGCCCCTGCTCTACGCCGGCCTGCTTTCAGTCGCGCTTGGGTTCACATTCCAGGCCATCGGGCAAAAAAAAGCTCCCTCGGCTGACGCCGCGCTCATCCTCAGCCTGGAGGCGGTCTTCGCGGCCATCGCGGGTGTGCTCTTTTTGAACGAAAGCCTGAACCCGCTCCAGGTGATCGGCTGCGTTATCATCCTGGGAGCGATCCTCTTCGCGCAGCTTTTCGTGATCAGAAATCAACGGAGTGACACCTGATGCTGAAATTCGCTTTTCTTGACACGCATCCTTGCCTGTGTTAAATTATGAAGAAGCGGAAATAACCAATAACGAAAACGAGGTGTACATTTGGGGAAAATTGACCAGCAAGCACTGATCGATCGTATGCGCATCCTGCAGCACGGCGTTCCTGAAGTTGATGCCGCCGCTCTCATCAGCCTGGATGGGCTGATCATGGCTTCCGCCCTGCCGGATGGGATGAGCGAAGACCGCATCTCCGCTATGTCGGCAGC
>CAYMGO010000004.1:0-23260 GCA_964390015.1 uncultured Anaerolinea sp. | reverse complement strand
CTTCCGCCCTGCCGGATGGGATGAGCGAAGACCGCATCTCCGCTATGTCGGCAGCTATGCTTTCTCTCGGTGAACAGATCAACAAAGAGATGGGACTGGGCACCCTTGAACAGCTTTACACCAGGGGGAGCAATGGCTACGTTGTATTGCTCGCTGTCGGTAAAGACGCTGTGCTCACCACGCTGGTGCAACCGGAAGCCAAATTGGGGGTGCTCTTTTTGGAGTTGCGCAAAACCGCTGAAGACCTGGCACGCATGCTCGACGGCAAGGAGTAACTCATCCGCAGCATGGGTGCAGCAAAAGCCGAATAACAGTTTCCGAAAAACAACACATTAAGTAGCTCCATTTTCCGTCGCAACTGGTAGAATTACCTCATTCGCCCGCCTCTTGGGTGTAACTGGAGACCCGTTGAGCATTTGCGTCATCATACCCACCTACAATGAAGTCGAAAACCTGCCGCTGATCGTGGAACGGCTGCGCGCCTTGCCGCTCGAGGATCTTTCCATCCTGGTGATCGACGACAACAGCCCTGATGGCACCGGCGCACTGGCGGATAAACTCGCGCTTAAGTTTAACGGTCAGATCTCTGTGTTGCACCGCAGCGGAAAACTTGGACTCGGCACCGCGTACATCTCCGGGTTCCACCAGGTGCTCGAAAAAAACGTCGACCTTATCGCCCACATGGATGCTGATTTCTCCCACGAACCGGAAAAATTGGTGGAATTTGTTAATGCAATTGAAGGGAATGATGTGATTTTCGGGTCAAGGTATACCCGGGGTGGCAGCCTTGACAGTGATTGGCCAACATGGCGCAAGGGTCTCTCTAACTTTGGAAATACCTACGCGCGCACCATCCTGCAAATGCCCATCAAAGACCTCACCGGGGGTTTCAGGCTGTGGCGCCGCGAGGCATTAGCCGCCATGCCGTGGGACAGGGTGCTCTCAAACGGCTATGTATTCATGGTCGAAACCGCGTACCTGGCGCACAAACTGGGTTTCAGAATCAAGGAAGTACCCATCTACTTTGCTGAACGCACGCGCGGAAAATCCAAGATGAACCTGTCGATCCAGGTGGAAGCGGCGCTGCGCGTGTGGAGCCTGATACTGCGCTACCGGGATATTGAAGCGTTGCCGCACCGCACCACAACCAGTTAAGCCCCACCACCCTTACCGGGCAGCACCCCCACCATCTCATTTACCAGCGTTTTCCATTCGACCAGGCTGAGCGTCTGCGCGCGGCGCTGCGGGTCGATTCCCGCGGCGAGCAGGTAGCGTGCTGTTTCTTCTCCACTTATATGTAAGCCGGCTGCCAGCGTGTTCCGCAGCATTTTGCGCTTTTGCGCGAATCCCATGCGGATCAGTGTGAAGAACATTCCCCTCTGCTCGTCATTAAAGAAAGGCTGGGTGTAAAGGTCCACCCGTAATGTAGCCGAATCGACGCCCGGTACCGGGTAAAAAGCCGCTGCCGGGATGGTGGCTTTGATCGAAGGCTGACCGAACACCTGCACGCTCAACGCCAATAGTGATAGGTCTCCCGGTTCAGCGCAGATGCGCTCAGCGACCTCTTTTTGCATGGTGAGCACCAGGCGCGCTGGTCGGGTCGGACTTTCCAGAAGGTGGCGCACAATGGCCGAAGTGATGTAGTAAGGAATGTTCGCCACTGCGACGTAACCCGGTGCGCTCATGAGCCGTGCGGGATCAAGTTCCAGGATATCTCCCTGGAGCAGTTCAACATTGGAGCAGCTCGCTACCACCTCTCGCAACACGGGAATCAGCCTGTGATCAATTTCCACAGCTTTGACTCGCCCGGCTTTGCCTGCCAGCAGGCGGGTGAGGCTGCCGAGTCCGGCACCTATTTCTAGCACCTCTTCCTGCCCGGTAAGCCCGGCGCTCTCAACGATGCTGCACAACGCCTTATGATCGACCAGGAAGTTCTGACCCAGCCCTTTGCGCGGGTCAAGGTGATAACGCCTCAGCAGCGAACGTACATCCAGCGGCGGGATTTCTATGGCAATACTCCTGTGAACCCGGCTGGTGCCGGAGAAAGGAAGTAGACGGTTACCTTTTTCGCTCCCCAGAGCACGTAATCCGCGTCGGTATAACCCAGGTCGATCCACTTATCGCTATATGGGTAAGTTCCTTTGTCCGCGACAATGCCGATCCCATAACCGGGCACAAATACTCTCGTGTCCCTGAACAGGTTGAACCAGTCGCGTTTGAAGGCGACGATTCCCTTTTGCAGAATGCGGCCGGAGGCGGTGATGTTGGAACACAACCCTTCCACGCCCAGCCGGCACGGAGAATAGGAGGTGGCCACGACGTCTACCGCCATGTAATACTTGAGCGCGCCTTCAGGGGTGTCAACATAGTTTTCGAGCAATTTTGTACCGTAATACTCGATCTGTGCTACCGGTTCTGAATACACAATCTCACCCTGGGTTTCACGCGCCGTTTCAACACCGTTCTCGTAGCGCACTTTCACGCGCGTCGCCGCCCAACCGTTCACACCCTCCTGCGTCACTTTACGCTCGTTCATGAACATTGTGTCATCCGCCAGTGATTCAGTCTCAAAGGGGATCAACCTCTGTTCCGAAAGAATTTCTTCGGTAACCCTGGTTACCTGGATCAGGCCGTCTTCCGGTAAGGGATCAGCAGCACCAGGCTGGCTGTAATCCTGGTCCTGCAGGATCACATTACTTTCGGCCAGCGCCTCCGCCACCGTTTTCGCGGCGCTGTAGCCCTCCACGGTCGTCCCATCCACCGCAATGGTCAGAGATCTGCCGGTGTGGATCTCAACTTCAAGCCCGTCCTCAAGGGGGGTGTCCAGCGCCGGGAAGACACGGTCGCCGTCGCGCAGCCGGATACCCGCCTGCCACAGCGCGCCGCCAAGATTTGAAGCGCTGGAGGCGAACGTCTGCTCGCTGCCATCCAGGTTGAGCTTTATCGCTGCTACCGGGTGGTATACCAGCGTAATCTCACTGGCCTGGGGCAGTTTATCGGTAAGTGCTACAACCGTACCATTCAAGGTCACGCGATCCAGTTCACCCGGATTAATACCAACCTGCCCAAGGATCTCAGCCGCGGTTCGTGCGGAGGTGGAGATCTCTACAGGTTCTTCCCCGGATACTCGGATGATGCGCACAAACCTGGACCGGTCCAGCTGGATGGCAACGGCTTTTGAAAGCCAGCTATTTGCCGGGGGAAGCACGGAATCACCCTCTGCCACGGGGTAACCCGCCGAACGCAGGGCGCCGCCGACTGTGAGCGCGCGCGTACGAATGCTGAGCGCAGCCCCGTCAATATTCGCCTCAACGGTGCGTGCCATCAACAGGTACCCGGCAATCAGGCCAATGACCGGCAGGCCGATCATCAACAGAAGCTTGATGGTTCTATTCATTGTTCAGAATTCTAACAGATAAAAACCGGCAAAACAGTTATGGGTGCGTTCAAGCCAGCACTCGGATGACAGGGTTATTTAATGATGCGCGGCTTGAACCAATGCGCCCAATCCTGTGATGAAGACCCATTCGTACTTACGCTTAACCGAAAGTCCAAAGTACTGCCTGCATATGGCGTCAGGTCAATATCAATAGAAACTGGCGCATTTGTGTACACAACACGCCAGGATCCTAATGATAACGCAGGACCAGAACTTGAAGAGATATCCACTCTGAAGTAAACATCACAGTTCGACCCACCGTAACCACATCCAAGCAGAGCCTTTAGCCGATAACCGCTCTCAATCGTTATGCCGGGGTAAAAACCAACAATTCTTCCATCATCCACCCACTCCGGGTGGGTTAAGAGGGATTTTCCGCTTTGTGTAACGCCATCCTGAAATTTCGGATTTTCCCGTAGTAGCACAAATCCTGTCGAGTCGCTGTCTGTACCCGGACATGGTAGAGAGACACCGTGTCCATTTTGCCAGGTTCCATCACAGTAATGGGAGGCAAAGTCGTATTTCATAGATTCCATAGGTAATATCTCAACAATGCCAGGCGCTATAGGCAAGAGGGTGACTGGCGCAACCTTAATTACACACGTCATCGGGTAGGCGTAACCAGCACCAAAACCGAAGATGCGCCCGCTGTCGCTGCGCAGCATGAACTTCCAGTTGTAATCACCGTTAGTTGCGGGCGCAGTGATGACTACAGAAACGTCGATCGTTCCACCGGGCGGCACGTTTGATGGCAATTGCGTCGTAGCCGGCGCGCCGCTGCTGTGACCGCTGTCAAAAACCACTGCGTAACTGGTATTCCAGGTACAGGTGCCGGTGTTCTGAATGCGCCAGGTCTTGGTAAAGGTAGCGTTAGGCGCTATCTTGGTGCCATCAGGGATGGTCACGTCCTGGATCCACTTTGCCTGGTAACAGGTATCAGGTGTGGGGCTGGCAGTGAAAGTGGCGGTTGGCTGTGCCAACGTGGGCAGGGGGATGGGTGTGAGGGTGGCCTGCTCGCCAGGGGCCGGCGCTGTGTCGCTCGGCATTGCCGCCCCCGGCGTGGGCAGCTGCGCGCCAGAGGGTTGTGCTGCAGCCACCGTCTGCGCCACCGATGTATTGATCCTGTCTTCTGAACTCATCGTGGGAGAATTGCCGCACGAAACCAGCATGAAAATAACCAGGCTTACAAGCATGAATCTGAATAACCGGATTGACATTTCAACCTCCTGATTGATCACCCTTGCTTCTTTTCATTATACAGAGATATCGAGAGGATTAATCACACGAGATTTTTCACGGTCAATCAGGGAATAAGGCGGCGTTGGTTGACAAGGTATTCAACTTTAGGCTATTATTAAGAGACTGATCAACCACTCAACTGACCCCGGAGGTGATTATGGCTACAGTAGCATCCATTTTGAACAAAAAAGGCAAACAGGTTTTCTCTGTCTCACCGGAGACTTCAATTATTGATTGTTTGAAATTAATGAAAGAGAAACAGATCGGTTCTGTGCTGGTGCTGCAGGATGAAAAGGTGGTCGGCATCTTCTCAGAGCGCGATTACGCCTGGCGCGGCATCCTCATGGGCAACCACGAACACACTCCGGTAAATCGGGTGATGACCGATAAGGTCTATTACGTGAAACCAGGGCAATCGGTTGAGACCTGCATGGCCCAAATGTCAGATAAGCACATCCGCCATCTACCGGTGATCGATGATGACAAAGTGGTGGGCGTTATCTCGATCGGTGATGTTGTCACTTCCATGCTGCAGGATAAGGAATCTCTCATCAAGGGGTTGGAAAACTTCATCCTCGGCAGTGAGATCAAGCTGTAAATTGTACCCATAAGATCTACAGGACCCGGTTGGTAAAGCCGCCGGGTTCTGTTTTGCAGGGCTTACCCGTAATTGGATCGAATGGCGGGTCAAGCGGCGCAGTTGGTTACACCGCGGTCCCATTGTCCCCCGATCGTTTGCTTTCTACATTGCAGAAGAGGTGCTCATGGAATTCCTGTTATTACTCCTTGCTCTGCTCGTCATTGTAGCAGTCATCGTTGTCGTGCGCACAGTATTATTCGTTCGCGCTGGCGGCAGTCAGACCCTCCATTTCAATTCTGACTTCTCCGGCTTGCAGCTGGAACCTGATGGAATCGCGGAACACCTCTCCGCCGCGATACGGATTGAAACCATCTCAAGTGAAGACCCGGCGAAGAATAACTCCGCCAATTTCCATACGCTGCACGCCTTCCTCGAGAGCACATACCCGCGCCTGCACGCCGCTCTCACCCGCGAAATCCTGGGAGGCTTCAGCCTGCTGTACACCTGGCAGGGCAAGGACCCCACCCTCGACCCGGTGGTCTTCATGGCGCACCAGGACGTGGTGCCCGCTGATGAACACACGCTGGACAAATGGACGCATCCCCCCTTTTCCGGGCGCATCGCTGACGGTTTCATCTGGGGCAGGGGCAGCCTGGATATCAAGAACCAGCTGATCGCAGTAATGGAAGCCGTCGAGTACCTGCTTGGACAAAATTACCAGCCGGAGAGAACCATCCTGCTCTCCTTCGCACACGACGAAGAAGTGCTGGGTCATGGTGCCCGGGCAATCGTCAGATACCTGAAAGATAAGGGCATCCGCGTGCATGCAGTACTGGACGAAGGCACCGCCGTGCTGGATGGTGTACTGCCGGGCTTCAAAGGGTACACCGCCCCTATCGGTGTGGCAGAAAAGGGATACCTCTCGCTTAAATTCAGTGTCGATGCCGAGGGGGGGCATTCCTCCACGCCTGCGCCTGAAACCGCCATCGGCATCCTGGCGCGCGCCATAGATCGTTTGCAGACCCATCCTTTCCCATATCGTGTGAAGGCTGTGGAGCCAATGTTCAAGGGTTTGAGCCCGGCGGCGCCAAGGATGCTGCAGGTAGCTTTTGCCAACTTGTGGTTGTTTGGCGGACTGGTGCGCCGCCAGCTGGCAGCACAGACGGAAACCGCCGCTTCCATCCACACCACCACTGCCCCCACGATCTTTCACAGCGGGGTTAAGGATAACGTGCTGCCGGGGTACGCTGAGGCGGTTGTTAACTTCAGGTTGTTACCCGGTGATACCGTTGCCGAGGTCATTGAGCGCGTTCAGTCAGTGATCAACGATGAGCGTGTTAGCTTTGAACCCATGCCCGATTACGCCATCGACCCCTCTCCCATATCGCCTTCAGATGCGCCGGCATACCAGCACATCGCCAGCGTAGTGAGCGAACTCTACCCGGGAACTGCCTGCGCCCCCAGCAATATGCTTGGCGCTACCGACGCGCGCAATTACCACGCCATTTCCTCCCGTGTGTACCGCTTCACCCCCATCCTGATGCACAAGAGTGATCTGGATCGCATACACGGTATCAACGAGCGCATTTCGATTGAAAATATGCACAAGATGGTGGATTTCTTCTACCGGCTCATCCAGCGCTGGTCAAAAGGTGAGATGTAGTAGATCTCGGTTACCGTGAAAAAAACGGGTGCCGGTGGCACCCGTTTATGATTTCGTCAGCCAGCATCAGAATTCGATAGTGGCGCGCATCACAAAGCGGTCCACCGCGCCAAACTTGTACTTATAGTCTTCATCACCGCGCATGAAGTCAAATTCCTCGCGCCCGTGTTCATTGGCCCACTTGAGCAGATGCCCAAGCAGCACCCAGCCGGGTGAATATTCCATGTAACGCCGATCAAGCCCTGAGTTGTACACCCAGATGCGGTTGAGAAAATCAAAACTCAGGTAAGCCGCTGCTTTTTGGCCACCGATCTCAAGGAAAGCCAGCTGCAGGCAGTCCTCGGTAAACGCGCAGCGCATCACCGATTTCATCTGTTCGCGCATCATCGGTGACAGAAAGTCCTCTTTGGCTTCGTCCTGTGCCATCAGCTCCAAAAAGTCGTCCATATCATCTTCGAGCTTTCCAGCTTCTTCAGTGAAGTACAGCTTCACCTGCGCTTCGCCCTCGCTGGCGCGGCGCATCTTGCGGCGGATTTCATGGCGCTGTTTTTTTTCAAGCCCCTCCAGGTACACTTCCCAGTTGCCTGGCAGCGGGATGTAGGGAGAATGCTGCAGCTTGCGGATGTGCGTCTCGAGGTCAAGCGCTTTAGCAGCTCCTTCGAGTTCCTCGAGAGTGGGCGAATCATCGATGATGTTGTACAGGTCGATGCCCGAGATCCGGTCAGTCGCCGCGAACTTCTCGCGGATAAAAACCAGCAGCGCAGAGAGAAAGCGACCGGTGTCTTCCACTCGGCAAATAATATCTAGGTAATCGCTGATCTCGATGCTACCCAGCAGCAGCAGTTGTTGTTTTTCCTCATGCTCAGCGATGAAGAACGGCGCGATGCCAACGAGACTGCCATTTTCGCGCGCGCTGATGATGGTCAGCATGGAATCATCCGGCCATTCGCCACCGCCGCGGGTAGCCCACCAATCCGACAGGTACTCGCAGCGCAGAAAAGGCACGTGTGTCGCGCTTTCCGCCAGCAGCGCGTTCCACTCAGCTGCCATTTCGTAGGGAAAATCAGTGTGTATCGTAAATTCCATTGTACTTATTATACCTTTTCATCGGTTACAGCGTGTCATGCGGACGCAGCAGCGAAGCGTTCGCGCGCAACCAGGCACGCGCCGCCTTGAAATCCGGGTAATACTGCGCCACAACCTGCCAGAAAGCCTTTGAGTGATTCTGCTGCCTGCGGTGCGCAAGTTCGTGCACCACTACGTACTCCAGCACCGCGGGCGGCGCCATCACCAGCCGCCAGTTGAACGAAAGGGACCCCTGGTTCGAGCAGCTGCCCCAGCGCGTGCGCTGATCACGGATGGAGATGATTTTGTATGTAACGCTCATGCACGCCGCCTGCCGCCTGACAGACGCCTCAATGATCGAACGTGCCTGCGCTTTGAGCCACGGAACCACCAACCGCCGCGGCGGCTCACGCGTGCCAGGCGGTACCCGCACCAGTAACCTGCCGGACTTCTCTTCCACACGCAAGCGCGACAGGCGTTCGGGTTCTTCGATGACCTCGATGCGGTGTGCTGTTCCGCGCAGCAGGATCACATCCGCCGGCAGGGTTTGCGCTGGTTTTTTTCTGCGCGTGGGCGCATCCAGGTGTTTGAGCAGCCAGGCGCCGTGCTGCTGCAGCAACCGCTCCGCCTCGCTCTCCCTCACCCCACGGGGCAGTGTCACAGTCACCTGACCCTCCTTCACGGTCACACGCAGCCGCCTGGCGCGCGTGGAACGCACGACGCGGTAAGGCACGCGCCGCCCGGAGATGGTGATGATGGCTTCTGTGGGCTCGGTCATGTAACTGGCATAATCATACCAGCGCTTTGTATTCCAGTAAAACCTTTTTACAGCGCCGGGGAATTTGACACAGAACATCTCCCGGTCTAAACTAATACGAAACCACATCGTCGCGAGGATGGTCCCCCAATGGAGCAAAAAGCCGGAGCGCAGATCGGTACAAAGACCTTCATTCAATCCGCCCTGATTTTACTGGTACTGATGATCGCCGCGGGAATCCTCACGCGCGTGCTGCCCGCAGGCAGTTACGAGCGCTATGATGTCGATGGACGCACCCTCATCGACCCAGCCTCCTACCAGGTCATCGAGCGCCCGGAATACCCGCTCTGGCGCTGGTTCACCGCCCCGGTGGAGGTGCTGTGGGGTGATGACAGCCTCATCATTATCACCATCATCGTCTTCATCCTCCTGGTCAGTGGGGCCTTTGCCGTGCTGGAAAAAAGCGGCATCCTCACCTCTGTGCTGGCAAAGATCGTCAAACGCTTTCGTTCGCGGCGATACACATTATTGCTGGTAGTATCGCTGTTCTTCATGCTATTGGGTGGCTTCTTCGGCATCCTTGAGGAGATCATCCCGCTGGTGCCGCTGTTGATCGCGCTCTCCTACTCGCTTGGCTGGGACGCGCTGGTAGGGTTGGGCATGAGCGTGCTGGCCACCAACATCGGCTTCTCGGCAGCGATCACCAACCCCTTTACCATTGGCGTGGCGCAAAAATTGGCTGACCTCCCGCTCTTTTCAGGTGCCCTGCTGCGCCTGCCGGTGTTCATCGTGTTCTACGCCGCGCTGGCGTGGTTCCTGCTCACTTACGCGCGCCGCATCGACCGCGACCCGACCTCCTCGCTCGTTTATAAGGAAGACCAGGTGGATCATGCACATTATAAGCACCTTGATCTTGAAGCCTCTGTCAGTAACCCCCGCACAGGCAGGGCTGCACTGGTGTTCGGTGCGTTCATGCTGCTCATCATCGCGGTGCTGCTGACCGGGCCGTTCGTACCCGCCATCGCTGATTACACGCTGCCGCTGGTGGGTCTGCTGTTCTTCATCGGCGGGTTGGTGAGCGGTGTTGTTTCAGGCAGCGGTTGGCGGCTCATCGGCCGCGCGCTCAAGGATGGCATCCTTGGGCTGGCGCCGGGTATCCCGCTCATCCTGATGGCGGCAAGCACAAAACATATTGTTTCGAACGGCAAGGTTATCGATACCCTGCTGTACCGGGGTGCGAGCCTGCTCGAAGGCGCTTCACCCCTGGCAGCCGTGCTCACCATCTTCTTGCTGGCGCTTATGGTGGAATTCTTTGTGGCCTCAGCTGGCGCCAAGGCGGTGCTGATGATGCCCATCCTGCTGCCGCTGGCCGACCTGGTGGGCGTGACCCGCCAGCTCACCGTCAGTGCCTACTGCTTCGGTGACGGCTTCACCAACCTGGCCTACCCCACCAACGCCATCCTGCTCATCAGTATCGGGCTGGCTTCGGTCAGTTACGGCAAGTGGATGCGCTTTACGGCAAAACTTTGGCTGATAATTTTCCCCCTGGTCGCTTTCTTCCTGTGGCTCGGTACGCTGATCAGATTTGGACCATTCTAATAAACGCTCTCAGCAGTCGATCTCAACCTCGTTGCTGATGATGTAATAAAGCCCGTTGTACCAGGCCTTGATGTGCACGGTGTAATGACCCGTGGCGAAGTAACGATACCGGTATTCGTTCTCCGCGCCACGCTCGAGCACCGCAAAACCATCGGCATCTTCGATGACCCAGGTAAGCCCGTTTACCGCGGTCGCGCCGCTCATCTCGCCGCGCGTAACCCCACAGCCGTCAGCGGCAACGCTCAACTGCACATACGCATCGGGAGCTTCATTAATAAATGCGGTATTTTGCGCACGCGCTCGCAGTAGCGATAAACCCAATATAACACCGGCGGCCAAAACAGCCAGCAGCAATCCCAGCAGCAACCCCCAGAGAAAGAACCACCAGGGATTTTTCTGTTTACTGCGCCGAAAAGCTGTGTTCGTTTCAGACATTACGTGAACCTCATGCAGGGCCGGACAATCTTCTCAAGTAATTGATTATAACTACCTTCAACATCACCCACAGTATTCATCTTTGTAAACCTTCCTGGCGGGCGCGCATTCACCGGCTTGACAACCCGTGAAGGATGGATTAATATATAGAATATTAGTTCTATCATTTAATTGAGACCCTTAGCCAAATGGACGTTACCTGCACTCTCACCCGCTGGAGCCCCCAATGACCCGCCTGCTATATCTGCCGGATGACGCTACTGTCATTCAACTTGAAGTCGACCTCAGCGCAGCCGAACTGGTGGCCGCGGTAAACACCGGGTTGCGTCCCCTGCCTATTCTGCGTAACGCCCCTGCAGGAAAGCTTACTGCCAGCCAGGTGAATGCCACCGTCATCATCGCACCGCAGCGCACGCCGGGCCGTCCGCGCACCACCGCCGCCCGCACTGATCTCACCAGGCGTCAGCGCCAGGTGCTGGAGTTATCCACCCGCGGCTTCACCAGCGCTGAGATCGCCGCGATGCTCAACCTGTCGCGGCGCGCGGTTAACTACCACCTCAACCAGGTACGCCGGCGCATCCGCGGAGAACTGCCCGCGCTGCTGAAATCAGATTTCGATGACCTGGAAAACCCTCTATAATCCTTTGCGCCGCCAGACCTGGTATAACCCCAGTCTTCCCCCGCTGCCATCTGACTCGAACTCACTGATGATCTCAAAACCCGCGCCGGCGGTCAACTCCAATAGCTCCGCAGGCGTGAACAGGTGCACATAGCGCAGCCCCGGAGCACCCTCAGTACCACCAGGGTGATAGCGCCAATCCAGCAGCGTATCCCCTTCCTCAACGTCGTGGTCAGCCAGATCCACCAGCCCCCAGGGCTGCACGCGCGCAAGCAGTTTAGGACTGTGCTGGAACTGCCACGCCGAATGAATGAACAGACCTCCGGGTTTTAGCAGCCGCGCTACCGCGTTCAGCAGACGCTGGCGGTATTCAGCGGAGGGAATGTGGTGCAGTGCAGCGAATGAAATCGCGCCGTCGAAGGCCTGAAGGGGCAGCGCCTCCGTCCAATTCTCCGCCGCCAGGTCAACCTGGTTAAAGCTTATGGTGAGATCCGCGCTGCCCGCCAGGCCGGTGGTCAACCCGCGTGCCTCGGTAAGCAGCGGGTCACTGAAATCGACCCCCGTATAACTCCCCTTCAGCCCGGCGTTACGCCATGCCTGTGCCAGCACACCACCGCCGCAACCGATATCCAGCCAGTCGCCATCCGTAATCCACGCCTCCAGCACCTGCCGCACCCCCGGCTGCACGCGGCGCCGCGTTTGCGCGAAAGCCTGACCGAAACTCTGGTAGAATTCTTTATTGATGTTCAGCAATTGCTGAAAGACTTCCTGCCGCATAGCCCCATTATACATTCCGATGAAGACAAACGAACTGATCAATAACTGGCGCAAAGCGCGCCAATATACCCCCGAACAACTGGAACGGGCCAGGACTGTGCTGGAGGAGGTGCGCGCCGGCATCCGTCTGGACCGCGCGCTGCGTTCCAACCCCATGCCCGATGGTGCGCTCATCGCCAAGCACGTGCTGGTGGCCGCCTACCGCGAACTGGTGGCCGAGGGTGAATGGACGGACGACCCGACCTTTCTGGCGCGCATCCGCATGAAACCAGTACGCACGCTATCAGGCGTCACCACGGTCACCGTGCTCACAAAGGATGCCCCCTGCCCTGGACGGTGCATCTTCTGCCCGACCGAGTACCAGATGCCCAAGAGCTACCTGGCGGACGAACCCGGTGCGGCACGCGCCTTCCAGAACCACTTTGATCCCTTTGACCAGGTAAATTCACGCATCCGCGAATACGAAGCGGTCGGTCACCCCAACGACAAGATCGAGCTGCTGGTTCTCGGCGGCAGCTGGAGCTGCTACCCGCGCGCCTACCAGGAGTGGTTCATCCGCCGCTGCTTTCACGCCATGAACGCCGACAGCACGCCCCCCGGAGAAGAACCGGCTGACATCACTGAACCGGTCGCCGGTGCACACGTTTCCGGTGATCTCATCGAGTTGAAGAAAGCTCACGCGCTCAACGAAAACGCCCTCCACCGCAACGTGGGGCTGGTCATCGAGACCCGGCCGGATGACATCGACCGCGATGAGCTGGTGTGGCTGCGCCAACTGGGTGTGACAAAGGTACAGATGGGCGCGCAAAGCCTGGACGATACCATCCTCGCACTCAACCAGCGCGGTCACAAGACCGCTGACACCCTGCGCGCTGTTACCCTGCTGCGCGCCGCCGGTTTTAAGATCGTGCTGCACTGGATGCCCAACCTGCTGGGTGCGACACCTGAATCTGACCGCGAGGACTTCGCCCGCCTGTGGACGGACGGCTACGCACCGGATGAACTGAAGATCTATCCCACCCAGCTGCTCGAAACCGCGGAGCTGTACCACTACTGGCAGCGCGGCGAATATACCCCCTACACCACCGAGCAACTGGTAGCCCTCATCGCGGATATCAAACCCCTCATCCCTGCGTACTGCCGTGTCAACCGTATCATCCGTGATATTCCCTCCTTCCACGTGGTGGAGGGCAATCGCCGCACCAGCCTGCGCCAGGACGTGCAGCGCGAGCTGCAGCGACGTGGCAACGCCTGCCGCTGCATCCGCTGCCGCGAGGTTAAGGGGCAGGTAGTGGAAGCCGATAACCTGGCCTTCTCTGACCTGGTGTACACCCCTTCCGCTTCGGAGGAGCATTTTTTGTCATTTACCACTCCTGAAGACAGGATCGCGGGTTACCTGCGGCTCTCCTTCCCGCACCCCGGCTCGCCTGCCCTCGCCATCCGCGATCTGGAGGGAGCCGCCATTATCCGCGAAGTGCATGTGTACGGCCAATCGCTGCCGGTGGGTACTGAACGCGACGGCGCCGCCCAGCACAGTGGACTGGGTACCAGCCTGCTTGAACACGCGGACCGCGTGACGCGCGAGAAAGGCCTTTCCCGCCTGGCTGTGATCGCCGCCGTAGGCACACGCGGGTACTATGAGAAGCGCGGCTTTCGCCAGCTTGATCTGTACATGGTGAAGGATTTATAAACCTGAGGGGGTGAGTCAACCGCTTACAGAAAATAATAAGAGGCTGCTCGAAAATCAGGCAGCCTCTCATGCAACACAAGCTATGTTTATGGGTTGGTCACCCTGGGTGCCATCCACAGCGCGACATCATCCGTGGAATCGCCTTTGCTGGTAACCTTCAGCAGCAGGTACACCTCTTTGCCCTCTAGGAAGTCAAGGTCAATATCCACCTGTTCTGAAGTGGAGTATTTGATATCCCAGGTACCCAACGAGCCGCCTTCGGAGCTGCCCGATACATCATACTGTACTTCGTATGTTACCGAACACTTGCTTGCCTTGTCGGCGCAGATCAGCAGTGCCCTGAAGCGGTCTCCTGATTTGATCTTGATCTTGGGGAACTTACCCAGGATCATGCCATCGCCGCCCTTGGCGGGTACGGTGTACAGCGCGCCTTCGTCATCCTTGTAACCGCCAGCGATCACTGGTGTATAAGAGCGGGTGATCGATCCGTTTGCGGTGTCGATCTTGGCACTGGGGCAGTCGATATCCCCGGCATTCGTCCGCCAGGACGCGGCACACATTTCGTTTACAAGGTCAAAGCGGGTATCAGGATCCTTCGCTTCCGGCAGGACTTCTACCTTGATGTTCACAGTTAGGGGAACATTGTAGGTGTAACCGACCCCGAAATCAACACCATTGGCGGCTTCTAGCATCCAGCTGCCGGTGTAGCTGCCCTTTTCAGAAGGTGCCACCATCGGTACAGAAAGGTTCACCGTTTCTCCGGGGTTGACCGTCTTGGGAAAGGCCACCGAAGTTGGTGCGTCGAGTTTTTTACCATCAGAAAAGTAGATGTGATAATCCTTTGTCCAGGAACAGGTGCCCACGTTCTTCACTTGCCAGGTCTTCACGAATTCCTCGCCTGCGTACAGCTTGCTCCAGTCAGGGATGGTGACATCCGCCAGGTATTTGGCCGCGTTGCAGGGAATGGGGATGGCCGTAGCTGTGGGGGGTACAGCTGTAGCCGCGGGTGTGAAGGTGGCGATGGGCGTGTTCGTCGGGATTGGCGTGCTCGAAGCCACGGGAACCTGCGAGGTGGGAACCTCAGCGGAGGGCGCCATTTGCGTCAGTTGAGCAGCCAGGGCATCGTAGGCTGCCTGTGTAAAGCGCGCAGAAATGGTCGCTGCCGCCATGGTCTCGATTTGAGTGAAATCCTCGGCTTCATTATCATCAAAATAACCCATCAGGTTACATGAAGCCAGTGCCATCGCGAGGACGGCCATTACGACAAGCGTTTTGAGTAGTAATTTATATTTCATCAGAAACCTCCATAAATATCCACCTTAAGACGCACTTGCCGGGTTTTTGGTTCCCGTTTTAAATATGACTTGTTTTATCTATTTTACTGCTGTCTGCAACAAAAATAAAGACCGGATCTAAAGACCCGGTCTAAATTTTCCAGCATCTGCCGGTTATTTCACGCGATAGAACACCGTTTCAGCGCCATCCAACGTGAGAGTTAGCTTGTCTTCTTCTATGCGGTAAGTCATTTTTTGATCCGGGATGGTACCGTCAGTGCTGGCGATCAGCGTGATGCGGTCAGGGTCTTCGAGTGTGTAACCCATGGTAATGCTCTGTTCGTTCAGACTCATCACCAGTTTACCGTCATCGCCAATATCCATGGTCACCCCTGAGCCGGGTTCCTGCCAGGTACCCAGCAGCGGGTCACCGCTGCCGCAGGCGGTCAGTAAAAGCGACATGAGAAAAATTACCAGGATCGATCTTCTTAAGATTGTGGTGTTGGCGTTCATTTCTAACCTCTCAGTTGTATCCTTAGTTTACCCATTGACCGGATATCCGACAAGGGCAGCGCGCATGCGGCAAAAGGCGTTGAAATATGACCTTGTACCCATTTCCGCGATCGCTGATTTTTTGTATACTCAATTGATGCTTTATAATTAGAGGTTGAAACCACCCCAGGAGTGATACATGAAAAAAGTGGCAATTGTGACCGATTCCACCGCTTACCTCCCACAGCAGTACGTGGATGAATTTGGCATCAGCGTGCTACCGCTCACGCTGCATTGGGATGGTAAGAGCTATCGTGATGGCGTAGACATCCAACCGGACGAGTTTTATACGCGCCTCGCGGGCAGCAATACCCTGCCCACCACCAGCCAGGCGACCGTCAACGATTTTACAGAAACCTATAGCAGGTTGCTGGATGAAGGCCATGCGATCCTCACGCTGCCGATCAGCTCGGGGATCTCTGGCACTTATGAATCAGCCATCCAGGCCAGCGCACAATTCAGAGACGCCCCCATTGAGGTAATTGATACCCGCCTCGTCTCCATGGCGCTCAGCTTCCAGGTGCTGGCCGCCGCGCGCGCCGCGCGCGATGGCGCATCACTGGAGGAATGTAAACAGGTCGCGCTCAAAGCGTACAACCACATTGGGGTTTACTTCGTGGTGGATACCCTCAAGTACCTGCACGCCGGAGGACGCATCGGTGGTGGTAAACGCTTTATGGGTACTGCGCTCAACATCAAACCCATCCTTGAGATCCGCGACGGCAAGATCGAAGCAGTGAAAAGCGTCATCTCAATCAACAAAGCACTCGAAGCGATGGTGCAGCTGGTCGAGAATGATATCAACGGCCGCACACCGGTTCACATTTCTGTGTTCCATGCGCTGGCCGAAAAGAAAGCGCGCGAGCTGCTGGACTCAACGGCGAAACGCTTACACGCCGACGAAGCCATCCTCAGCTACGTCAGCCCGGTGGTCGGCAGCCACGTCGGCCCGGGCACCCTGAGCATCGCCTACATGGCAGGAATGTAGCACCGCAGGTTCACACCGTCAAACCCCGGCCAGACCGGGGTTTTTGATTCGGCTATAATTGTCCAAACCAACAAACCAACAGGAGCGATACATGCCCGAAGCCATCTTCCAATTCCCGCGCGGTTTCCTCTGGGGAACTGCCACCGCTGCCCACCAGGTGGAAGGAGGGAACAGCAACAACAACTGGGCGATGTGGGAAGAGACCCCCGGAAAGATCGTCAACAGTCAACGCTCAGGGCTGGCGTGCGACTGGTGGGGAGGTCGTTGGAAAGAAGACCTGGAGCGGGCGCGCGATAGCGGACAGAACGCTCACCGACTTTCAATTGAATGGAGCCGCGTTCAACCCGAGCCCGACTACTGGGATGACACAGCATTGGCAAAGTACGTGGAGATGGTGCGCTGGATGACGCACAACGGCATGACCCCCATGGTCACCCTGCATCATTTCACCGATCCCCTGTGGCTGGGTGACAGAGGCGGCTGGGAGAACGAGGAAACCCCGGCGCTCTTTGCACGCTTCACCCGGCGCGTCGTCAAAGCGTTGAAGGATTACGTGAATCTTTGGGTCACCATTAACGAGCCCAATGTCTACATAATGAGCGGCTGGGTGGAAGGTGCCTTCCCGCCCGGCAAGCAGGACCTCAAACTCGCTGCCAGGGTGCTGGTAAACCTGATCACCGGTCACTCAGCGGCCTACCGGGTCATTCACGAACTGCAGCCCGAAGCGCGCGTGGGCATTGCCACCAATTACCGCAGCCTCTCCCCCGCCCACCCGGGATCCCCACTGGATAAGCTTCCACTTGGCATCATCAATCAGCTCTTCAATCGGGCGTTCAACGACTGCCTGGTTGACGGCAAATTGAACCTGGTTTTCAAAAAGCTCAACCTGCCCGAAGCCGCGGGCACGCAGGATTTTATCGGTCTCAATTACTACACCCGCGACCTGGTGACCTTTGACCTGATGAAACCCGGTTCCTTCTTCCATCACCGCAACTTCCCTGAAGGCGCTGCCATCAGCGAAAGCAATTTCATCGCCAACGTGCCAGTGGGCATGTGGGATGGACTCAGGTGGGCGCACGGCTACAAGATGCCCATCATCGTCACCGAAAATGGCGTTGAGGATTCAAGCGACACCCTGCGCCCGCGATACCTGGTGGAGCACCTGCACCAGGTGTGGCGCGCTGCAAATTTCAACTATCAGCTGAAGGGATACTTCCACTGGTCTCTGGTGGATAACTTTGAATGGGAGCGCGGCTGGACGCAGCGTTTTGGCTTGTGGGGGCTGGATGTTGACACCCAGCAGCGCAGCAGGCGACCAAGCGTGGATCTTTACGAACGTATTTGCCGGGAAAATGGCATCTCCAGCCAGATGGTTTCAGAGCTGGTTCCCGCTGTTTTTGACGATTTGTTCCCAGCGCATTAACACGATACAATTACAGCAAAAGAGGAGGATATTAAAATGACTGACCTGATGTTTTTAAGCCCCGAGTGGATGACAGAAACCGAGAAAGTACTGCGCGCCAAGATCACCCCGCAGACCACCAACAACGCCACCCTGTCCATTGCCATGACGGTGGAGAACTGCCCCGATGGTAAGGTGAAGACCCTGGTGTTTGAGACCGATAAGGGTAACATCAAGACCTTCAAGCTCGCCGACCCCGCAATCACAAAAACCGAGTTCACCATCAGCGGTGATTACCGCTCATACGAAAAGCTCTTCAAGGGACAGATCGAGCCCACCTCCGCTATAATGGGCGGCGAACTCAAGTTCAAGGGCAACATGCTCAAGGCAATGGGACTTTTACCCACGCTCGAGCCATTCTTCGCGGTTCTGTCGAAGATACCGACCACGTTCTAGTACACTTCTTTTCCGCACAGGGCATCCACGTTGATGCCCTTTTTGGGTTTCTCGCTATAATAAACCTGTCAAACAAATTTACAGTTCAGGAGATCGCATCATGCCCACTATCACGTACCTCAGTCCCGAATGGGCTGCGGAAGCCGGATCACGGCTGCGCAGCCAGTTGACCCCGGAGATGATGAAAAACCTCACCTCCTCCATGCTCACCACCTATCACAACTGCCCCGATGGCGTTGATCGCGCCCTCTATTACAAGCTGGAGAACGGCGTTTTTACCGATATCTCCGTCCGCGAGGAGCCTTTCCCTGAGGCTGAGTTCATCATCAGCGGCGATTACGAGACTTTCGCGAAAATTTCGCGCGCCGAACTGGGTTCGCGCTCTGCGCTGATGAGCGGCAAGCTCAAACTGCAGGGCAATATGGTAAAAGCCCTGAGCCTGGCTTCCATCGTAGACCGCTTCAACAAGATCCTGTCAGAGATCGAATGTGAATATTAGAGGTTATCATGATGACAAACGACCCCTATTTCATTGATTTCCCCGGGCGCATCCAGGCCATCCAGCGCGAGATGGTCAACGACGGCGTGGATGTATACCTTGGTTCCCGCCTGCGCACCCTCTCCTGGACTACCGACGCCTTCTGCCCCTGGCGCAGTTACATTGTCATCCCGCCGCAAGGGCTGCCCACGGTGTTCACTTTCGTCATCGACGCCGCGCGCGTGGCTGATGAATCCTGGCTTGATTTTGACCACGTGCGGGGCTTTGCCCCCATGGGCGGGCAAGACCAGATTACTGCCATCGCTGACCTGGTCAAGAAGTACCTCAAGGGCGGCAAAGGAGTGGTGGGAGTTGAAGCGGGTATGTCCAACTACCTGCCCGAGGGCAACCTCACACACTATGAATACACCGCTTTTGAGGCCGCCCTGCCGGATGCCAAACTGGTCAACGCCCTCGATATTGTCGATCGCCTGGCGATGATCAAAGACGAGGGTACCATCAACCGCTTCCGCAAGGCAGGCCGCATGGCCGACGCCGGGCACGTTGCGGTGCTCAACGCCATTAAGAATGGTCACTTTGCTAAATACACCGAGACCGAAATCGCCGGTATCGCTGCCATGGGCATGCGCGAAGTCGGCAGTGTGTGGGAATGGTCCTTCACCGGCGGCAATGAGATCGCCTCAGGCTACCGCACCGGGCTGATGGGCGGCGCCTGCACACCACCCACCGAGCGCAAACTGCGCGCCGGCGAGCCGTTGATGGTGGACCTGCACTCCACCTTCCGCTTATGCCTGGGCGACCACACGCACAACTACCTGCTGGCCCCCGCCACCGCGCGCCAGCAGTGGCACGCGAAAAACTTCGTCGATCTGGTTAGCCTGTGCCTCGACACCTACAAGCCTGGTATCACTCCCTCCAGCCTGGCAGACGAGATGATGCTCTTCTGCGAGGAACGCGGGTTCGCTGAGTTCATGGTGCCCGGGTTCGAGCACGGCATCGGCATGCTGGGCGACGAGTGGCGCATCGGCCGCAACGATGGTCCCTTCCCCTATTGGACCAACCCAGACCACGTGTACCAGCCCAACGAAATGCTTATTTGCGCCATCCAGTACGCCTGCCCCGAGGAGGAGATCGGCTTCCGCTACGAGAACGCCATCCTCATCACCAAAGACGGCTGCGAGACCATGTCCAGGTATCCCCTGGGTATTGAAGTGATCGAATAAGCTAAAGTCGATACAGACAGGTCTCCTTCGGGAGACCTGTTGATTGTTATTCCATCATCACATTCTGGTATAATCTTTCAGGTTCAATTTCCCCCAGGGTAAAGTTGCATAAGTTGATCACGCGTTCTGGGCGAAATGTGCCGGAAAACATACCTGTTAGTGAAGAGAGTCTACATGACCTTGAAGATCATCCGCGAGTATCCAAACTCGTACAACCTGCCAAAACGCATTGAGGGTCTCACCCGCCTGGCGCACAACATGTGGTGGGTGTGGAATCACGATGGACAGCGCGCTTTCCAGTACATCGATCCCCTGTTATGGGATATGGTTACGCACAACCCGGTGGCTTTTTTACGCCGCGTGGAACGCCACCGCCTGAATGCCGCCGTCGGGCAGCCCGCCTACCTGGAACACTACGACCGCACGCTGGCGAATTTTGACGCCTACCTGGCCGAAAGCAACTCCTGGTTCCACAACACTTACCCTGAAGTCAAAGACAGGTCCATCGCCTATTTCTCCTTCGAGTTTGGCATACACGAATCCCTGCCGGTGTACGCCGGCGGACTGGGCATCCTTTCGGGTGACCACCTGAAAGAAGCCTCGGACCTGGGGCTGCCCCTGGTGGGTGTGGGTTTTATTTACGACAAGGGCTACTTCGTGCAGGAACTGACCGAGGACGGCTGGCAGGAAACCCGCAATTACCTGGTCGATTACAACATGCTGCCGCTCATCTCCCTGCTGGACGAAAACCGCAAACCGCTCACGGTAGCCATTGACCTGCCCGGACGGCAGGTGCACGCGCGCCTGTGGGAGCTGGAGGTCGGGCGGGTTCACCTGTACCTGCTGGATACCAATGTTGAATCCAATACCCCTTCCGATAGGCTGCTTACTGAACGCCTTTACAGCAATGATCTTGAGGTACGCATCTCGCAGGAGATGCTGCTGGGTATGGGCGGGGTGCAGGCGCTGCGCCTGCTGGGCTACGACCCGGCGGTCTGGCATATGAACGAGGGTCACTCCGCCTTCCTGGCGCTTGAGCGCATCCGCGAAAAGGTCAAGACAGGTACGAGCTTCAAGTCGGCCTGGGAAGAGGTGAAACTTTCCAACGTTTTCACCACGCACACCCCTGTGCCCGCCGGCAATGACCAGTTCCCGTTGTGGCTGGTGGACAAGTACTTCGGCAATTACTTCCCGGAGCTTGGGCTGACCCACGAACAGTTCCTGGATCTCGGCCGCCAGGCGCAGTCCTGGGGCGAATCCTTTGTGATGCCGGTGCTTGCGCTCAAACTCTCCGAGCGCGCTAACGCCGTATCTGAACTGCACGGCATTGTTTCACGCCGCATGTGGAACTTCCTCTGGCCGGAAAAGGAAGAGGAGGATGTGCCCATCGATTATGTGACCAACGGTGTGCACACGCGCTCCTGGCTGGCTCGGCGCATGGGAATGCTTTTTGAGAACCACATTGGCGCGGATTGGCGTGAACACCT
Source organism: uncultured Anaerolinea sp. (assembly GCA_964390015.1). Taxonomy (GTDB): domain Bacteria; phylum Chloroflexota; class Anaerolineae; order Anaerolineales; family Anaerolineaceae; genus UBA6107. Next base: position 1,516 of record CAYMGO010000004.1, on the reverse strand, counting down.
GGATGAGCCGGATTTTTGGAACCACATCAACAATATTCCGGATGAGGAACTGTGGTCAGTGCGCCGACACCTCAAGAACAAGCTGGTGAACTTCACTAACGAACGCACCCGCCAGCAGTGGCAGGGCGGGCAGCTTACCCCCAGCCAGGCGGTTGCTGGTGGGGTGTTCATGGAACCCTATTCGCTCACCATCGGCTTCGCGCGCCGCTTCGCCACGTATAAACGCGCCAACCTGATCTTCCGTGATTTTGACCGTTTGATGCGCCTGGTCACAGACTCTCACATGCCGGTGCAGATCGTGTTCGCCGGTAAGGCGCACCCCGCGGATGAGCCCGGCAAGCTGCTTATCCAGCAGGTGTACCGCGCGGTAAAGGATACCCGCAGCGCCGGTAGACTCGTCTTCATCGAGGATTACGACATCAACGTCGCGCGCTACCTGGTGCAAGGTGTGGACGTATGGATGAACACCCCGCGCCGCCCCAACGAAGCCTCGGGCACCTCCGGCATGAAGGCCGCCCTCAACGGCGTGCTGAACTTCTCGGTGCTGGACGGCTGGTGGCGCGAAGGCTACAACGGCAAGAACGGCTGGGCGATCGGCAAGGACATTGAATACGCCAACCCCGAGGAGCAGGATGCCGCTGATGCACAGAGCATCTACGAAACGCTTGAAAAACAGATCATCCCGATGTATTATGAGCGCGATGTCAACAAGATCCCGCATGAATGGTTGAAGCTCGTGAAGGAATGCCTGCGCACGCTCGTGCCGCAGTTCAGCCTGCGCCGCATGCTCAAGGAATACACCACCGATTACTACCTGCCGGCGATCAGGAAAGAGAAAGCGGAGTAAACAAAAGAGGATAACAAATGGAATACCTGTCTGACCCTCACGCCTGGCTTTTTGCGCTGATGATCTTCGCGCTGCGCGTTGTGGATATGGCGCTGGATACCATCCGCGTGCTGTTCGTGGTGCGCGGAAAGAAATTGATCGTCTGGATCCTCGGCTTCTTCCAGTCCCTTGTCTTCGTCGTTGCCATCAGCTCGGTGCTCACCCAGCTGGATAACATCCTCAACGTCATCGGTTATGCCACCGGTTTCGCCACCGGCAACCTGGTGGGCATGCTCATCGAGCAGCGCCTGGCTGTCGGTCACATCCTGGTCACCATCATCAGTTCCAGCCGCGGCGCTTACATCGCGGAGCGGCTGCGCGCCGGCGGCTACGCCGTCACCGAGATCGCCGGTCGCGGCAGAGACGGTACTGTCTTCGAACTGCACGCAAGCGTACTGCGCAAAGACGTGCCTAACGTGGAGACCATCACCCTCGAGGCCGACCCGCAGGCTTTCATTACCGCCGAGGACGTGCGTCCGGTGCGCCGCGGCTTCTGGCGAGCGTGAATACCATTGATAATTAAGAAGACCCGGGAGATTAATTCCCGGGTCTTTTTCGTTAGGTCACAGGATTACTCCAGGAAATCCCAGGGGTTCACCGCGCCATAGTTTTCGTGGCGCAGTTCAAAGT
>CAYMGO010000003.1:50927-52518 GCA_964390015.1 uncultured Anaerolinea sp. | reverse complement strand
GACCACCCCGGGCGGGCTGGCACTCAAATTTTATGCCTCCGTCCGCCTGGATGTACGTCGTATCCAGTCCATCAAGTTGGGACCGGAAATTGTGGGGAACCGCACGCGTGTGCGGGTCGTCAAGAATAAGGTGGCTCCACCTTTCCGCACCGCTGAATTCGACATTATGTACAATGAAGGAATCTCCAAAGAGGGTGACATCATCGACCTGGCCACCGCCATGGAAGTGATCACCAAGCGCGGCGCTTTCTTCTCTTTCAACGATATCCGCCTGGGACAGGGGCGTGAGAACGCCAAGGAATTCCTGCGCCAGAACATTGAACTGTGCGACGAGATCGAGGGTATGGTGCGCGAGCGCGCCATGGGCGGTGAATACACCGTTGACCTCACCGGCGGCGCTTCAGAAGATTCCGCCGACGAGGATTAACCGCAGCCGCGATATGCGCAAGCTCACACTGCTGACCCGTAAGACCTCTTTGACGTCACTGCTGTGCCTGTCGCTGCTGCTAGCCGGGTGCGGCGTGCTGCCGCCCGCCAGGCCGGTTCCGACCGAGCAGCAGGCGCCGCCTTTCAAAGCGCCCACGCTCTCGGCCCCCGCAACCGCGGAGGCGCCCGCCGAGGGCGCCAACCCCGAGCCCACGCAGGTGGCCAACTGCAGCAATGACCTTGATTTCATCGAGGATCTCTCCATCCCTGATGGTACGCAATTCGCTCCCTCCAAAGAGATCGTTAAAGAGTGGAAGGTGCGCAACAGCGGCACCTGCAACTGGAACGCGGATTACTCTGTGAGGCTGATCTCAGGTGATGAGCTGGGTGTTGAACCAATGCTGGCGCTGGTGCCGGCGCGTTACGGCACTGAAGCCGTGGTGAGCATCACCTTCACCACCCCCAGCGAACCCGGCAGGTACAGCGCCACCTGGCGCGCCCACGGCCCTGACGGTGAGCCTTTTGGCGAGTGGTTCACCATCGAGATCGCGGTGACCACACCATAAGAGAAACCCCGCATCGTGGCCGCGTCATCCCGTAAGACAACCCGTCTCGCGATCCTCGTGCTAGCGTTGTGCATGATGGGTGCGTTGTTTGCGGGCATTCTGCTGCTGCTGCCGGGGCAGCTGCGGCTTTTTTCACCCGCGCCGGCGATCCAGCCGCTGCCGCCGGTGCACGGCTCCGCAGGTACGTGGGTCTTCACGGAAACAGCCACGCCCTTCCAGCCGCTGCCAACGGATACCCCCACCCCGACCGCCACAGCCACCAGTACAGCCACATCCACGCCGACGGATACGCCCACTCCCACGGCCACTGAGACGCCGCTGCCCACCAGCACGCCTTTGCCGACAGAGATCTCACCCGCTGATTACCCGCTGCCGGATGACCTGCCGCCCTCGGCAGAGATCGAAGGGGTTTACGGCTACACGCAAGCATATAACCTCACCTGCGAATCACGCTCCGCGGTTGATTGGGCGCGCTTCTACGGCGTCGATATCGGCGAGATGGAATTCCAGGCCGAGCTGCCCACTTCCGATAACCCCGAGAAAGGTTTCGTGGGCGAGTACGATGGTCCGATGGGGCACATCCCGCCCGAGTCCTACGG
>CAYMGO010000003.1:0-50827 GCA_964390015.1 uncultured Anaerolinea sp. | reverse complement strand
TACGGCGTCACACTTGTGGATAACAACCTGGTCTACTGGCGCAGCAACGACACCTTCCTCAGCTCGTGGGAGGTGCTGGGGAATATGGCCATCATCAAGGATTAAAAAACGGAGCCTTGCGGCTCCGTTCTCTGTGAAATTAAGAGCGGTTTATGTGCCTTCCTGCCAGGACGCCAGGTACTTGACCTGCTCGGGTGAGAGCTTGTCGATGTCCACACCCATCGCCGCCAGTTTGAGCTCAGCGATCTTCTTGTCGATCTCCTCAGGCACCGAGTACACGCGCTTCTCCAATTTGGAGGCGTTCTTCGCCAGGTACTCCAGCGTGAGCGCCTGGTTGGCGAAGGACATATCCATTACTGAGGCCGGGTGACCTTCAGCGGCAGCCAGGTTGATCAGGCGACCTTCACCAAGAATGAAGATGCGGCGGTCGTCTTTGGTCACGTACTCCTCAACGAACGGACGCACCAGCCGTTTGCTCTTTGACATCTTTTCGAGCCCCGGGATGTTGATCTCTACATTGAAGTGACCCGAGTTGGCCACAATGGCGCCGTCCTTCATCAGCTCAAAGTGAGGCACGTCGATGACGTTGATATCACCGGTCACGGTGCAGAAGATATCACCGATCTTCGCGGCATCTGCCATCGGCATCACCCTGAAGCCATCCATAACCGCTTCTAACGCTTTTAGCGGGTCAATTTCGGTAACTATGACGTTGGAGCCCATACCGCGCGCTCTGGAGGCCAGGCCGCGACCGCACCAGCCGTAGCCGGCGACGACGAAGACCTTGCCGGCCAGCAGCACGTTGGTGGCGCGCACAATACCATCAAGTGTCGATTGCCCGGTACCGTAGCGGTTATCGAAGAAGTGCTTGGTGAGCGCGTCGTTGATGGCCACGATCGGGTACGCCAGCGCCTTATCGGCAGCCATGGCGTGCAGCCTGATGACACCCGTGGTGGTCTCTTCGGTGCCAGCCACCACTCCCGGCAGCAGTTCTCTCCGATGCTGGTGCAGCACGTTGACGAGGTCCGCGCCGTCGTCCATGGTGAAATGGGGTTTGTGATCCAGCGCCGCGTTAATGTGCTTGTAGTAGGTGATATTATCTTCACCCTTGATGGCGTAAACCTCGATCTCATCATGCGAAACGAGTGAAGCGGAAACTTCATCTTGAGTCGAAAGCGGGTTCGACGCGGTGAGCACCACATCAGCGCCGCCGGCCTGCAGGGTTTTCATCAGGTTGGCGGTCTCGGTGGTCACATGTAAACAAGCTGAGATGCGCAGCCCTTTCAGCGGCAGATCGCGGCGAAAACGTTCCTTCACCTGGCGCAGCACGGGCATTTCACGTTCCGCCCAATCGATCTTCAAGCGGCCGCCCTCGGCCAGGTTCAAATCTTTTACATCATAGTTCGGCATCATTCCTCCAATTAATGTTGATTCAAAATATCCAATGCGCCATCATCATCAAAATGCTCGCGATAACGTTTGATATATTCTTGTGTGGTGTAAGTGTGGTTGCTTGGTCCGTTTTGTTCCAGGCAATAGGTGGCAGAAAGCGCGCCCATCTGCCCGCAGATCTGCAGGTCCAGCCCCAGGCGGTAGCCGCGCAGGAACCCGCCCCTGAAGGCATCGCCCACGCCGGTCGGGTCAGCGATCCTGGCAGCGGGCACCACCTGGATTTGGAACTCGTGCTCATCCGATTTTACGATTGCGCCGTTCTCGCCGCGGGTAATGACCAGCAAATTGACATGCTCGTCGATCTGTTTTGATGTGAGGCCGGTGTGTTTTACCAGCAGGTCAAACTCGTATTCGTTGCAGAAGACCGCGTGAGCGTTTTCAACGCCGACCCTCAGGTCTTCGTGCGGATTCCTGGCGACCTGTTGTGAAGGGTCAAACAGATAGGGAATACCAAACTCAATACATTCATCGGTCAGTTTACGCATCGCAGCCGGGTCATTGGGAGAAATAACCAGGTAATCCACCTCGCCCCGCGGAATATCCGCCAACGTGAAGCGGGCGGCATCTGCCATGGCGCCGGTGTAAAAACTGGCGATCTGGTTATTCTCAAGGTCAGTATTGACAAAAAATGAAGCGGTGTACTTGCCCGGTATTTCGCTGATGTAGCTGGCGTCAATACCGTTTTCTTCCATCCACTGGCGATACTCGTTAAAATCCACACCAGCAGTGGCCAGCACTTTGGGCTTTTCACCCAGCAGCGCCATCGAATATGCGATGTTAGGCGCGCAGCCGCCGCGTTGGCGTGTCATGTTATCCACCAGGAAGGACAAGCTGATCTTATCCAGTTTATCCGGGAGAATGTTTTCGCGGAAATAACCCGGGAAGGTCATGAGGTAATCAAATGCTACTGAGCCGCTGATAACGATTGCCATGTTTATTATTCCACTCTCTGATTATATCTGGATTGAGACAAGTTGCGAGAAAAAGGCGGTTGGATCAAACCAACTTCAGTGACCCAGGCGCTGATCAACTCGTGCGGGGTGATATCAAAGGCCGGATTCAGGGCATGCGCGGACGCGGGTGCGATCGCCTCCCCGTTGACCTGGAGGTTCAACACCTCCGCGGGGTCGCGCTCCTCGATGGGAATCAACTCACCGCTGGCGATTGATAGATCAAGCGTCGACAACGGGAAGACACAAACCACCGGGACACGGTTGGTATGCGCCGCCAGGCTGAGCATGTACGTGCCCACCTTATTGACAACATCACCATTGGCAGCTACGCGGTCCGCACCGAAGAAAACCTTCTGTACTTTTCCATTTTTGAGGAAGAAGCCGGCAGCATTATCAGTGATGATTTCGTAGGGGATGCCGTACTGCTCGCATTCCCATGCGGTCAGGCGAGAACCCTGCAGCCGCGGTCGGGTTTCATCTACCAGCACATGCACACGTTTGCCATGCTCGTGAGCGTAGCGGATGGCGCCGAGGGCTGTACCCCAGTCCACAACCGCCAGTGAACCGGTGTTGCAGTGATGAATGATGGTATCGCCATCCTCGATTAAGCTGGCCCCGTTCTCTGCGAGCTGGAGGTTGGTCTTTACATCCTCTTCAGCCAACTCATTCGCTCTATTGATAATCCTTTGTGTAAGTTCACTATCTGAGAGGGTTGCATCATCCAGCAAACGTGTGATTTGAGTAACCCCCCACGCCAGGTTCACCGCAGTTGGCCGCGCACTGACAAGCGCAGCTGCAGCGGTGTGAATCATTGCCCGCAGGTCTTCTCCACGGGAGTGCTCAACCCTGGCTGCCTGCAGCGCGAGACCGTAAGCACCAGCAACCCCCAGCGCAGGCGCGCCGCGAATTGCCATCGTGCGAATCGCTTCCACCATCTGGTCGGGGGTATCGATCATGAGGTACTCTAAAGCCGTTGGCAACCGCCGTTGGTCGATCAAACGAACTTTTCGGGATTCACGCACCCATTCAATCGTTCTCATATCACTAAAAAACGCCCTCAGCGGAGAGCGTCCCTTCCGACCTAGTTTAGCATGAATATTGCGCTAACGCAATATGAATCAAGTGATAAGCACATTCGATACTCTCCTGTTGTAAAAAGTCGTTTACAATTCTCTGACCGCGAGTTGACGTTCTACGGAACCTCCGGTATAAAAATACTATGAAAAAACGATTGCTGATCATCATTGGCGCTGCCCTGGCAATGCTGACGTCCTGCGTCCTACCCTTTTCAAAGACGGATGAAGGCAGCCAGTCGCCTGCAACCTTAGAAGGTACGGCATTACCCTCACCCACCCCCACGCCCACCCCAACGCCACAACCACGTGCACGGGTGACCATAGGGCAGACAGAGATCCTGAATGGTGATTACGAAAAAGCCCTGGCAGAATTCTGGACCGCGAGGGAGCAATCCACAGACCCTGAAGTGATCCAATCGGCGCAGCTGGGCGTGGGAAAAGTTCTGCTTTTGCAGAACGATTACAACGGCGCCGTTGATCAGCTCACCTGGCTACTGACCAATTTTACTGAAGGAGAAGCGCGCGGCACGGCGTACTTCTACCTTGCCAAAGCCTACGAAGGGCTGCAGCAGTACATCCTGGCAGCAGAAGCCTATCAGAATTACGTGAATTCCAGCCCGGGTCCGTTGGATAGTGAAATCCTTGAGATGAAAGGAGACGCGCTGCTGCAGGCTGGCGAGGCAGCAAACGCCAGGCAAGCATACGAGGATGCCCTGGAAAGTGCGCAACCCTCGAAAAAAGACGCGTTACAGTTAAAGATCGCGCAGGCTGCTTCAGATTCAGGTGGAGACTCGGATGCGATCAACCAGTACTGGATACTGCTGGAAAACAGCAGTTCCGATTACGTGAAAGCGCAAGCCAACCTGCTTCTCGGCCGGCTCTACCTGAAACTTGAATTACCTGAGCAGGCTTACGCACGCTTCCAGGATTCGGTTACTCGTTTCCCGACTTATTATGATACTTATTCGGGTCTCGTAACGCTGGTGGAAGCCGGGCAACCGGTCAGTGACCTGATGCGGGGTATCGTGGACTATTATGCCGGTCAATACAGCCTGACAATCATCGCGCTGGAGCGTTACATGATGGAAAACCCCGAACACGATGGCACTCCCCTTTACTACAAGGCCTACAGCCATTATGAACTGGGGGAGTACGAACAGGAAATAGCCACCTGGGATGTGCTAATCGAAGAACATCCATTGGACCAATACCTGGCGACAGCTTACCTTGAAAAAGCCTCCTCGCTGTGGCGTTATTTGCAAAACTACGAAGACGCGGCCGAAACCCTGCTTCAGTACGTTGCCCGATACCCTGAAGCCGCGCGGGCTGCTGAATACCTTTCGATCGCCGGTGAAATCTACGAGATCGGCGGTTACATGACCAAAGCATCAGAAACGTGGCAGCGAGTATTCACTGAATACCCCGCAGCAGATGAAGCCTATCCTGCGCTGCTCAAAGCTGGCATCGTTAATTACCGCATGCAGCGATATGAAGACGCGCATGTCATTTTCCAACGCATGCTGGTGTTGGCAACCATGAAGGAAGACCAGTCTTCTGCCAGTTTTTGGATTGCCAAATGCCTGGAGGCTGAGGATGACAGGGAACAAGCTGCGACGTACTACAAACAGGCATCTGAAGCTGATCCCACCGGATATTACGGCATCAGGGCAAAGGAAAGGCTAGCGGATGTGAAGCCGTTCCCGCGCCAGTACAACAGCGACTTCGCGATCGATTACGAAAAAGAGAAGACTGAAGCGGAAAAATGGTTGCGTACCACCTTCTCGCTGGAAGAGGGCGTAGATCTACGTTCGTACACCGATCTATTAAGTAATCCGCTTTTCCAGCGGGGCGAAGAATACTCGAAACTCGGGATGCGCGACAGCGCCCGGAGCGAATTTGAACAATTGCGTCAAGAACTTGAGGGAGACGCGGTCAATCAGTACCGATTAATGAATCACATGCTCGATCTCGGTTTCTACCAGACCGCTTCACTCTCAAGCCGCCAGATTCTTGATCTGGCCGGTCTCAGCCAGGACCTGACCCTGACCCAGGCGCCAGTTTACTTCAATCATATCCGCTTCGGCGTTTATTACCGCGACCTAGTAGTCCCTACCGCCGTAGAGCACAACCTTGACCCCTTGTTATTGTTCAGCATTATCCGCCAGGAAAGCCTGTTCGATGCCAGTATTACCTCAGGCAAAGGTGCGCATGGTTTGATGCAGATTATGGATGCCACCGGAGAGGAAATCGCGACGAATTACGGCTGGCCGGAGAATTACACCACAGCAGACCTCGACCGGCCATTTATTAACGTGAGGATGGGTACCCACTATTTGAAGGGTGGTATCGATAAGTATGATGGCGATATTACCTCCGCATTATCCTCTTACAACGCTGGTGATGTCCCTACGATTATCTGGAAGAGTCTGGCCGGAGACGATGTGGATTTGCTGGTAGAACTGATCCGTTTTGATGAAACCAGGGATTACATCAAATACATCACTGAAAACTACGAGATCTACAAAACACTTTACTCTCATCCCTGATTAAAACAAAAGTGACTCCCCGTTTTTCTAGGGGAGCCACTTAATAATTGACTGATTGTTGTTATTTTACCCGGTTCTTGATCGCCGCCTGTGCAGCCGCAAGGCGCGCGATGGGAACCCTGAACGGTGAGCAGGATACATAGTTATTGCCAACACGATGGCAAAACTCTATGGAAGCCGGATCGCCGCCATGTTCACCGCAAATACCCACCTCCAGGTTAACTCGCTCTGAACGACCATCCTGTACCGCGATCTGCATCAACTTCCCCACACCCTCTTGATCGAGCGTTTGGAAGGGGTTCTTGGGAAGTATTTCCTGCTCAACATAAATTCCCAGGAAATTGCGTTCCGCATCATCACGGCTGTACCCAAAAGTCATTTGAGTGAGGTCGTTGGTACCAAACGAGAAGAATTCCGCAACACTGGCGATCTCAGCTGCTGTTACCGCCGCTCGTGGGATCTCGATCATAGTACCAAATTTGTAGTCAAATTTTACTTTCTTCTCATCCATCACAGCCTTGGCAATTCGCTCCAAGCGCGGCTGGATCCAGATCAACTCGTTAACATGTCCGGTGAGTGGGATCATAACCTCAGGTTTCGGCGTCATACCCTTGTTAGCGACATTGGCGGCGGCTTCGAAGATGGCGCGAACCTGCATCTCAACAATCTCAGGCATGGCGATGCTTAAGCGCACACCGCGCATACCCATCATCGGGTTGCTTTCGTGCATAGAGTTGACCGCGTCAAGCATCGCGTCAAGATCGATGGTTTCTTTGAGCTCTCCGCGACCAAGTACGTAACTTGAAAGCCCTTCACCACTCAAACGCAGGGCAATGATCCTGGATTGCAGTTCCTCGGCAGAAGGCAGGAACTCATGAAGCGGTGGATCAATCAGGCGTATGATGACCGGATAACCGTTCATCGCTTCGAACAAACCCTCGAAATCCTTTCTCTGGTAGGGCAGCAGCTCATCCAATGCAGCTGTTCTTTCCTCACTCGTCTTGGAAAGGATCATGCGCTGCACAATAGGCAGGCGCTCCGGTTCGAAGAACATGTGCTCGGTACGGCAGAGACCAATTCCTACAGCGCCGTAAGTCCGCGCGCGTTCTGCATCCTTGGGATAATCCGCGTTAGCCCACACCTGCAAACCTGTCGTCGGCCAACCAGCGGGTGCCTGACGGATTCCCTTAGTCGCCGATATCTGGTCAGCCCAGCTAAGCAGATTGAGCAGATCGATCTGCTCTTCAAACTTCGGAGTTGTCAGGTTCAACTGACCAATAAAAGCTTCACCTGTCGAACCGTCGAGTGAAATCCAATCACCTTCTTTTACGACTTTTCCATTCGCGATCATTTCGCGCCTATCAAGGTCGATTTTGACCGACGCGGCGCCGACGATACAAGGAACACCAAATTGCCTGGCAACCACTGCCGCGTGCGAAGTGGCACCGCCTTCACTGGTGAGAATACCCTTTGCAGCCAGCATGCCATGTACATCATCAGGTTTGGTGAAAGGTCGCACCATGATTGTAGCTTCACCATATTCTTTGGCACGCAGCTCTGCGGTATCGGCGTCAAAGTACACCTGCCCCACTGCGGCCCCAGGTGAGGCATTGACACCGTGTGTGTATAAACGCTCTTCTTTAATGGCTTGTTTCTTGGTCTCAACTGAAAACTGCGGGTGCAGCAGCGTATCAACATCGGCCGGGGTTACTCGCATCACCGCTTCTTCGCGGGAAATAGTCCCTTCATTCGCCAGATCGATCGCGATTTTGACTGTCGCCAGCGCAGTCCTTTTGCCATTGCGGCATTGCAACATCCACAGTTTGCCATGTTCGATTGTGAACTCAACATCCTGCATGTCGCGGTAGTGCAATTCAAGCTTTTTAACGATTTCGAGGAACTGCTTGTTGGCTTCGGGCATGTCATGACCAAGATTCACGATCTTCTCAGTGTTGCGAATGCCAGCCACCACATCTTCGCCCTGCGCGTTCAGTAGGTAATCACCGTACAACTTACTTTCACCGGTCGATGGATCACGTGTGAAAGCCACACCGGTACCGGAATCTTCGCCCATGTTGCCAAACACCATGGTTTGAATGTTGACCGCTGTCCCCAGGTCGTCGGGGATATTGGTGGCACGGCGATAATCCACAGCGCGTTTTCCGTTCCAGGATCTAAAGACTGCTTCAGTTGCCAACTTTAACTGTTCCAATGGTTCTTGTGGAAACTCAAAACCCATCTTTTCAAGTATGACCTTTTTGAAGACCTCGATCAACCCTTTCAGATCAGCCGCTGTCATCTCGGTATCCAGCTTGTAGCCTTTTACCTGTTTTAAACCATCCAGGTGCTCTTCAAAAGCTTCGTCCTCGATTCCAAGCACAACAGATCCGAACATCTGGATCAGTCGGCGGTAAGAATCATTGACAAAGCGCTCATTCTGGGTGAGTTTGATCATCCCCTTGGCAGTTTCATCGTTCAAGCCAATGTTCAGAACGGTATCCATCATACCGGGCATGGAGAATTTCGCTCCCGACCGGCAGGATACCAGCAGTGGATTCCTGGTAGATCCAAATTTCTTCTTGGTCGATTTTTCAACCCTTTCCAGACAGGCCAGCATCTGCTCCCACATACCTTCCGGGAATTTCTGTGTCGCCTGATATGCATTGCAGGCTTCAGTGGTCACTGTAAATCCCGGGGGTACCGGCAGACCGATTCGAACCATTTCAGCAAGGTTGGCACCTTTTCCACCCAAAAGGCCTCGCACAGCTTCCCAATCCTTGCTTACATATTGCTCAACTTCCTTGATATCGCTGAACAAATATACCCACTTTTTTTCTGTCATTTTTCCTCCAAGCCAGATTTCTATATCGCCCGCTTAAACGGGATAATTTCTCCAAAGTGTGAATTTTACCACACACGCGGTCTCTTTTAGGACACAATCGGTCGAAATTGCCTTTGCCCTCCAGACCTGTTTATGTTTCCGCTGTAAATACATTGAAAGGTAATAATCACGCGTTTGACTTGATAATAAGGATACATATTTTTAACGGAACAAAGATGAAAATTCTTATCATTGACGACGACCCATCAGTAACAGACCTGCTCGAGTTGATCCTGGCACCTATCCAGGCTGAATTACAGCATGCATGTGATGGAGAACAAGGGCTTAGCCTAATTCGGGATTTCAAACCCGACATAATTCTGTTAGATTACATGATGCCGGGGATGGACGGTCTGCAGACCACCAGACGCATCAGGAAAGTTTCCTTAGCCCCCATCCTCATCCTTTCAGTATTGGATGACCCGGTAACGCTTGCCAGAGTGCTTGATGAGGGCGCAGATGACTACCTTATCAAACCCATCTCAAGGGGCGTTTTGATCGCGCATATTAACAACCTGGTGCGGCGCTCCGGAGAAAAAAGCACAGATCGCCCGCCATTGAAGGTTTCGCTGCAATCGGCACTACAATAAGAGCCGCTTTCGCGGCTCTTACTTTTTCATTTCTGCGATCCATTTTTCGACCCACACTAACGCTTCAGCCTCATTGGAGATCGCCCCTTTGACCTGTTCTTCTTTGAGCACTTCCGACAGATTCCCAATGAGCGGACCAGGTTCCAGTGAGAACCGCCTCATGAGCGCATTGCCGTTCAATAGAGGAACTGGATTAATGAGGTCAGGCCTTCTGAACCAGGCATTCACCAGTATTCGGGTCAAATCTAACAGAAACGACCATTGATCTTGCGAGAATTCACTGCCAATTCGGGAAGTGTAATCAGCCAGGGTAACTACAGCCAGATCAATGCCAACTGAACCAGTTGCTTTGAAGAATCGATAGATATCGATCGGCTCTGGAACTTCGCTTTTGCTCTGCAGTTCATGCATTGAAGCAGCGTGCTTCTTCATTTCACAAACCGTGTGTATCTCATCAAGTGACAACGCCAGGTCGCGCAATTGCCTTTCCAGATCCGGGATTTCGCCAACGATCTTTGCCAGGTAAAGTAATGACCTTCGATCACGCCGCGATTGATTTTTCGCCAGGTACATTTTTCGAAAATCCTCGTTAAATCGCCCCATTTCCATGAGGAGAGAGGACTGATAGAACGCTGACTGGCGCTCGTGCGTTTTCTCACCACATAACCAATCCAGAACGTCTTCCAATGCCCGCACTCGCGTCACAGTGTGAGAAAATTCCTGTGTAATCTGAAGTGGTATGTACCTGAAAACCTCAAACTTATGCAGTAGTTGCAGTGATGTGTGAACTTTTGGCCTGGAGAAAATCTTGAATAGTTCGTCGCGCTTCCGTTCAGAGGATATATTTTCAAGACCCTCTACTGAACTATTGATCAGGTTGGCTATTCCTGGCTCCATCTTCAGACCCAGATCGACCGCATAACGGATGGCGCGTATGGTACGCAGAGGATCATCTGTAAAACTTTCAGCGGTCACCACCCGCAGCCATTTCTGCTGTAGGTCCCGGCCTCCTTTGAATGGATCGATCACGCTATCCGGTTCAAGTAGATCAACCGCCATGGCATTGATCGTGAAATCCCGTTTTGAAAGATCCTCCTGGATATTTGCGCCCCTCATGGCGGCAAAATCCACCACGAGATTATTGGACCCTTTTGGATTGATCAATACTCGGCAGGTATCCCGATCTTCATCCAGAACAAAAAAATCACCCAAATTTTCATTGGCAAAGTTCCTGGCAATCCACCTGGGATCTTGCGTGCAAACCAGGTCAAAATCATTGCAGGGTCTCACAAGCAGTGAATCACGAACCGCTCCACCCACGAGGTAGAGCGGTTTGGATGGAGTGGAGTAATGGGAAAGTTGGGTGATGATCTGAGGAAAACGCACCCGCCAACCTCTATTCAGATTCCTGGTATTTATCCAGATCCACTACCCCGATGAACGGCAAATTCCGGTAGTAGTCATCAAGATCCAACCCATAACCAAAAACAAATTTATTTGGAATTGAAAATCCACGGTAACGGATGGGTACTTCAACTTCACGTCGTTCTTCTTTATCCAGTAGTGTACACACACTGATGCTGGCAGGTCGCCTGGTTGCCAGGAAATCAACGACGGCGGAGATTGTATGTCCGCTGTCGATAATGTCTTCTACCAAGAGAACGTGCTTATTAAAAATGTCCAGGTTGAGGTCAAGTGTGATTCGTACTTGACCGGTGCTCTCGCGTCCACCCACGCCGTAGGATGAAACCGCCATAAACTCGATGGCGTGTGGAATTGAAATCTGGCGCATCAGGTCCGTAAGGAACATTACCCCACCGCGCAGTATACAAATCAGCACAAGTTCACCCTTATTCATATAATCCCGGGTGATTTGCTCACCAAGCTCCGCAATCCTTCGCTGGAGTTCTTCGTGTGAGATTAATATTTCGCTCAGGTAATATTTATAATCCTGCATGCGGCCTCCAGTATGGCTAATCTCTTGGAACTTCGTGGTGCAAGCGGCAGCGGGCTTCGTACATTTCAGATGCACCAACGATAATGATGGGATCAAAATACTTCGCGGGTTTCCCGTTGACAAGTCGCTGGGTACGGCTGGCGGGTTCTCCGCAAACCATGCAGATCGCCTGGAGCTTATCCACCTGCTCCGCGCGCGCCATCAACTCTGGCATGCACCCAAAAGGCTCTCCCTTAAAATTCAGGTCCAGCCCGGCCACCAGAACCCTGAGACCGCAGTCTGCCATTTCTTCAACGACCTTCACGATCCCGTCATCGAAGAATTGGGCTTCGTCCACCGCGACAACCGTCGTGTCTGGTTTCAACTGCGTCAGCACTTCTCCGGATGACGAAATTGGCGTTGCGTCAAATTCAGAACCAGCGTGTGAAGTGACCTTTTCAAGTCCGTAGCGGCCATCAATGGAGGGTTTGAAAACCTGGACCTTCTGCCTCGCGATGGTTGCCCTGCGCAACCGCCGGATCAACTCATCGGTCTTTCCGCAGAACATTGAACCACATATCACTTCAACATGCCCGGTCCTCTTTTCCACTTTTCACCTCCGCAGGATTAACCTAGATTCTACCTTAATTCCAATAAATTAATTCCGCTCTGTTTCATTTTAAAGTAAAACCCCCGGTTGTTGACCGGGGGCAGTATTGAAAAAGGTTATTAGACGACAATCTCTTCAGCGGCTGCGGGTAGCTTGTATCCCATCTGACGCAGGTTCTTCTTCATGTCGATGAGTGACTTGCGGCCAAATCCTTCAATCGCCAAAATGGTTCCTTCACCCTCTGCAAGTTTTTCAAGCAGTTGTCCGACGTTCGCCAGACCAGCTTTTTCAAGAGCATCTGCAGCCTTGGATGAAAGACCAATGTCTTTGACAGAACGTTCTGGTGAGGTTTTCGCAGCAAGTTTGGATTTCTTCTCTTCCACGTAATCCTGGCGTGCCTGCAGCTTCTTGTAGAAGCGGTCCACCTGGCCTTCGATGTCGATGATACGCTGCTGCTGACCCGTGAAGAACGGATGGCATTTGGAACAGACTTCTGTTCGGATTTCTTTTTTTGTCGATCCGGTTGTCCAGGTGTTCCCGCAAGAGCAAGTAACCTTTGCATCCGGGTAGTATGTTGGGTGAATCCCTTTTTTCATTGTAATTGACCTTCCTGATTTTGATTTTTACAATTGTCAACTTGCGACGGATTTGTAAAAAATGGTCTACTCAGAGACTTCCGGTTTTACGTTGACCTGTTTCTGCCCGTTCGGCAGTGTCTCGTATTCCACGGTGCCGTGTGCCACGGCGAACAATGTATCGTCTTTGCCAACTTTTACATTCACACCGGGTTTGATCTTGGTGCCGCGCTGGCGGACGAGAATATTTCCGGAGAGCACCTGCTCGCCGGCAAATTTCTTTACACCCAGCCGCTGTGAATTGCTATCGCGGCCATTTCGACTGGAACCACCACCTTTTTTATGTGCCATTTCACTTACTCCAAATTGATCGATTCGATTTTAAGACGTGTGTATTGCTGACGATGTCCACTTTTTACGCGGATTCTCTTCTTGGGAGAGTACTTGAACGTAACCACTTTCGGACCCTTGACATGGTCCACAACCGAGGTGGTTACAACAGCACCTTTTACCGATGGAGTTCCGACATGGATATTTTCGTCTTCGACTACCAGCAAAACCTCATCGAGTTTGACCTCATGGCCTACTTCGACATCCAGCAAATCGACATCGACCGTAGTCCCTTCGACGGCTTTGTATTGCTTGCCGCCACTTTCGATTATTGCATATTTCATGTTTTAAGATTCTCCAATCTTCACTTCACCGTTACCTCGCGTTCATTAGCCGCCAGCTCGCGGGGAAGTTGGAATACTTACAACCTCACAGTTTTCTGCTCCGGTTGAAAGGCAGACGGTATTATAAAGGCTGTGACCGAACCTGTCAATGCAAAAACCTCAGCGCTTCTTCCTCAATCTTCGTCCCTCCCCTTCACGCTGCGTCACCCCCTTGCGGTCGAGGAACTCAAGGAACGCCTGCGAAACTTTACGATTGGTGTTGAAGTGATCGCGAAATTGACCCAGGGTCAACAATTCCCCTCTTTTACATTCATCCTCAACAAATTGCAGCATCTGGTCAAATTCTGATTTTCTCACCACCACATCCGCAGATAATTGGGTAAGCAACCCCTGTTCCAATAAAGACTGGTAGACCTCCTCCGTCAATATCTCCCTTGCTTCCCGCACACCGGGAGGATTGAAAGGCTGCTGTTCAATCAAGGCAAAATACTGATCCAGGCGCCGTGATTGATTGGCCGAGTACCTGATGGAAAAAGCAAACAAAGAAATCGACTCATTGCTTTGTTTCAACAGGCGATCTTCGATCCAATGTTTCAAACAAATCGCCAGTTCTTTTGGTGTGATCTTCACCCGCCTTGCCAACTCATCAACGCTGATACCACTTCGTAAAGGACTCTGTTGGTGATAACCTTTGAGTATCTCCAGGGTCTTCTCAGTTAATGCAAGCCAGTAATCCCGGGTCACATAGTTGCCCGTTTGAGACCCTGCTGCAGTCAAGATAACCAGTTTTCCCTGGTCAACCAGGCACTCCATTTTTTCGTGAAAGAGAGATGGGTTTTCACCAAATCTAACGAGCAGGTCTTCAGCGGATATAAATTGGTTCTCCATTATTGCTGCCAGTACCTGATTATCTATAGAAGGAGCGGTCTTCAGTTTAAAACGCTCGATCACTCCAGGATTCTGAAGTTTATATCGAGCGGCTGGGTGGGCGTCCACCACAGATCCTCCACCCAGTGTCTGTGGGGGAGACATGCGCCGGATAATGAACCTGTCATCTTTCTCTAACACCATTTCGCGCTCGAATTCAATCTGCACCCAGCCGCTGTCACCCGGCTGCAGTTCCTGCCCCTGTAAAAGCCGCACCCGTCCTGTGCATTCTGAAGTCAGGACAAAGACTTTCACAAAATCGTTGTGTTTGATAGCAACTGAAGCGTCATTGAGAATATCCAACCTGGCATCAATGCGGCGTGTCGGCCTGAACATACCAGGGTACGCGATTACGTCCCCTCTATTTATTTCAGCAACTTCCACCCCACTGAGATTGATCGCTGTACGGCTGCCGGGAAACGCTGTGTTCTCGCTCTTCTTGTGAGTTTGAAGCCCGCGGATCCTGGATTGCAGATGAGACGGTAAAATTTCAACCTCGGTGTCCAAATGGAAAGACCCATCCAGGAGGGTTCCAGTTACTACCGTGCCAAAACCGGTCAATGAAAAAACGCGATCGACCGGCAACCTCGGCCGCCCGAGATCAAGCTTAGGTGAAAGTGGGCGCAGCATACGATCAATCGCTTCACGCAATTCGGGTATTCCTTCACCGGTCAAGGCGGAGACCCGCAGCATTGGCGCATTTTCGAGTTGCGTGCCTGAAAGTCTCTCGCGCACATCCATTTCCACCAAGTCCAGCCAGGCGGGATCGTCCACCAGGTCGACCTTGGTAAGAACAACCAGGCCTGTTTTTACGTGCAGCAGGTCAATGATCGAAAGATGCTCTTTCGTTTGCGGCATAATACCTTCGTCCGCGGCGATCACCATCAGCACTGCGTCAATACCACCAACACCTGCCAACATGTTTTCAATAAAATCACGGTGACCGGGTACATCTACAATACCAATTTCACCTTCGGACTGTGATTCATACCAGGCGAATCCCAGCTCAATGGTCATCTGGCGTTTCTTTTCTTCTTTTAGACGATCCGGGTCAATTCCAGTTAATGCCTTTACAAGTGTTGATTTTCCGTGGTCAACATGACCCGCTGTACCGATCACACGCATTTTTTAACCTTTTCGTCCAACTGTGCGTTCATACGAGCTGAGAAATTCATTAACAAGCGTCAACAGACTCCTGATCCGTTTTTCGGTTTCTTCGTTGATCACCTGGACGGAATCTAACAGCTGCTGCGTGGCATCTTCCAGCGGTATGATCCGCTCAGCTATTTTTGTTACTTCCCGGTCCCCCTCCCTGTTGATCTCTTCCTGACTCAAGGAGTAATTAGTCCATCTCTTTTGGTCATCGGCCTTGAACGCGACCCATTCCTGCCTGAAACGTTCTTCTGTGAGGCGGCTCATCTCGGTGATCTCATTGATGCGGCGGTCCAACCTTTGATTAATGGCATCGAACTCACCTTGTGCCTGTTTGACTTCACGGTTGAGAGAATCCAACTCAGAAATCTGTCCCAACAGGCCATCGGCCATTTTTTCCATTTGTGCAATCTTTTCCTGCCAGCCTTTCCAAAGGTTCTCTCGATCAACCGTCTGCCGTGATTGCTTTTCTATAAAAGCAAGTTGTTCCTGGTTCCTGGTCTTTTCCCGGTTTACCAGGTCGTTGATCTGCCCTTCCAACTTTTTGATGAATTCTTTGTGAGAATCCGCGGTCGTGCGATCCTCATCAATCCGTTTACGCAGTGTGGTCAACTCGACCTGCAGGTCTGAAACCCTCTTGGACTCGATCCGGTAATTATCATCGAGGATCTTCAACAGCCGCTGAATTTCATCATCCTTCAGTCGCAAATCCGGAAATTGTCTGCCCAGTTCTTCAATCTTTTGATTCAGCCGGAAATCATCCTCTCCCCTGGATTGAATGCTCTTTTTGATCTCATTAAGCGATTTGATATCACCCTGAAGTTCAAGCACACGTTTATTTAGGACTTCCCGGTCATCATTCCTTTGGGTGGTTATGGTTTGTTCCAAACCGTTCAAACGCTTTTCAAGTGCACTGATATTTTTCGAAAAATCGACTTTTTGCCTTGAAAGTCCATCTTCATATTCTTCGGCGCGAACTACATTGGCAGTGGATTTCTTGAATTCTTTGCTTAAATTTAAAATATCACGTTTTTGCGTGTTGATGACCTCCTGAAGCGCCGAAATCTGTTCCTGCAAATCAGTAATGACCTGCCTGTCTTTTCGGCGTTCTCCATCCAACCACTCAAACCTTTTTAAGATCTCATCATTTTCCATTGTTCAACCTTTCATCCTGTTTCATTCATTTAGCGTAGCAAAGGTAAATTCGCTGTAAATGGTTTTATGATGCTCTCCATTAGCTGTGGAACCAACCCTGCAATTGTCAAAATGATAATTGCAATACACACAATGATAACCTGAGTAATTCTCTCATGGATTTGCCATTTCTCTGAGGACGGAAAAGTCACCGCCATAAATAACCGGATCACCGCGATGATGAATCCCGTGAGTCCAGCGATCGTCCAGACCACAGAAGGGACCGAACTCAAACCCAACTGGTGCAGTAATTCCATCCTGACAGGAAAAGCGGCAAAAAGCGGGAAACCTGATATCGAGAACAGCGCTATCAGAAACCCGCTGGTGGCAAACGGATAACTGCGGATCACACCGCGAATGCCATCTGTTGTAAGTTGAATTCCAGCACCAACGAATATGGAGAGCGAGTAGACCAGCAGTACCAGGCTAAGGATCCGGGGTATAAAGGATTGATACATCAGGATGAGTCCCTGATCTGATCTAAAGCTGATCATTATCAAAGAAAAGCCTGTTTCCAATAAAACACTGTACGCAAGCAGGCGTTTGATATCATTTTCCACGCTTGCCCAAAACCCCGTGGTGACGATCATGATAATCCCCACACTACTGAGCGCTGGAGACAGGTAGGATGCTGACCGCAACCACACCAGGCTGGATACGTAATTTACCACGATAAACAAAATCACGATCGGCAGCTGGCTGAAGATGAACCCAAACAAATACGGATGAACCACACGAGAAAACTGAGGAACCCATGAATGAAAAGGAAAGACCGCCAGCCACAGGGAGAACCCGATGAACAAGGTTACTGCCGCGCCCAGGAGGCGCTCCTGCTCTGAAGGACTGGCTTGAGTTCCCCCAAGTATCCAACCGGAGAATAGGATGAACGGCATTGCGAGCGTCAGGTACACTAGAAAGCGGATGATACCCTTTTCCTGGTCGATATTTCTTTCTTTGACCATGATGATCATCAGCAATACGGCCAGTTCCACCAAAACTGCGGAATAGAGAAAAGGCTGCACTCCCAACGCTGAAACAAGAATCGCACTGATGGCAAGAGAAAGGGGAATGAACTTGGATGGAATTGTTTTCGTATCCATCAAAACATAAAAAATGAATAGAGTACTAAAAATTATTACCAGAATAAAACGATCCCCTTCATCCAGAAAAAGTGATCTGCCAAGAAGTACAAGGTCCGGCCGGATATCCAGGACGATACTGCCTAATCGAAGCACATTACCGATTGGTTGAAGGATCGCGGTGATTGATAACAGGAGGCTGATGATGATTCCGATGGCTTTTTGAAGCCTGGGAAGACTGGTTAGGAAGAGCAACCCCACCGATACAAATAGAGGAGCAACAATCCATATTACAGGAGCGCTCATCTTTCTTCTCCTGTGCCGACTGGAGTTATCAGGTAAGAGCCAACCAGAGCGACCAGCAGCTCTACAGCTGCCAAAAAACCATTGATCAATAGAGATTGCTCCACCGCCCCATAGAGCACCTCGAACCCAGTGATCACAGTCAACAAAGCAATAATGATCCGAAAAGAATCCTGTGAGATTCCCAACATGATAAATCCACACAAGAGGATCAACAACGCTGGAATCACCTGGTCATGGCTGATGACCAGGAACTGACTGGTAATATTGATGGTGAAGAATACAAGAATGATACAAAAGCCGAATCCCACAACGTTGAAGATCTTCCCGGTACCAGGGACCTTTGAGTTAGTGCCTACATTTCGTTCAGGGGATAAGACCAGGATCAAAATTGACATGACGCCAGTAAGAAGCTTGCTTAGAGAAAATCCGAATGTCCAGAATTGGACATTAATAGAAAAAAGGATTAACACGACCGTACAAAAAGCGATGACAATCAATCGTCGCGAATCAGCGATGATCAAACCAAATAAAGCGGCGATGAGAATCGCTATCGTTAGGTAGTTGATCCAGTTTTCCATTACGGAACCTGCGGTGTGAGAAGCAAAGAAAGTAGCAAGACCAGGAAAAGGAAGGACCACAGAATACCGCCGTCGCCTTCCTGAACCCTGTTCAGAAGAGCAGCAATCTTACCAGTGAAAAATCCAATTGAAGAAAAAATCCTCGACAGCCAGTTCAACTTCAAGATTTTATCAATTGTCTGAAATATTTTCACGATCACTGGCTTGATCCTGGAAAATATGCTTCTTTCGGGTAAGGATCGCCGGAAAAACAAGAAATGCAGGGCGGTGAAACCAGCAGTTATGATAAGTATCGTGGTTGAAACCCACCAGTTTGCCTGCAAAGTGTGTAACTTAAACATCACTCCCATCATTATCCAGGGAACCAGTGCAATAAAATATAGGGAGATCCGGTGAAATAGACGCATCCATGCCTCACTGATATCCGTGTCTTCATCCTTCCTTGAAGCGTGTTTAATGACACCAGCTAGCAACAAAGCATATGCTGGAATCAAAAATACCTGATGGATTGAAAACACCTCAGTGGCAAAAAAATGGTTTATTGTGGTTGTTGGAGTTAATGGTAATGCCAGCAGCCCAACCAGCAAAACCGGTATAAATGCGTATAACTTACGGAACCTGGGTGAGTACAGAAAAATGCCAGTGCCACCTGCCACCGTGACAACAGCGAGGGCTATCAATGCACCAGGTGCGCTGGTCAAGAAAGTGATCATCCCGATACAACCGAGTGTAAAAAACCAATATGGTCTTCCTACGAGTTCATCTTTAGCGAAGAACCACGAAGTTGATCCATATATTGTGGCGATGGAAAAAACAACGAGCAGCAGTTGTAGAGATCTTTCAGGCAGTCCAAAGTTCACAATAGTCAATAAAAACGCAAAAACTGTTATCAATGGAAGTGCCCGCAGGAGCGTCAAAAATCCCCTGCGGATCCGCGGATCATTCGTTAGGGTTTGCCTCAACGGGAAAATGCCCATCCTCAGGAGAGCAATTATTAACAATAGCCATGCGGTGAGAATTGATAACCGGTCAGATTGCACAACCTGCTCAGGTGCGATGGCCATGAAAAGGACCAACAGGATAATTCCCAGTTCACGGGACAGAACCGCGGTCAGAGTTGATCGATCTTCTTTCCCACTACCAAGCGTGGCGGTCAACACTCCAAACTCCGCCAGGTCCATCAGCGACCAGGTCAAAACAAATGCGAGAGGAGTGCGGGAAAATACTGCCAGCAACCCGAAGGCGGTCAGCACCATTGCGCCAGTGATCTTTTGCAGGTAGTTTGAGGAATCCAGGTTGCGGGCATTGAAGAATATGACAGCCTGTAGTAATGAAACGAGCAGAAAGCCAAATATCCAGGTTTCGCGGGTTGCCTGAAAACTAATCGCTGTGAATGCATAGGGTTCTGGAAGCCAATTACTGATGGAAACTGCGGGAGGAAGTAAAATACCGATGAGGATCATGCTCAACCAGGTGATGAACCCAATAACGGCCGCCAGCAACCAGGTACTTCCAGCCCGCATGGTAATCCGTCCAACTATCTGAATCACCACAGCAGACAGCAACAGCAGCGCAACCGGTAACAGAGATAACATTCCGCTTCCTAAATCAACCCTTCGAATGTGGCGCGAGGGATAAATTGCCCGCCGCCCGGAATTCCTGACCAATTTCCATCGTTGTAAATGGTCCGCCCTCGTAACAGCACCCGCACCGGGTATCCCTGGAGATTCCAGCCCTCGTAAAGGTTGTGATCAGTCCTGTGTTGCGCGTAAGTTACCCCGTATTTAACCTCACGATCAGGATCCCATAAAACAACATCAGCATCCGCCCCAGGCATCAGCGATCCCTTGCGCGGGTACATCCCAAAGATCTTCGCAGGATTGGTGCTCGTCAGTGCTACAAAGTCATTGATGGAAAACTCGCCCGAGCTGATCATTTTTGACCATAACACCGGCAGCCGGTCACCTACCCCGGGCAGCCCATTGGGGATCCTAGTAAAATCACCATTCCCCAATTCCTTGCCTGGAATGGCAATCTCTTGCCCTTCGTACACGATCGGTTTTGTGCCATCATAAAAAAATGGACAGTGATCAGTCGAGATCACCTGCAATGTCCCTTCCTTCAGCCCGTCCCATATGCGCTGCTGGTCTGTTGTTGTTCGCAACGGCGGAGAACATATCCATCTCGCGCCATCAGGTCGTTCCAGGTCAGCCTCCGTAAAAAACAGGTATTGTGGGCAGGTTTCGCCCATTAATTCCAGCCCGTGGTCACGGGCATATTGCAGCATATCCACTTCACCGGCAACATTTACGTGCACAATATACAAAGGTGCCTGCGCGGTAGCAGCGAGCGCAGCTCCACGCAACACCGCTTCCACAGCGCCCCATGCCGGTCTGGTTTTTGCGTGCCAGATCGGTGAGGTATTTCCCTGCTGCAACGCCTCCTGCACCAGGATCTCAATCAGGTCACCATTCTCAGCGTGGAGCAGTGTTAATAACCCATGCTCACGGGCAATACGCATGACCCTGAAGATCTCATCATCCCGCAATCGCAACCTGTCATTATATGCTGTGAAAACTTTTATACTGGTGACGCCTGCATTTACCAGGAGTGGGATCTGAGATTCCACCTGCGGATTAAGATGGGTAATGTTCATATGCAGCCCGTAATCAACCGCCACTTTCGCGTCAGCCTTGTGACGCAGTGCGGCAATGCACGCAAGCAAATCGTCCGAATCCTGCGAAACAAAGTCGATTACTGTGGTGGTCCCGCCGCAGGCTGCCGCCTTGGTACCGGTGTAGTGATCATCCGAAGAAACCGTATTGAACATGGGGAGATCGAGATGCACATGAACGTCCACCCCTCCCGGCAGCACGTACAATCCTGAGGCGTCAATGACTTCGTCTCCGTAATCCAGCGGGATGTTTCGATCGATACGAGTGATACTGCCCTTATCGATCAATAGATCAGCTGTCTCCGTTATTCCGGCTGTGACCAGCGTTCCATTTTTGATCAGCGTCTGCATGAATTTATCCTGACGGTTCAACTTGTTGTTGTGCCATCGCATTTTATTCTACCAGCAATAGCCAGATGGCTAATAGTTATCCATGTCGTGGTCAGGGATTGCGCTATTCAAACCCAACAACAGTTCCAAAAGTTCAGGAGAAAGGTTCGCTTCCTGTACAGCACCTGCTTTGTAGATGGCAGAATCACGACTGCGCTCGCGCAGTCTCTTCCAAAGGATGGCACGCTCATCGGTATCCACCACCAGGTCGTTGATCGTTTGAGCCTTGTCGAAAAGTTCACCAGTTGTAAATAGGAAAGTGATGCGCTTCCATGAACCAGCAGTAATAGGTGGCGAAACGCGGGTAAGCGGACCAAGTTGAACCTTGAAGTATTCTTCTTTGGCGCGGGGATGATCAGGTTGGTCACGCATCAACTCACCCCTGGTAGTTAACTCATGACCGCGGTACTCGGCCACGTACTCTACCTTCCAGCGGTGTTCTTCACCGAAATTAGCACCCTGGTAAAACGCGAAATAATCCACTTCAATAATTTTAGGTGATGACTTCATCGGGATGCGATACCAACCCAGCACCCTGGCGATTTCAAGATCCTTGGGTGCCGGCAGGATACCGAGTAAAAGCAAGGCGTTCGCAGGAAAACTCCTCAACCTATTCACTCCAGTGGTTTAAATATTTCATCCTGGAAGAGGAGCCTTCCAGGATGAAGATTATCTACTTGAGCAAGCCTACACGCCCATTAAAATCTGTGATCAAAGCGTCTATTTCATCCACCTGTCCTTGAATGTCCGTCCAGTAATTTTCTGCGTACCACTGTTCCTGGATCTCCTGGTAAGTCTTTCCCTGCTGCTCGACCCAGGTGTAGTACTTGAGATTGTGAACTCTTCTTTTCTCCTGATACGACATTTCCAACAGGTTGTCTGTTCCTTCTCCAAACAGGTACCTCGCGAAGGCAGCGGCAGCCTGAACTTCTGAGAATTCGCCTTTCTCTTTCCTTAATTCAGTGATGCGACTTTCGTATAACTCCATGGAATCGGTGAGAACAGTAAGAACGACATCCTCTTCTCCGAGTTCGTAGTATTTTGCGAATTTTATTGCAGATAGAAGATTGGCTATTCCTGAGAAGCCCAGCAGGTCAAGGTTGGAAACCATTACTTCAGAAAGACCTTGTTTGGCGAGGTATTTTTTCCCTTCGGGTTCATTGAAGAGCCGCATGATATCAACAACCGCGTTATCATCAATCGCGACAACAAGGTCAGTATTTTTGACATTGTGGATCCAGGGAACGTGCTTATCCCCAATACCTTCGATGCGGTGCGCTCCAAAACCATTTTCCAGTAAAGTGGGACATTGCAGCGCTTCGCTGGCAATGATCTTACTTTCAGGGAATAATTTTTTCAGGTAATCACCACAGGCAATCGTACCGGCGGACCCGGTTGTGAGTGCAACCCCACGGTATTTATCTCCTGATCGTAACTCCCTCTTGAGTACCTCTTCCATGGCATGGCCGGTAATGTCGTAATGCCACAAGTAGTTTCCAAATTCCTCGAACTGGTTGAAAATCATCAAATCTTCACCTGAACGGCGAAGTTCCCAGCATTTATCAAAAATTTCCTTAACGTTCGATTCAGTTCCCGGTGTCGCGATCACTTCACCGGCGATGCGGCTGAGCCACTCAAAACGCTCGCGGCTCATGCCTTCGGGCAAAATCGCGATCGACTGACATGCCATTAACGCCGAGTCATAAGCCCCCCCCCGGCAATAGTTGCCGGTAGATGGCCAAACTGCTTTTTGCATAGTAGGATCAAATTGCCCGGTCACCAATCTCGGAACCAGGCAGCCATAGGCGGCTCCGACCTTATGAGCACCTGTTGGGAACCACTTTCCCACCAACGCGATGATCCTGGCTTTGACTCCGGTTAATTCCGGGGGAAACTCCACATAATTGACTCCATCATAACCCCCGCCTTTGGCTAAAGGCTCGTTCTTCCAGGTGATTCTGAACAGATTTCGTGGGTGAACATCCCAAAGTCCTATGGCACCAAGTTCTTCCTTTACCCATTGCGGGATGAGACTTGGATCTTTCATCTGGGCAAAAGTAGGAAAAATAATATTCTGTTTGCGTGAACGTTCAACTGCTCTTTGTCGTCGTTCTTCGAAGATTTGCAGATCAATCTTAGCCATGACAGTTTTTCTCCTATTCGGGTTGAGTCACAACATCATCAGGGGTCTCACTGGTTGTATAAAGCGGGCGCCCTTTCACTTCATCGTAAATACGACCAACATACTCTCCCAAAATACCAAGCGATATCAGCTGCACGCCTCCCAAGAAGAGCACGGCGATGAGGGTTGTAGCCTGTCCAAAGAAGAACTGCGATCCCACCATCCTGAGAATGATAACAAAGGGGATGGCAATGATGCTGACCCCGGCTGAGATGAACCCCAGCCACATGGCAATCTGCAGCGGCACATACGAGAAACTCGTCACCGCCGTCAGCGCTAATTTAAGCATCTTCTTGAAAGGGTACTTCGTTGAACCGGCAAAACGCGCTGCACGTTTGTAGGGAACTCCAACAGACTTGAAACCCACCCAGGCTGACATGCCGCGCAAAAAACGGTGGCGTTCGCGCATGCTGTTCATCACGTTCACCACCTTGCGATCCAGCAAGCGAAAATCGCCGGTATCAAGTGGGATCTTTACATCCGTGATGCGGTAGATCGTACGGTAGAACAGCGACGCGGTGATGCGCTTGAACCAGGTTTCACCCTCGCGTTCAGTGCGCTGGGCGTACACAACCTCGTAACCCTCGCGCCATTTCGCGATCAAATCCAGAATGACCTCCGGGGGATCCTGAAGGTCAGCGTCTATTATGACCACGGCATCCCCGCGGGAGTAGTCCAAACCCGCGGTTACAGCTATCTGGTGACCAAAATTGCGGGCGAAGATCACTTTTCGCACGCGAGATTCGCTTTCAGCGAGCCACCTGATTTTATCTGAGGACCCATCTGTGGAACCATCATCCACAAGGATAAGTTCCCAGGGCTCTCCAGTTTGTTCCATCACTTGTGTGACCCTGACAAGCAGGGTATCCAGACAATCTATCTCGTTGTAAACCGGGGCGATGATCGAAAAAACAGGTTTCATCTATCCTGACCTTTTATCCTCCAGGTGACGTTTCAAAGCCGCCATTGTAGGTTCAATTATAGCCGCGTTTGGTGCAGCCATCATGGCAGCGCGCACGTCCTTGAGTCCGTTACCGGTGTTGATCACCAGCACCGGGTCGTCTTGCGTAATGACGCCTTCATTGAGCGCTCTTATTAAGCCTGCCAGAGCAGTTGAGCCGGCTGGTTCAGCAAAAATTCCATGTACACCCAATTCAGCAATCGCGCTGATGATTTCGTTATCGGCCACTTTGATGTAACCGCCGTTCGTCTCCATTGCGGCGCGCACCGCCCGTGATCCATCCCGCGGCAGATCAACACTTATGGAATCCGCAATCGTGGTCGCCGACACCGGCGTGATCTGTTCGGTCCCGGCCTGGTAAGCATTGGCAATTGCCGCTGAAAGTTCAGACTGAACGCCGAATAACCTGGGCATGCGGTCCATCCAGCCAAGTGTTTCCAGATCCTTGAAACCTTTGTGTAAACCGGAGATAATGTTACCATCGCCCACAGAAACAAACACACACAGCGGTTTTTCGCTGCTTTTCATGCTCAGTATTACCTGCTCCCAAATTTCAAATGCCCCGGTTTTTTTGCCCTCAACGGTGAATGGATTGTAGCCAGTGTTACGGCAATACCAGCCAAATTCCCGTGAAGCTTCGATAGTCAGGTCAAACGCAGAATCATAGTTCCCGTCAACCAGTATTACATGAGCGCCGTAAATGAGCAGCTGGGCAATCTTCGCAGGAGGAGCTGTCTTGGGAGCAAAAATGACGGCTTTTTGTCCTATTGCCGCTGCCATCCCCGCCAGGGCTGCACCTGCGTTACCGGTGGACGCGGTAACCACAATCTCCGCCTTGATCTCCCTTGCCCTGGCAACAACAATGGCACTCGCTCGGTCTTTGAAGGATGCTGTCGGGTTTCTGCCCTCATCTTTCACCCACAATTGCTGCAACCCAAGTTTTACGCTCAGGCGCTCAGGTTGGTAGATTGGCGTCCAGCCCGCTGCGTGAATCGGTGTGGCAAAACCCCCGGGGTCGGTTACCGGCAGCAGAGGCGCATAACGCCAGAGCGAGTTTTCTGCTCTCGAGAGGATGTCTTCAGGGTGGAATTTTTGACTGATGCGTTCAAAATCAAGGATCACATCAAGATTACCACCGCATTTCGGGCAGTTGTAGACAATCTCCATTGGCGGAAGTTCAGCTTTGCACAGTGAACAACGGTAACCGAGATATTGATTCATGCAGTCCGCCTATTCATTTTCAAAGGGTACACCCATGGCCGACGGTGGTGAAGTGCGTAAAGCCCTTAGTATCTTCGAAATTATCTTGCGCGGTTTTTCGGGCATTGCCGCGAGTTCCCTTTCCACCCATTCCGCCCGGCCAACATTTACCAGCAGCAGTGTAAAGATCATCAACGGGAAAGGAGCCGCCTGCAGGATCTGAATGGGAATATCGGTTGTGGACTGCAGTGTGATTCCCAATTGCTGCAGACCGCCGAACAGGTAAGCACCAAAAGCCACGCGCAGTGGGTTCCAACCACCAAAGATGGTGATAGCCAGGGCAATCCAGCCAATGCCATCGAGACCTGATAGCTGCCCCGCCCAACCGATCTTTACAGCCAGTGAATACATGGGACCTGCCAGACCGATCAATGCCCCACCCAAAATGGTATACAGGTAGCGCAACGCCTTAACGTTCGCACCGCGTGCAAAAGCAGCCGCAGGCCGTTCACCGATGCCCTGCAGCATCAAGCCGGATCGAGTTTTGAACATAAAAACATACGCGACGATGATGAAGATGTAAGAGGCGTAAACTACCAGTGAATGGTTGAAAAAGATTGGGCCAATCACAGGGATATCTGCCAGCAACG
This sequence comes from uncultured Anaerolinea sp., assembly GCA_964390015.1. Taxonomy (GTDB): domain Bacteria; phylum Chloroflexota; class Anaerolineae; order Anaerolineales; family Anaerolineaceae; genus UBA6107. The sequence continues at coordinate 24,241 of CAYMGO010000003.1, read as the reverse complement.
GAATGGGTACCTTTGAGAGAAAAACACCTGGCTTATTGGTGAAAGGTGCACCGAGGAAGTAGGCAAGATCCCGACACAACAGCGCGAGCACAAAACCAATGGCGACCTGTGATTGTTTGAGGGTGATGCTGCTAAAAGCCACAACCGCAGCAACCGCAGCACCGATCACAGCGCCCATGAGAAAACCAAGCAGGATGCTGCTGGTGGTGAGCGCAACTACAAACCCGCCCATTGCACATAAAATGATCGTACCGTTCACCGAAAGATTGATCAGCCCGGCTTTTTCAGTGATGTTCTCGCCAATCGAGGCAAAAAGCACTGGTACAGCAAATTCAACAATTCCAGCCAGTGTTGTGAGTGTCGACATTTCCATCAGGTCGCTCCTAACGCTTTCTCAATAACTGTTTTCGGATGCCATCCACCAGTACCACAAACAGCACAAGGAATCCTTGTAGTACGCCCGCGAAATAGGAGTTCAAGCCCATGTATTGCAATTCAGTATTACCGATGCTGAGCGCGGCGAAAAATACTGCCACGATGGAAGACCAGATGGGATGATAATTCACCAGCATGGCAACCAGCAAACCGAGAAAGCCGTATCCAAAACCGGCATCTGGAATAAGGCTGTATTGTTTTGAGGTCACCAGTATTGCCCCCGCGATACCCGCGAACAACCCGCAGATGCCGAAAGCGAAAAGGAAATAGCGCGTTGTAGGGATGCCTAGAATGTAAGCGGCTTTATCATTCTTCCCGATCGCTTTCAATCTCAATCCAAAGTGGGTTCCTCTCAGCATGACCGCTGTGATCACCGCGATAACAATGGCAATGATCAGTATCGTGAGGCTGAGGTTCGTTCCCTCCAGATATGGTAAGCGATACTTGATATCGATCCATTCTGTGCCGCTGCCTGAAGCCACACCGGGGCGCTTCCACGGACCAAAAATGAGCCAGATGGACACTGTTTTGGCTACAAAATTCAGGCCAAGGCCGCCAAAGATCTCATTCACCCCGCCATAAATTTTCATAAAGCCCGGTAACAACGCCCAGAATATCCCGCCCAACGCCCCCGCGAGGAACGCCACCAGGATCACAACCGCAGGGGCGATCGCCGTTTCATCCAGGAAGCGGAACGCGCCAACCGCAAAAACCGACCCCATGATAATCTGACCCTCCATCCCGATGTTCCACAATCCGGCAGTGAAAGTGAACAACAGGCCTGAAGTGGCAATTACCAGCGGCACCCATGACGCGATGACCGAGGTGATCTTGATGGTGGATCCAAAAGCCCCATGAAGAATACTCTTGTACGCCTCCAATGGGTTGGCTTTGGCGATCACCAGGATCAACGAGGTGAACAATAAGGCCAAAATAATGGCTGAAAAACGAATCCCAAAGTTGGACCAGGCGTTTTTGTTCTTGAAGCCTGAAGCGCGACTGGATCCCTGTTCTACTGACATCCAGATTCTCCTCGAATATAAGTTACCATCCCTTACCACCGATCAACTGCCCTAATTCATCGACCGTTGTTGTGTTCGCGTCGATTGGTTTTGAAACCAGCCCTCCAAAGAACACCAGTATTCGGTCACTATATTGGATGATCTCATCCAGATCAGAAGAAGTAAAAACCACACTGGCACATTCCTTACAGCGCTCCTTCATTTTTGACCAAATCCAGATGGCGGATTCGATGTCCAGTCCGCGCGTAGGATGCTCCATCAGGATCAAATTCAACTTTGTGCGCAGCAGCGCCAAGAGCGCCCGCTGCTGGTTTCCACCTGAAAGCTGCTCGATCATGCTCAAAGGAGTGCCCTTGATGTAAAAGTCCCTGATCCTCTCTTCAGTAAGATCGATGGCACTTTTTTGATCCACGAAAAGCTCGCTGTGCTCTTCAGAAAGGATGAAATGCTCGGTTAAGCTCATGCCGGGAATCAAACCCTCTTCCAGCCTGGCGGCTGGCAGGTAAGCAACACCGGCTTTCTGAAAAGCGGGGTAGGTCTTCCCGGTAAAATTCTCCGTTCCAAGGCTGATCTTTCCAGCTACCGGGCGCAAAAGTCCGGTCAGCATGCGCAGGAATAGACGCTGCCCGGATCCTTCCATCCCAGCCAATCCAATCACCTCCCCTTGAAGGATATCAAGGTTAATGTCACCGAGGTGCAGGCGGTAATCTTCCAAACCAATGTTTTCCAGTTTCACGTACGGCTTATCAGTGCAGAACGTTTTCTTTCCACCGACCTCAACAGATTTACCGAACATCATGTAAACAAATTGATCCGTATCGTAAGGCGGCATCACCTCCCCCACAACCTCGCCCTGGCGGAATACTGCAACCCGACTGCACAGCTGTTCCACTTCCTCAAGTTTATGAGAGACGAAAATCACGGTCAAACCCTGTGCTGCCAGTTTTACCAGGGTGGCGAACAGTTTTTCTCGCTGGTTGGCTGATATCCCCGTGGTTGGTTCGTCGAGAATAAGAACCCTTACACCAAGCCAGAGCAGGCGCAAGATCTCAAGCTGCTGCCGTTCACCCACTGTCATTGTTTCTACAAAGGTTTCAGGGCTGATGCTGAAATCGAATTCTCTGCACAGGCGGATGATCTCTTTTTCAACCTCATTTCTTTTTGGGAACAACCCACCTTTGGAGCCCAACAGAAAGTTGTCAATCACCCTCATCGGCGGAAAATCCAGCGGGTCCTGGTGCAGCATGCCAATTCCCAGCCGCACCGCGTCCTCAGGAGAAGCAATCTTAACCACCCTGTCATCCAGCAGAATATCCCCGGAATCCGCCTGGTAGTACCCGGTGAGGATCTTCATCAAGGTACTCTTGCCGGCACCATTTTCACCCAAGATTCCCTGAATCGTGCCGGATGGAATGATCAGGTTAATGTCGTTGTTCGCGTGAACTTTTCCAAAGCGCTTGTGAACGTGTTGAAATGTAATTTTCAAGCAGGGACCTCGTGATTTAAAAACGTGGGGGAAGGATTCACCTTCCCCCACATAATTGTGCTACTTACTCGCTTTGCCCTTCCATTCCTTCCAGCAGCTGCGGCAGGTACCAGATCTGCTGCACAGTTGCCTTTTCACCTTCGGCCAGGTAAGCAGTTCCATCCTGCAGGTTCAACGGACCAGTCCACAGGTTCAAACCGCCGCCCAGCTCAGTGATGAACTGGTCGATCTTGGCAGAATTATCAGCGGAGAGTGCGCCGCCTTTGTTGAAACCAACTGCCGAGGTATCGGGATTATTGATATCAGCCCAATCCGGTCCGACCAGCTCAAAGCTGGATTCCCAGGTACCGTCCATAGCTGAGTTGATTGCTTTGACGTAGGAAGGACCCCAATTGAAGTATTCCACACCAAGGCAGACTTCGTCCGCGCCTGCACAGGCACCTGCGTAGTCATACGGTACCGCCCAAACCTGCTTGCCATCGGCGGCGAACTTCTTGGCCTCGATAAGCGCTTCGGTGGTATCGATCGAGCTAATGACCACATCGTAACCGGTGTTGTAGAAGTCATCCGAGACCTGCGTCGGATCAAGGGTCACGCCGGGAATGTTGAACCAGAAACCGATCCATGTGACCTTAAATTCAAGGGCAGCAGGATCTTTCTCCAGGTATTCCGTCCAGCAGTATTTCGCGCCGAGGTAGGCAGCAGCTGCAAAACGGCGGGTCTCGTCGTTGATCAATGGACCCAGGAAGCCGATCTTGCCGGTCTGAGTCGTCAACGCGGCCGCGCAGCCGGCGATCATCTTGCCGTATTCCATCTCACCCATGATGTTCTTCATGTTAGGCAGATCGACGTAGTTCTTGCCTTCCTTCCAGGCTGTGTCACCAGAAGCGTGGATGACGAACACGTCCGGATTTTCCTGGGCGAACTTAACGGCGTTGTCTTTTTGATCATCTGAGTTGAAGATGATCACCTTCGCACCTTTCGTCACCATATCGGCGGCGAGTTCAGCAGGGGTCTGTGTATGTGCGGTTGAACCAGTGTACACGTTCTCCAGGTAAAGCAACTCAGTGCCTGGGATCTTGTCCTGCACATAGGGCATGCTGTCAAAATGTGCCTGGCTCCAGCCGGCGTCATTTGCGGGACCAACCAGCAATAGACCAACAATCGGCGGTTCAGCAGGGGCTTCAGTGGCAACCGGTGCTTCAGTGGCAGCGGGGGCTTCGGTAGCGGCTGGGGCTTCGGTAGCTGCCGGGGCTTCGGGTGCGGCAGGGGCTTCTGTCGGTACCGGAGTGGCACAGGCAGATAGGACCATTACCGCGATCAATAGAATGCTAAAACTCAACCAGATTCTTTTTGCGAACATAATGTCTCCTCCTGTTACTTTTGACAAATTCAGATTTTAACGACACTTCCTGGAAGCAAGAAACCGCGCTTTGGTTTACTGCACCTCCTTTCATGTGAAAAAAACGTAAATTCCTGAAAGGATGGAATCCATTCCTTTCAAGCGAGTGATATGAAATAACTTAATCATTTTACACGATGCAGGAATTATTGATACCCTGAAACTAGTGGTTTAACCTTAAAAAATCAAGAAGGGCTTTCCGAAATCTCCGGAAAAGCCCTTCTAAAAGGTCAGGTGTTATGCTTACTCACGCACGATGCGCGTGCCGGTGTCACCGCGCAATGCGCGACCGATGTTCTCCGGATTGGTCACCAGGGCTTCCTTGCCGCCCGCCTCGAGGTAATTGATGATCGCCTGGATCTTAGGCGCCATCGAGCCCTTGGCAAAATGGGTTCCTTCAGCGAGGTAAGCTTTAGCCTCAGCCAGGGTCATGCGGTCCAGCCACTTCTGATCAGGTTTGCCAAAATTGATGGCAATTTTTTCAACCGCGGTTGAGATAACGAACAGGTCAGCATTGATGAGAGTAGCGAGCAGGCTGCTGGCGTAATCCTTATCGATCACCGCGGCGGTGCCCACGCAACCACCTTTTTCATTATCCAATACCGGGATGCCGCCACCGCCAACCGTGATGACCACCACACCGGCAGCGATGAGCGCGCGGACGGATTCAATCTCGACCACTTCCACCGGAATGGGGGACGCCACCACACGACGCCAGCCGCGACCAGAATCTTCGACTACGTTCCAGCCCATTTCCTTTTCGCGTTTCTTGGCTTCCTCTTCTTCCATAAAGCCGCCAATGGGTTTGGTGGGGTTCTGGAACGCCTTGTCGTTCTTATCGACTTTTACCTGTGTGACAACCGTCGCTACAGGTTTTTTGATGCCGCGGCGAACCAGTTCGTTCTGCAGCGTCTGCTGCAACGCGTACCCGATCGCACCCTGGCTATCAGCACCACAAACATCCAGTGGAACTTCATGCATGCCTTCGTACTTGGCCGCGATCTCTGAGCGGCGCAGGATGAACCCCACCTGCGGTCCATTACCATGCCCGATCGCTACGTCCCAACCTGCTTCTATCATATCCGCGATATGCTTTGTTGTCTCTGCTGCAGCCAGATATTGATCTTCAACGGTAACATTTTTTGGATCCATAATAAGGGAGTTACCACCAATTGCTACAACTGCTAACTTCTTCGCCATTTTTACCAATTTCCTTTTCTTTATTAATATATTTTTTTCAAAATTATTGTAATCTTAACCCATCGTCAAAGCCATCACCGCTTCCTGGGCGTGCATGCGGTTCTCGGCTTCATCGTAAACAACTGATTGCGGACCATCCATAACCGCGTCCGTGACCTCGATGTTACGGTCTGCGGGCAGCGGGTGCATGTAGATCGCGTCTGGTTTAGCCAGTTTCATCCTGCGCTCATCAGTGATCCAACTTTCATACTTCTTGATGATCTTCGCGCTTTCTTCAACATCAGGTGTGTGCACCATGGCTCCCCAAGATTTGGCGTAGATGACATCTCCATCCTTGAAGGCTTCGTCCATATCTTCAACCACATCAAAGCCAACACCGAACTTGCGCGCCTGTTCGCGCGCCTGATCCATGATTTCGGGCATCAGCTTAAATTCAGGGGGATGGGCCAGCACCACATCCATGCCAAAGCGGGGCATTTGCAGGATCAGTGACTGAGGGACGGATATGGGTTTTTGGTAAGAAGCTGCGTAAGCCCACGAAATCACCATTTTCTTGCGGCGCAGATCACGACCTTTCTTTTCGATGATGGTCATCAGGTCAGCCAGGCATTGGAATGGATGATAGACGTCGCATTGCATATTCAGAACCGGCACGCGAGAGGCCTTTGCCACTTCGTTCAGGTAACCGTTGCCAACACCCCAATCAACATGACGAATAGAGATGCCATCAAAGTAACGCCCAAAGATCTCGCCAATTTCTTTGGGAGTGTCACCATGTGAGATTTGCGTTGTTCGTGATTCAATAAATGCCGCGTGCCCGCCAAGATGGGCCATTCCGGCTTCAAAAGATCCGCGGGTACGGGTACTGCTGAAGAAAAACAGCATGGCGAGAACCTTATCCCGCAAGTACGGTGTCAGTTCGTTCAACGCCCGCTTTCGTTTCAGATCGAACGCCACATCCAAAACGGTTTCCACTTCTTCCTTTGAGAAATCCAGGTCACCAATCAGGTCACGACCATGTAAGAACGTTTGCATCTTTCCTCCTGTACCTTTTTTTATTCCATTTTTCCTAAAACAAGCGCAAGTAGTGCCATGCGCATTACCACACCATTGAAGGCCTCCTGCCAGTAGCGCGACCAGCGGGTAATGTCCACGTCGGTCGGAACCTCATCCATGCGCGGTAGAGAATGGAGCAGTATGGCATCGGATTTGGCTTTCGTTGCCAGCAATTCCCGGGTGATCTTATAGTTATCCGGTGTTAGACCGCGCTCACCTGCTTCCTCGCGATGTTTGGAGTAGTCGGGTTGTACAACGGGCTCCACCAGGATCACATCCGCTGTTGCAATCGCCTGTTCCACATGCTCCGCGATCCTGAAGTTTACATTATACCGCTGAAGGTCCGCCTTAAATTCATCTGTCAGCGACATATCGGGTGGTGATACAAATGTGATCGGGCAGTCGAATTGTGAAAGCGCGTAACCCAGCGAATGCATGGTGCGCATGCGCATATCACCTACCGCCAGCCAGGTCAGACCGTCAATCGTTCCTTTTTCGGTCAGCACCGTGTAAAGGTCAGTGAGAATCTGCGTGGGGTGTTCACCCCAGCCATCCCCTCCATTAATAACCGGGATTGACGCCCACCTGGCAGCTTCATGCGGTGCGCCTTGCTGGAAGTGGCGCATCACAATAACATCGCCATAATACTCCAGCATTTTTACCGTATCTTTGATCGATTCCTGGTAAAAATCGCCTGCCCGGGTCATTTTGACATCATAAAACCCGGTCACATGACCACCCAGGCGGTGCATGGCAGCTTCGTGGGCAAGGCGCGTGCGCGTGCTGGGCTGATAAAAAGCGGTTACCAGCGTCTTTTCCGCCAGCAGATCTGTGTTTCTTCGGCTACTGGCGATTGGAGCCATCTCATCGGCAACGTCAAACACACGAAAGAATTCCTCCCGCTCGAATTCTTTCAAAGAAAGTATGTCTCTTCCCGCAAAACTTCTCATCTTTCTCTCCTTATCTAAAAAATGGATTTGAGAACCACAAGTTTCCGGTATTCAGAATGCTGCTGCCGACCTCCTCTTCTGCACAATACGCTTAACTTGCCAACCGGGTATCCACATTTCTTATCACGTGGAATCGAAAATATCCGGGCAGGAAGTAGCTGAATGAAAAATCGATGATCTCGCCCTCATCGCTGTATAAACGAGCGGTAAACAGCAACAATACATCACCGCGCTGGATCTCCAGTAACCTGGCAGTGGCGGATTCAGCAGCTACTGCCTGTATATCAGTGAAGGATTTGGATAATCCGGGTTTGCCGCGTTTTAAGAGAAAATCAATAACAGATCCGGTGAATCCAGATTTCAATTCCTCCTCAGTGATCACGTCTGGAGGAAGAATATCAACAAGGTAAGCCACGGGACGGTCACCAGCATAGATCACACGTGAGATCGTGATCAATCTTGTGCCTTCCTCAACCTGTAATTTTTCAGCGATCTCCGGACTCGCCAGATTCTCCATTATTTCCAGTTCGCCCATACTCACTGCCAGACCAATGCGGTTGGCAAGCCGTTCGATGCTTTCGAGCACCTCAAGACCAGTTTCAATGACCCGTACCTGGGCAACCACGAAGGTGCCCACTCCCTGCCTGCGCCGAATCAATCCCTGCGCTTCAAAGGTGCGCATACCCTCACGCAGTGTAGCCCTTGAAACACCCAACCTTTTTGCCAGTTCTGGTTCTGAAGGCAGTCTCTCTCCCGGAGGTGTCTTTTGAATCAATACAGATAATTCGGCCTGAAGCCGTGAAAATGGATGTTGCACTCCCTTACTCTTGCGTGTATTACCCATTATTATCAATTCCTACCATTTAGCGTTATTTTGCCGGTTCAGTCACCGGGATAAAATCAAAGCGGTTCACATCGATGAGACCCAGATCGGTGATGCGTAATTCAGGAATTACCGGTAAACCCAACAGGCTTAATTGCATATTTGGATTGTTGATTGTACATCCGCATTTTTTAAATCCTTCGAGAAGCGACTCAGCTTCAGAAGCCACCTGTTGAGCCGAGCCGTTGGACATTAATCCCGCAATTGGCAGCCGGATTTCGCCGATTACCTGGTTGTTACTCACAATCGCCTGCCCGCCGCCGATGGATTCAAGATGGTTGGCAGCAAAGGCCATTTGCTCTTCATCTGTCCCTACCACGATCATCTGGTGGCTATCGTGTGCGACCGTTGTAGCTACGGCACAGGCGGTTTTGAAACCAAAGCCGTGCACAAGCCCTACCTGAACCCTTCCAGTAGGCCGATGGCGCTCAACCAGCGCAACCTTGGCGATATCCCTGTAAACATCAGGCCGAACCTCTCCATCTGCAACCACCATCTCAAAGACCAGGTGTTGGGTGGGAGCCTGGTTTTCGATGATTCCGATTACATTGGCAATTACTCTCTCAGCGCCTTCCGCAACGAGTGGAAAACTGCTGGCAGTGAACGGCCGAGGGAAATGCACTGACCTGATCGCCCAATCCGGATAATCACGCTCCGGCAGATCCACAGATATTTCGCAATTCTGATACGCGATCTTGCCCCTGGCGACGACAGTCTCAACCCTGAATTTTTCCAGGTCCTTAACAAGCACAACATCTCCGAACCTGCCCGGGGCGATGAGGCCGATTTCTCGTGATACCCCGAAGTGCTCAGCCGTGTTGATGGTCGCCATCTGGATCGCGGTCATCGGGTCCAGTCCTTCTGCTATGGCGTGGCGGATAACCCTATCCATGTGTCCTTCATTTATAAGCGTTTCCGATTGGATGTCATCAGCGCATAACAGGAATCCCCTGCTTGACAGTCCCAGCTCAGTTATCGCTTTCACCTGGGCAGCCACGTCATGCCAGGCGGAGCCATAACGCATCATTACTTTCATTCCCTGTCGGGCGCGGGCAACCGCATCCTCCAGCCTAGTGCCCTCGTGGTCATCTTGCGGACCACCCGCCACGTATCCGTGAAAGGGTTTTCCCAGGTCAAGAGAAGCATAATGACCGCCTATCACCTTGCCCGCCGCACGTGTGGCACTCATTTCGGCGTGCACCTTATCATCTCCTTCGTACACACCCGGGAAATCCATCATCTCACCCAGTCCAATGATGCCCGGCCAGGTCATGGCTTCGGTCACATCGTTGGGTCCCAGCACAGCGCCGGGTGTTTCAAAACCGGGGGCCGAAGGAACGCATGATGGCATTTGTACGAAAACGTGCACCGGTTGCAGCGCTGCGTCATCCACCATCAAGCGCACCCCGCGCAGGCCGAAAACATTGGCGATCTCGTGCGGATCTATGAATAAGCCGGTTGTACCATGCGGCAGCACCGCGCGGACGAATTCCGTTACCGTGACCATGCCCGATTCAACGTGCACGTGACCGTCCAGCAAGCCTGGCACCAGGTATTGACCGCCGGCGTCGATTACCACGGTCTTCTTTCCAATGGTGTGACTGGCATCTGCGCCCACGTAGGCAACGCGTTTTGCACGCATGGCGATATCGATGTGAGGGATGATCTCGCCGGTTTGCACACACACCCATTGACCATTCCTGATTACCAGATGCGCCGGAAGACGCCCCATCGCGCAGTCAACTAGTTCACGCGCATTTTGCAGCCAGAAAGAATCCATACCCATAATGTGTCCCCTTACCCTTCGAACAACCTGGCGGCCGCGTGGTTGTGCAGCCTGATGTGGCGCTCAAGTTCCAATCCTACTAGCTCGCCTTTATTAACAACGGTTTTACCATGAACGTAGTTGAAATCTACGCCAACCGGCTGGCAAAGGAGGACAGCTGCAACGGGATCGTGCAGCGCACCGGCATAGTCCAGGCGATTGAGGTTGATGGCGATGAAATCAGCGCATTTGCCAACTTCCAGTGAACCGATATCTTTTCTACCAAGTACAGCAGCACCTCCCCTGGTGGACAGTTCCAGCGCCTGCCGCACAGAGAAGATCTCGCCTCCGGTCGAAGATAATGATGCCCCCTGCAACCCGGCATTCAAACGCGCCAGTAGCATGGCCATGCGTGCTTCTGCAAGCATGTGTGAACCGTCATTGCTGGCAGAGCCGTCCACGCCCAGTGCAGTCTTGACCCCGGCTTGAACCAATTTGGTAATTGGGGCAATACCGGATGCCAGGCGCATGTTTGAAGACGGGCAGTGCGCCACCCCACAGCCAGTTCTGGCGTACACACCAATTTCCTCATCATTTACATGAACGGAATGAGCGAACCACACATCCTCACCCACCCAGTCCACTGACTGCATGTACCCAACAGGTCGGTAACCAAACTTCTGCCGGCAGAAGGCTTCTTCGTCCTGGGTTTCAGCCAGGTGAGTGTGAAGATGCACTCCATACTGCCTGGCGAGAATCGCGCTCTGCTTCATTAATTCTCCGGTGACACTGAAAGGTGAGCACGGCGCGAGTACGATCTGGAGCATTGAACCGGGTTGAGGATCGTGGTATTTTCGAATGAGGCGTTCACTATCTGCAAGGATTTTATCCTCATCATCTACCACGCTGTCTGGCGGTAAACCGCCACGGCTCTCTCCCAGGCTCATCGAGCCGCGCGCCGCGTGCAGACGTAAGCCAATACTCCCGGCAGCTTCGATTTCATCATCCAGCTTTGAGCCGTTGGGAAACAGGTAGAGATGATCAGAGGAGGTTGTGCACCCGGATAGCGCCAATTCCGCCAATGCTGTCTTCGTCGAAACACGGATGTCCTCTGGTGTCATCTTCGCCCAAATCGGGTACAGGGTTTTCAGCCAGTTGAAAAGATTGACATTTTGTGCTGCAGGAATGGCACGCGTGAGGGTCTGGTAAAAGTGATGATGCGTGTTGACCATCCCGGGCAGCAGGATGTGCCCGTCCAGATCGAGAACCTCATCTGCAAAGATCGGCAGCTGGTTTGTGGGTCCTACCTGCTCAATGAACCCATCCCGAATAAAAAGACCACCACCCGGGATTTCCCTGCGGTGGTCATCCATTGTTACCAGTATTTGGGAATTCTTGACGAGTAATGTGCTCAAATGTCACCTTCAGAGTAGTTCAAAAGGAATGACGTATCTGATCATCAACCAGACACGAGTTTAATTCGATATGCAGAAAAAGTCAAATGTCAGACAACAACATCCGTTCAGACGTCCTGGAGATTTGCAGCGCGCAACGTGTTCTTCAGCAGCATAGCGATGGTGAGCGGCCCGACCCCACCGGGAACTGGTGTGATGGCTCTGGCAACAGCAGCGACCTCTTCGTAACATACATCACCAACCAGACGATATCCGCGCGGCCTGGTGTCGTCTTCAACACGGTTAATGCCTACATCGATCACCACCGCACCGGGTTTAACCCAATCTCCCCTGACCATTTCAGCCTTACCAACCGCCGCCACCAGAACATCTGCCCCCCTCACAACCTCAGGCAGGTTTTTTGTGCGCGAGTGGCAAATGGTCACGGTCGCGTTTGCTCTTACCAACAGGAGCGCTACTGGCATGCCAACAATGTTGGATCTGCCCAGAACAACGGCGTTCAGCCCCTCCAATGAAGGAAATTCCTTCTCGAGCATGTACATAACACCGGCAGGGGTGCAGGGAATAAACAGCGGGTCCCGCCCTTTTTGAGCCAACCTGCCGATGTTGATTGGATGGAAACCATCCACGTCCTTTTCAATCGATATCGCACTTAGAATCTTCTCTTCATCGTATCCAGACGGGAGTGGAAGCTGCACGAGGATGCCGTTGACCGCCGGATCCGCGTTGAGTTTTGTCACCAGCTTCTCCACCTCAGCCTGACCGGCTTCACGCGGCAAGTCGTATCCGAATGACTCTATGCCGACCTCAGCGCAGGCTTTCTGCTTGGATTTTACATAAACTTGAGAGGCCGGGTTTTCTCCCACCAACACAGTGGCCAGACCAGGCCGTGCTTTACCGGCATCCAGGCGCTGCTGAACACCCACAGCCACCTCTTTCCTCAAGTTCTCTCCGATTCCTTTCCCATCAATTATCGAGGCTGTCATCGGTCCACTCCTTTGTTTGATTAAGACAATTATACCTATTTAAGTATTCTGCATGGGTGATGGTAAAATTGGGCGTGTATTATACAAAAATTCATTGGAGTAAATCATGAGCAAAATTTGCGTCATCGGAACCGGCTATGTTGGATTGGTGACAGGAACCTGTTTCGCGGATCTTGGAAACGAGGTTGTCTGCCTGGACATCGACAATGAGCGCATCTCCAGCCTGAAGGCAGGGTTGATGCCAATTTACGAGCCCGGGCTAGAACAACTCGTTAAACAGAACGTTGCAGCAGAAAGGTTATTCTTCACCACCGATTACGTGAGCGCTCTGACAGACGCTGAATATGCGTTCATTGCTGTTGGTACACCTTCAGGCAACGATGGTGAAGCTGATCTCAAATACGTGCGCTCTGCCGCGGAAGCCATAGCGGATCACGTCCAAGATGCCATCCTGGTCATCAACAAATCCACCGTCCCCGTGGGTACGGGTGATTGGGTAGCAGATGTAATCAACCATCGCCGCGACGGAAAACCATTGAAATTCAGCGTGGTTTCGAATCCCGAGTTCCTGCGCGAAGGGTCAGCCATCAATGATTTTATGAACCCTGACCGCGTGGTGCTCGGTTCAGAGGACCTGGGTGCGGCTGACAGGGTCGCACAGCTCTACCAGCCGCTGCGCTGCACCATAATGACCACTGACCTGCGCACCGCCGAGATGATCAAGTACGCATCAAACGCCTTCCTCGCCACGCGCATCTCATTCATAAATGAGATCGCCAACATTTGCGAACAGCTGGGTGCAGATGTCCGTGAGGTTGCCCGCGGAATGGGTCTGGATAAACGCATCGGACCGCAATTCCTCGATGCCGGCCTGGGTTGGGGCGGTTCCTGCTTCCCGAAAGACGTGAAGGCGTTGGAACATATGGCCGTGCTGCACGGCTCACAACCGCAATTGCTGCAGGCGGTCATGGAGATCAACCGCAACCAGCGCCGCCGCGCGGTTATGAAGTTGCGAAAAGCCCTGAAATCACTGAATGAAAAAACGATCGGCGTGCTCGGAATTGCCTTCAAACCAAACACGGATGATATCCGCGACGCCGCTGCCATTGAGATCATTCACCTGCTGCAAAACGAAGGCGCGCACGTCAAGGCTTACGATCCCCAGGCGATGGAAAACGCCAGCCAGGTGCTCAAGAATGTTGAATTGTGTGAAAATCCGTACCAGGTGGCTGAAAACGCTGATGCTCTGCTGCTGGCGACTGAATGGAACGAATTTAAACAGCTTGATTTCAAGAAACTGCACACTACCATGAATCAACCGGTGATCCTTGATGGACGCAACCTTTGGGACCCGGAAACCTTACGGAGCTTCGGTTTCACCTACATGGGCATCGGACGCGGAAACCTGGAAAGAAAGTAAACTGATTTTACGGCTCTGGTGTAATCGAGTTGATGAAAATTATCTAATGAATCTACAGAACAAAACATGACAAACGCACATTTTAAGGAATTTTCTGAAGAACAGCAGGCGGAATATCAGAAGTACGCCGAAGAACACTGGGATTCCAACCTGGTCAGACAATCCTACACGCGTTGGAATGAACTTGACGCTGAAGGAAGAAAAGCACTGATGGCTGACGGGGAGCGCATCACCCTGGCAATCGCGGACGCCATGCCCGCTGGTGCAAAAAGCCCGCAAACCCAGGCGCGCATCGCGGAATGGCATGGCTTTATCAACCGTTTTTACGATTGCAGTTTTGAGATCTTCAATGAATTGGGAAAAATGTATGTTGAGGATCAACGCTTCGCGGATTTCTACCGCGGGATAAACCCAAAGCTACCGGAATTCCTCTCAGAAGCAATGCAGATTTACTGTGAAAAGCAAGGTATAAAAAAGTAACTGATCATCAGACACGAAAAAAGAGGTGACTCGGGTGAGTCACCTCTTTTTTGTTAACAAACTCACTGGCATTCCTGCTTGTGAACCTTAAGATACTCTTTCAACACCTGCCCGGTATAAGAAGCCGGCACCTCACAGACCTGGCGCGGTGTGCCAATGGCAATCAGCTCGCCGCCGCGGTCTCCGCCCTCGGGGCCAAGGTCGATGATGTAATCCGCGACCTTGATGATATCCAGATTGTGCTCGATGATCAACACTGAGTTGCCGCTGTCCACCAGGTGCTGCAGCACTTCAATGAGCATGTGCACATCAGCCGCGTGCAGTCCTACAGATGGTTCATCCAGCACATACAGTGTGCGCCCGGTGGCACGTCTTGAGAGTTCCTTTGAAAGTTTCACCCGCTGCGCTTCACCACCGGAAAGCGTGGTCCCTGGTTGCCCGATGCGGATGTATCCCAGTCCAACTTTCTCCAGTGTATTTAACTTGTTGGCGATCGCGGGGATATTTCCGAACATCTTGGCTCCCTCTTCAACGGTCAGATCCAGCACATCAGCGATGGAAAGACCTTTGTATTTCACTTGAAGCGTCTCCCTGTTGAAGCGGGTTCCATGGCACACATCACAGGGTACGTAGATATCCGGCAGGAACTGCATTTCGATGCGCAGCTGTCCCTGTCCCTGGCAGGCTTCGCAGCGCCCGCCATGAACGTTGAAAGAGAAACGCCCCGCCTTGTAACCGCGCATTTTGCTTTCGGGCAGGCTGGCGTACAGACTGCGTATTTCATCAAACATGCCGGTGTAGGTCGCCGGGTTTGAACGCGGACTGCGGCCAATCGGTGATTGGTCGATATTAATGATCTTATCCAGGTACTGCAAACCTTCTATGCGATCGTATTCACCGGGCTGGGTTCGCGCACGATTAAGCTCGTGCGCCAAAATGTTGTACAACAGGTCAACCATCAATGTAGACTTGCCCGAACCGGATACGCCGGTGATGCACACAAACTGCCCCAGGGGGATCTCAACATCGAGATTCTTTAGATTATTTGCCCTGGCGCCAATAATCTTGAGCGCTTTACCATTGCGCGGGTGCAATTTTTTCGGCACCGGTACCCTCTTCCTGCCGGAGAGGTAAGCCCCCGTGAGGCTGCGCGGATGATTGAGAATGGCATCGATCGTGCCCTCCGCCACCACTTCACCGCCGTGTTCTCCGGCGCCGGGTCCCAGGTCCAATATCCAATCAGCAGTACGTATGGTTTCTTCATCATGTTCTACCACCAGCACAGTGTTGCCCTGGTCGCGCAGCTGCTTCAACGTCTCCAAAAGTTTCTCGTTATCGCGCGCGTGCAGACCGATCGATGGCTCATCGAGCACATACAGCACCCCCATCAGGCGCGAACCGATCTGCGTGGCCAGGCGGATGCGCTGTGCCTCTCCACCGGAAAGCGAGCCGGCTGACCGGCTGAGCGTCAGGTAATTCAGACCAACATTCACCAGAAAACCCAGTCGTGAACTGATCTCCTTTAGGATCCTTTCGGCAATGGAAAAATCTCTTTTGGTTAGCACATCAGGAGAAGAGAGCTCGTTTATGAATTCCAGCGTCCTGTTTACCGGCCAATGTGTCACCTCGACAATATTATGGTCGAGCACGGTCACCGCCAGTGCTTCTGGACGCAGGCGGTCACCCTTGCAGGTTGGACAGGGGCGGTCATTCATGTATTCGGAGATACGGTTACGAATGTAGTCGGAATGTGTTTCACGGAAGCGTCGTTCGAGGTTGGGTATAACCCCTTCAAAACTCATTTGCATTGTGGTCTTGCGGTCGTTGCGGCCTTCCATCACAACCGCAAGCTGTTCAATCCCCGTTCCGTAAAGTATCTTATCCAACTTTTCCTGCGGCAGGGTTCCTACAGGCGCATCAAGATCAATATGATATTTCTTGGCCACCGCTTCAACCATCTGCCAGTAATAGCCGCCCTGTTCGCGCGGACCGTTCCACTCCAATGCCGCGATAGCGCCGTCGCTCAATGAACGTTCAGGATCAGGGAGGATCAGATCAGGATCGATCTCGAGTTTGCTTCCCAGCCCCTGGCAATCAGGGCAGGCACCGTGCGGGGTGTTGAATGAAAATGTACGCGGTTCGATCTCTGGGATGCTGACATTGTGCTCCGGGCAGGCCAGGTGTTCAGAGAAAAACAGGTCTACCGGGGTTTCTGCGCTGACATCCTGCACAATGAGGTACCCTTCTCCCACCTTAAGCCCGGTTTCAATAGAATCCGTCAGCCTGGAGCGGAAGGAGCGTTGTTCCTCCTCATCTGTTGAGTGCAGGATAACGATGCGATCGACTACAGCATCGATATTGTGGCTCTTATAGCGGTCTAGAACGATATCCTCTTCAAGGTTGTACACCTGCCCATCTACGCGCACACGTACAAAGCCGGCTTTGCGGATCTCTTCGAAGACCGCCTGGTAGGTACCTTTGCGCGCCCGTACCACCGGCGCCAAAATAAGAAGTTTTGACTCCTCCGGAAGCGCCTCCACCTTGTCGACGATCTCCTGTGCAGATTGCTTGACCACCACCCTCCCGCAGACGGGGCAATGCGGTATACCCACGCGCGCGAAGAGCAGACGAAGATAATCATAGACCTCGGTCACTGTACCGACCGTGGACCGCGGGTTGTGCGATGTGGCTTTCTGGTCTATCGAAACCGCAGGCGACAGACCATCAATGTAATCCACATCCGGTTTTTCCATCTGGCCGAGGAACTGGCGCGCATACGCTGAAAGTGATTCCACGTAGCGACGCTGCCCTTCAGCGAAGATGGTATCGAAAGCCAGGGAACTCTTACCCGAACCTGATAGCCCGGTGATGACCACCAGCTTGTCACGGGGGATTTCGACCGTGATGTTCTTGAGATTATGCGCTCGCGCGCCGACAACACGAATACAATCCTGCGTCATATACCTTCCAGTCGAACATTTATTCTAATTCAATATTCTACCACAAACCAACCTTGAATTATACCCTCCCTGCCTAATTCCATTTTTCCCAGAATGCTTTCCTTGTACAAACGGCTGAAACCCGGTGTGAAAACCGGTATACTCAACATGCAAACAAAGAAGGAGTGTGAACCATGAAAGATTCTCATAAACCTATACGCATCGCAGTTGTCGGTGTTGGCAACGTGGGCGCTACGTTCGCCTTCGCCCTATTACAAAGTGGACTCGCCGGGGAGATCGTGCTCATTGACCACAATAAGACAAAAGCTGAAGGCGAGGCGATGGACCTCAACCACGCGGTACCTCTCACCCATTCCACACGCATCTGGGCGGGAGATTACGACGACACCCGGGGCGCCGCGATAACAGTGATCACCGCAGGAACCTCCCAGAAATCCGGTGAAACCCGGCTTGACCTCGTCCACCGCAACTACAACATCATGAAGTCGATAATTCCGGCTGTGGTGCAGCATAACCCGCACGGCATTCTGCTCATCGCTTCGAACCCGGTCGATATCCTCAGTTACGCCGCGTGGAAGCTTTCAGGTCTGCCCGCCCACCGTGTTATCGGCTCCGGCACCATCCTCGATACGGCGCGTTTCCGCTGGCTGCTCGGCCAACACACCGGTGTTGACGCACGCAGCGTGCACGCCTACATCATTGGCGAACATGGAGACAGCGAAGTACCGGTGTGGTCGCTGGCCAACATCGCCGGGATGAACCTGGTGGAATACTGCAAAATGAACTGCCGAAATTACGAGCCGATGATCTTTAATAACATATTTGACGAGACTCGTGACGCTGCCTATCGCATCATCGAACGCAAAGGCGCAACTTTTTACGCCATTGGCAGCGGGCTGGTGCGCATCGTTGAAGCCATCCTGCGCGGGCAAGACACGGTCCTCTCTGTGTCAACCCTCATCAAAAATTACCACGGCATTCATGACGTGTACCTCAGCCTACCCTGCGTTATCGGGCACAACGGTATCAAGCAGGTCATGCACCTCAACCTCGATGCGAAGGAACAAGCGGGCATCATTAAATCCGCGCAGGTGCTCAAAGGTTTCCTGGCAGATCTCAACCTCACCACTTGACAAACATACTCAAGCCACTCCTGTATAATAGAGCCATCTAAAATAGGCAATACAGGAGAAAAGAAGAATGGATAACACGGGCCAACAAGCTATAGAATCTGAATTAACGCACAAACAACAGATTCGTGCCTGGACTTTGTACGATTGGGCGAATTCATCCTTCGCCACAACTATGATGGCAGCGGTTTTTCCAATTTATTTTGCCACATTGGGTGCGGCTGGAGAAACCGGCGCCATCATGACCTCCCGCTGGGGATTCACGACCGCCTTTGCCGCGTTGGTCGCCGCGGTCATCAGCCCCCTTCTCGGCGCAGTGGCTGATTTTCGCGGATCCAAAAAGAGATTTCTCACCATTTTCATGCTTCTCGGCGTGATCTCCACCGCCCTGCTCTTCTTTCCCAACCAGCCCGGTTCCTGGCTGATCGCGTCGATCTTCTTTATCTTCGCCAATATCGGTTTCGCCGGCAGCCTGGTCTACTATGACGCACTTCTGCCCCACGTTGCCCGCGCAGACGAGATCGACCAGGTCTCCTCCCGCGGTTACATGATGGGGTACATAGGCGGGGGTATCCTGCTGGCGGTCAACCTGGTAATGATCATGGTGCTTCCGGGGATCTTTCCGGGATTGAGCACCGGCTTGATGACCCGACTTTCCTTTGTCACGGTCGCCTTGTGGTGGTTCGGGTTCACGCTCCCCCTGCTTTTAAAGGTGAAAGAGCCGGTACGCCGCATTGAGGTTGGTGAGGAAGGCATGCGCCCCATCCAGGCAAGCATAAGCAGACTCAAAAAGACTTTCTCTGAACTCAAGAAATACCGCGACCTTTCGTTGGGTCTGCTGGCATTCTGGATCTATGCCAATGGCATCGGCACCATCATTACCATGGCAACCATATACGGTAAGGAATTGAATTTCAGCGACATCACGCTGATTGGCACCTTGTTGATGGTGCAGATCCTGGCCGCGCCTTTCGCACTACTTTTTGGCTGGCTGGCCAAGAAGATGGGCACCAAAAAAGCCCTATACCTCACCCTGATAGTTTATTCGCTCATCGCCATCGCCGGCTACTTCCTTTACCAGGAATGGCAGTTCTGGGTGCTCGGTGCGGCGGTTGCCACTGTTCAGGGCGGCAGCCAGGCACTCTCCCGTTCCATGATCGGGCGCATGATGCCCAAGAGCAAGTCCGCCGAATTCTACGGTTTCTTCAGCGTCTTTGAAAAATTCGCTTCGATCCTCGGACCGTTCATTTTCGGTATTGTGTCACGCATTATGAACGAATCCAGGCTGAGCATCGCTTCGCTGATCCTCTTCTTTTTGATCGGGCTGTTCGTGTTGACAAAAGTGAACATGGAACGTGGTGTGAAGGTCGCACTGGAGGAAGAAGCGCAAATGGTAACAGCTGCGGAGTAGTGCTTAAAACGTAACCGGGAGGAAGTTACTTCCTCCCGGTTATTGATTAAAGGTTACTTCGTTACTTCGTACAGTTCCACCAGCACACCGCCGGTGCTCTTGGGGTGAACAAAGGCCATCTTCCTGCCCGGAAGCACCTGCGGCTCCTCGTTGATCAGGCGCACGCCCTTTTCTTTCAGCATTGCCATCATCCCGACGATATCATCCACCTCAAAACACAGGTGGTGCATGCCACCACCGCGTTCCGTCAGGAACTTCGCCACACCGGACTCGTCCGAGGTCGGTTTAACAAGCTCGACTTCGCTCTCACCGACTGGCAGGAATGCTACCATGGATTTCTGGCTCGGCACATCTTCAACATGATGTAGTTCGATCCCCATCGCGTCACGCCAGAACTTCAACGACTCATCGATATCACCCACAACAATTGCTACGTGATTGATCTTTTTCAACTTGGCCATTTTCTTCTCCTGTAATGATTATCCCCAAACAGGGGGTTGGTACTCACCCCAAACCTTGCGCAGCACACCGCAGATCTCGCCCAGCGTGATCTCGTTCTCCACGCACGTCACAAAGAGGGGCATCAGGTTTTCTCCGCTCTTCGCGGTCGTCTCAAGGTGTCCGAGAAGTTCGTTCACCTTCACCTGGTCACGACCCGCCCTCATCTCTGCCAATCGGGCACGCTGCTGCTGCTCGATTGTCGGATCCACCCGCAGCTGCTCCAGGTCGGTGGTCTCCTCCGCCTGGAAAGCGTTGACGCCAACCACCAGCTGCGCCTTGCTCTCCACGTCCTTCTGGAAGCGGTAGGCGGAATCCTGGATCTCGTTTTGCATGTAACCCTTCTCGATCGACGCCAGCGCACCGCCGAGGTCATCAATCTTCTTGATGTAATCCATAACGCGTTGTTCAATTTCATCGGTAAGGTGTTCGATCACATACGAGCCACCCATGGGATCGATGGTATCAGCTACTCCAGATTCGTATGCGATGACCTGTTGGGTACGCAGCGCGGTGCGCACAGATTTCTCGGTGGGCAGCCACAAAGCCTCATCTTTGGAGTTGGTGTGAAGCGATTGCGTTCCTCCGAGCACGGCCGCCAACGCCTGGATGGCCACACGCACGATGTTGTTTTCCGGCTGCTGCGCGGTGAGCGTCGAGCCACCAGTCTGGGTGTGAAAACGCAGCATCCACGACTTGGGATCCAACGCACCAAACCTTTCGCGCATGATGCGCGCCCACAACCGACGCGCTGCCCGGAATTTGGCGATCTCCTCCAGGAAATCGTTGTGCGCTGCAAAGAAGAAAGACAATTGAGAGGCAAACTGATCCACCTGCTGACCGGTATCAATGGCTGCCTGCACGTAGGCAATGGCATTCGCCAGGGTAAACGCCACCTCCTGCACAGCAGTGGAGCCGGCCTCGCGGATGTGGTAACCGGATATGCTGATGGTGTTCCAGTTGGGCACTTCGGTCTCGCAATACTTGAAAATATCCGTGATCAATCGCAGAGAGGGTTTCGGCGGGAAGATGTAAGTACCTCGTGCCACGTATTCCTTGAGAATATCGTTCTGGATCGTACCTCGCAGCTGTCGGGGAGTGACCCCCTGCTTTTTGCCCACGGCAATGTACATTGCCAGCAGGATGGCCGCAGGTGAATTAATGGTCATGCTGGTCGAGACCTTCTCCAACGGGATTTCCGCAAAAAGGGTCTCCATATCCCTCAATGAGGAAATGGACACGCCCACTTTACCTACTTCACCCATCGCCATCGGGTCGTCGGCGTCGTAGCCAATTTGCGTGGGCAGGTCAAACGCCACTGAGAGTCCGGTCTGTCCCTGCGCCAGCAGGTAGCGGTAACGCTTGTTCGATTCTTCAGCGGAGGCAAACCCGGCGTACTGCCGCATCGTCCAGAAGCGACTGCGGTACATGGTGGGCTGCACCCCACGGGTGAACGGGTATTCACCCGGAAAACCCAATAGTTCCATGTAATCTGATTCAGTTGGCGTGGCTGCACGCGGCAGCGGGATGCCGGAGGGACTGTTGAATTCGGCTTTTCTTTCCTTGAATTTTTCCACTACAGGTTTTACTACCTCTTCATCCCAACGCTTCTTTTCACTCTCAAGGTTCATATTTTCGCCTCTGTAATAGATTTTGCACACTTTTACTTTAGTATACACGAATCCAAAATTGAAGTGTAAAAAATTATGATAAACTGGAACAAACTTCCTGAAGCCAGGATTGTTGATAGCCATGTCCAATTTCCTCCAACTCATCGCTGAAATCGCCATCATCCTTGTGGCTGCCAAGGCTGCCGGGTACCTGAGCACGCGTCTCAAGCAGCCATCCGTGTTCGGGGAATTGCTGGTTGGCGTGCTCCTCGGTCCATCCCTGCTGGATATCACCCACTTTGGCTTCATTACCGATACCCATCTGGACGAGATCATTTACGAAATGGGTGAGATCGGTGTGCTGCTGTTAATGTTCCTGGCCGGGTTGGAACTGCACCTCAAAGACCTTAGCAAGAACACGCGTGTGGCCATGCTGGCCGGGGTATTGGGCGTGATCTTCCCGGTCGGGTTGGGCATTCTTTTTGGCGAACTGCTTGGGATTCCCTTCAGTCACGCACTCTTTCTGGGATTGACGCTTGGCGCGACTTCTGTCTCCATCTCTGCACAGGTGCTCATCGAGCTGCAGGTGCTGCGCACGCGCGTCGGACTGGGGTTGCTGGGGGCTGCTGTGTTCGATGACATACTGGTCATCCTTATACTCTCTTCGGCTGTAGCATTTCTTTCCGGCGGCGGCAGCTTTGCGGATATCATGTGGGTGTTCGCAAAAATGGTCATCTTTTTAGCCCTGGCCAGCGCGGTGGGATTGTGGCTGCTGCCGCGGGTGGTGCGCTTCACCCAGCGGCTCAGGATCAGCCAGGGACTCACTACCCTCGCCCTTGTGGTGCTACTGGGCTACGGACTGGCAGCAGAACTGGTGGGCGGTATGGCAGCGATCACCGGCACCTTTTTAGCAGGGCTGATGTTCGGACGCACTCCTGAGAAATCGACTCTCGAGACCAGCCTTCACTCCATCGCTTACGCCTTCTTCGTGCCGATTTTCTTCGTCAGCATCGGTCTCGGTGTAAACTTACGCGAATTGAGCGCAGACTCAATCTGGGTTTTCCTGGGAATCTCGGTCATCGCCATCCTGGGCAAGGTCATTGGTTCCGGAGCGGGTGCGTTGATCTCAAAATTCACACCGCGCGAATCACTGCAGATAGGCATTGGTATGGTCTCGCGCGGCGAAGTCGGGTTGATCATCGCCAACATCGGCGCCAAGGCCGGTTACCTTTCAGAGGAACTGCTGACCATCATCGTTGGGATGATCCTGGTCACCACCCTGGTGACGCCGCCTTTACTGCGCGCGTCCTTCAGAACGCCTGCGCCGCCAAAAGAAGGTATAACCCTCCCGGATCAAACAGGGAAAAAGGAGAGTGTTTGATGCATCTGATCATGTTCGTGCTGCATGACCCTGAAAAGTTATCTGAACTGCTGCTCAGCTGGGAGGACGTCGGTGTCGGCGGGGTTACGGTGATCCCCTCTACAGGCATCGGCCGTTTGAAAGCCTCCGATATGCTGCGCGAGGACCTGCCTTTGATGCCCAGCCTTGAGGACATCCTCGAAGCTCCAGAACGTTACAACCGCACCCTGTTCACATTGGTTGAAGGCCAGGAAATGATCGACCGCGTGGTGAAAGCCACTGAAAGTATTATTGGCGACCTGGATGAGCCCAACACCGGCATCCTCACCGTCATCCCGGTCAGCAACATCTATGGGCTGCACCGCAAGGCGGGGTAAACGAATTATCTGATTATTCTTGACCGATTGAGGGGGGGATGGTAAAATCCTCGCGTTAATGCCTCCATCGTCTAGGGGACCAGGACGCAGCCCTTTCAAGGCTAAAACCGGAGTTCGAATCTCCGTGGAGGCACCACAATATCAAAATAACCACCAGCCAAGGTGGTTATTGGTTTAAAACTGGATCTCGCTACACTCGAGAATCTCAGAGGAGGCACAAGCTTAGAACATTAACCAACTTTCCAGATGGTTATTTGTTAAAATCCAGACGTTCGCTGCCGCTCCTCATCTCCCCACCACCAGCACGAACTCCCCCTTCTTCCCGCCCACCTGTTTCGCCACATCGCTCACCTCTCCGCGGTAGACCACCTCCCCCGGCAGCGTGAGGTCAAAGG
>CAYMGO010000002.1:35316-65520 GCA_964390015.1 uncultured Anaerolinea sp. | reverse complement strand
TGTATCTGATGAGGTGTTCCAGTCCTTTTCGAGCAAGGAAAATCCACAAGGAATTGCAGCGATCATCAGGCAGAAGTGGTTATCCTTCAAAACTTTGGAAAATCAATTTTCGGGTTTATGGGTGGGTTTATGGGAGGTCGCGGACCCGGGCAACCTTGGTTCGATCATGCGTACATCTGACGCAGTAGGTGCAAAGGGAATAGTTCTCATCGGGAATTGCACGGATCCTTACGACCCGGGAGCGATAAGGGGGAGTATGGGAGCGATATTTGCCAACAGTCTAGTAAAATCAGATATGAACACTTTTGTAAATTGGGTCAGCTCTCGTGGTATTACTGCCATCGCTACCGCTGATTCAGCCAAAACCCATTATCGGGAGGTAGGTTACCCCTGTGACATGATCCTGGTGATGGGAAGTGAACGGCAGGGCTTACCACCCGAAATTATTAATACTTGCCGTGATGCAGTGCAGATTCCGATGGCAGGAATTTCAGACTCGTTGAACCTGGCTGTTGCGACAGGCATAGTCCTTTATGAAATATTTGAACAGAACAAAAGGGAAGGATCGGGATGATCGCATCTCTTGAAGGGGTTGTTACAGAAAAACTTGAGGATGGAATTGTCGTCTCTGTTGGCGGAGTCGGGTTCCAGGTGCACACATCGCCGGCTATCATAGATAAATTTGAGCTTCATAAAATAGCGGCTCTGCACACCTACCTGGTTGTGCGTGAAGATGCCCTGACGCTGTTTGGATTTGAAACCAGGGAAGAGAAGGATATGTTCCTGATGCTGTTAGCGGTCTCGGGTGTAGGTCCACGCACCGCGATGACTATTGTCTCTTCTGCATCGATAGAATTGATTAAAAGGGCTGTATTGAATGAGCAACCTGAGCTACTTGCGCAGACCCCCGGTATTGGCAAAAAGACCGCACAGGCGATCGTTCTTCATCTCCAGGGAAAATTCAAAGGTGACGTTGTGAGTGGTAAAGGCATGGAATCAACTCTCGATAGTGATGTTATTGGTGCGCTAACGAGCCTTGGATACAGCCTGATTGAAGCACAGACGGCACTGCAAATGATACCCAAGGATACACCCGAGGACCTGGAGACCAGGGTCAGAATCGCATTAAGATACTTTTCGTAATAAAATCATAAATCCGTGAAGGATGAAGTAAAATTAGTTTTTATGAATCATCTCACTGGCTTCTGGAGGATTGATGTCAGATAATCTAAATCAATACACAACTGATCTATCGCAAAAAATCGAGAACTACAAACCCGATTACTCGGTAAAGAATATTGGTTTTGTTGAAGAAGCCGGTGACGGAATCGCCAGGGTTTCAGGTTTGACCGGCGTCAGGTCACAGGAACTGGTGGAATTCGAGAACGGGATCAAAGGCATCGCCTTCAGTATCGAGAAAGAACTGGTGGGCGTCATCATCCTCGGAGACTATTCACTCGTCGGGCAGGGAATGAGGGTCGAGACAACGGGGCGAATCGCATCCATCCAGGTTGGCGATGACCTGATTGGTAGAGTTGTGAATGCCGTAGGAGAACCAATTGATGGAAAGGGACCGATCAAATCAGATTTGTTTCGACCACTTGAGCGGGTAGCTCCTGGTGTTATCGAGAGGCGCGATGTCGATTCGCCGGTACAAACGGGCATCAAAGCCATAGATTCAATGATCCCTATCGGTCGAGGGCAGCGTGAACTTATCATTGGCGATCGGCAGACGGGTAAGACCGCAATAGCAATTGACACGATCATCAACCAAAAAGGCAAAGATCTCATCTGCATTTACGTAGCCATTGGTCAAAAGAAAGCATCGATCGCACGCACAGCGGCTTTGCTATCCAATTATGGCGCAATGGAGCATACGATCATTGTTGCAGCAGCTGCTGATGAATCTGCGGCAATGCAGTATATTGCACCATACGCCGGCTGCGCCATTGGTGAAGCCATCATGGAAAATGGCGGACACGCACTGGTGATCTATGACGATCTCTCAAAACACGCATGGGCATACAGGCAGTTATCCTTACTATTACGAAGGCCTCCCGGTCGAGAAGCTTATCCCGGTGACGTTTTCTATCTGCACTCGAGGCTGCTGGAACGCGCTGCCTGCATGGCTTATTCTTTTGTTTTACTACCAAAGAATGACGATCAGATTGTTATTTCCAAAGAGAACCTGCAAGACCAGCCGATTTTTACTGGCCCGATGGCCAGGAGCCTGGCAGAAGAAGTTTTGCAAGCAAGTGACAAAAAAAGCGACTACAAGATTGTGAAAGTCAAAGAAAGCGGTGGTACGTTAACGGCTTTACCGATCATCGAGACTTTGTTAGGAGATGTTTCTGCCTACGTTCCTACTAACGTGATATCCATTACTGACGGGCAGATCTATCTTGAAGGCAGCCTGTTCAACGCAGGTATTCGCCCGGCAATAAACGTTGGTATTTCAGTATCACGTGTTGGGGGATCTGCTCAGACGAAAGCCATGAAGCAGGTTGCCGGCAGGTTGCGCCTGGATATGGCGAATTTCAGGGAACTGGCAGCTTTTGCCCAGTTTGGATCTGATCTGGATAAGGCAACATTGGGCCAATTGAACCGCGGTCTGCGATTACAGGAGATCCTTAAACAACCTCAATATGAACCTGTGCCACTGGCAGAACAAGTCATTGTTCTTTTTGCAGCATTGAACGGTTATGCTGATAAGGTCAACGTAGACCGTATCAAAGAATGGGAAGCGGCTTTGATCAGGCACATCAACGGTTCTGCTTCTGAAATTAGTAAAGTAGTCGATGCGGAGAAAGCAATTTCTAAAGAAACTGAAGAAAAAATTCGCAAGACTCTGGATGTTTTTTCATCCAGCTGGGCGTAACGGATCAGGGAAATCAATGCCATCTGCACGCGAAATGCGACTACGAATCAAGAGTGTAAAAGACCTCTCGCAAGTGACGAGGGCTCTTAAAACGGTCAGCGCAAGCAAGGTTAGAAAAGCGGTTGCAGCCAACGCCGCGTCACTGCCATACTCACAGAAAGCATGGAGGGTGCTCATCGACCTGGCAAAGCAACCTGGTCACACCAGTTTGCACCCGCTGCTTTGCGAAAGGAAGAAAATTGACCGTGTAATGGTGATCATGGTGAGTAGCGATAAAGGCCTGGCGGGTTCTTACAATATGAATGTGTTGCGAAATACGCTTGAGTATTTTGATACCTTCGAACAACCTGTGGATTACATCTGCATCGGCAAAAAAGGGCGCGACCTGCTCTTACGCAGAAAGATACGCGTCATCGCGGATTTTTCGGAATTGAACGATCCGGTGAGTTTTTTGGACATATCTCCGATTTCACGGCTTGTGGTGGATGAATTCCTTTCCGGTATTTATGATCAGGTGTACGTCTCATTCACCAGATTTACATCAATGACCAGGCAAGACCCTGAAATTCGTAAGCTCCTGCCCCTGGAGGTCGATCATTCTTCAGGAACGGAAGAAAAGTCCAAAACATCACCTGCGTCTGTTTTTACATATGAACCAGATCAGAAGCAAATACTTGACGAAATCATCCCACGGTTCACGGGTATTCAGATCTTCCAGGCGACTTTATCCTCACAGGCTTCTGAGCACGCGGCTCGCACACTGGCGATGGCAAACGCCACCGATAATGCTAATGAACTTGTGGGTGTGCTGCAGCTTGATTACAACAAAATGAGACAACAAACGATCACCAATGATATTCTTGACATCGTTGGTGGTGCGGCGGCTCACGCTGGTTGAAAAATTACGGACTAGATAGCGGAGGAACAGGTATGACGCTCAAACAAGGCAGAATTCTGCAGATCCAGGGAAGTGTAGTTGATGTTCTTTTTGACGAAGGCAATGTTCCTTCCATTTTCGAAGCACTTATCGTAAGTAAAGATGAAGGCAAACAACTGGTATTAGAGGTGGAAAAACTGTTGGAGGGCTACGTAGCCCGATGTGTTGCCATGGATACGACTGATGGATTGCAGCGTGATATGGCGGTTACGCGGACTAATGGACCCATAAGAGTTCCGGTTGGTGAGGGGACGCTGGGTAGGGTGCTGAACGTGCTGGGAGACCCGGTGGATAATAAAGGTCCGATCATCTCACAGGATTATTATCCGATTCACCGCAGTGCGCCAAGTTTCGCGGAACAGTCTACCAGGGTGGAGGTATTCGAAACTGGTTTGAAAGTGATCGACCTGATCGCTCCTTTTACAAAAGGTGGGAAAACGGGTATCTTCGGAGGTGCGGGGGTAGGGAAAACGGTTATCATCCAGGAATTGATTCGTTCCATTGCGACCGTGCACAAAGGGAAATCAGTTTTTGCGGGAGTTGGCGAGCGCACACGTGAGGGGACACAGTTGTACCGCGAAATGCTCGAGTCAGGTGTAATGAAAGACACAGTAATGGTTTTTGGTCAGATGAACGAGACCTCTGGTGTCAGGCTAAGGGTCGCGCTTTCCGCGTTATCAATGGCGGAGTATTTTCGTGATCAGGGTATGGATGTTCTGCTTTTCATTGACAACATCTTCAGGTTCACCATGTCTGGCTCTGAGGTTTCGGCTTTATTGGGACGTATGCCCTCTGCTGTGGGTTATCAACCCACTTTGAGCACAGAAATGGGTGAACTGCAGGAAAGAATCACTTCTACCCACCAGGGATCGATCACTTCCATGCAGGCAGTGTACGTGCCGGCCGATGATTACTCAGATCCGGCGCCTGTAGCTACCTTCACGCATCTTGATGCCACCATCGCCTTGGAACGTTCGATATCAGAAAAGGGTATATACCCTGCGGTCGATCCTCTGGTTTCTACATCCCGCATCCTTGACCCAAAGATCGTGGGTGTGGAGCACTACACAACTGCGCGAGAAGTTCAACGTTTACTCCAACGTTACAAAGACTTGCAGGATATCATCGCTATTTTGGGTATTGATGAGCTTAGCGAAGATGATAAGCTAATCGTTTCAAGAGCCCGTAAGATAGAAAGATTTTTCTCTCAACCAATGTATGTAGCGGAACAGTTCACCAGTATACCGGGTAAATATGTGACGCTAAAAGACACCGTGGCGAGCTTCAAAGAAATCCTTGATGGTAAATGTGATAGCTTACCTGAGCAAGCTTTTATCATGGTAGGATCGATTGAGGATGCCTACGAAAAAGCCAAGACATTGATGTAATGGTAATATGACAATTACATGCGAGATCGTTTCACAGGATAGGCTGGTTTACAGCGGAGAGGCAGATATCGTTGTATTGCCCGGTATGGCCGGGCAGATGGGTATTCTGCCGCACCACTCGCCTGTGCTGACCGCGTTGAACTACGGCATCATCACCGTCAGAAGTAAAGCTGAGGAGCTGCATTTTACAGTAGCGGGTGGAGTGGCTGAAGTATTGCCTGATAAGGTGACAATTCTGGCTGACGCCGCAGAAAACGTGGAGGAAATTGATATTGAAAGAGCGGTGAAGGCCAAAGAGCGTGCAGAAGAACGACTAAAATTGACGCTTTCCTCGGATACAGATCGATATATGAAAGTGACCTCTGCTTTGAAACGATCAAATCTGAGGCTGCAGGCTGCACAAAAATACCGTAAAAATATCAAGATAAGATCATAAGATTGGCGGATTCAACAATATGGCAGTATTAACCAGAGAATTGGGAATAGACCTCGGCACAAGTAATACGGTATTTGCCGAAGGGAACCAGGTTTTACTGCAGGAACCAACTGTAGTGGCCATTTTAATCGATGAAGAGAAAATGGTTGAGTGGGGGCAATCTGCAAAGGACATGATCGGCAGAGTGCCAGAAAATATCGAAGTAGTTTCTCCTTTACAGCATGGTGTGATTGCAGAATACGAAATTACCGAAACTTTATTGGGATATCTCACGCGTAAGGTTGTTGGCCCGATGCGGGTATTCAGACCAAAGATGATGATTGCCGTACCATACGGCGTAACCAGCGTGGAAGGAAGAGCTGTACATGAAGCCGGTATTGGCGCAGGAAGCAGGGAGGTCTACCTGATACCGCAGCCGTTAGCCGCAGCATTGGGGATGGACCTTCCGGTTTCAACCCCCTCCGGTAATATGGTGATATCACTGGGCGGTGGTGTGAATCAGGTAGCCATTATCAGCATCAATGGGATTGTAGCTGGCGAAGCCTCCAAAACCGGTGGACAGATGCTGGATGAGGCGATCGTGCAGTACATTCGTAAAAGGTTTGGGGTGATCATCGGACTACCGACTGCTGAGATGATAAAGATAAAAATCGGTGCAGCCATCCCACAAGAACAACAGTTGTCGATGGAGGTTCAGGGACAGGATCAAATCACAAGTTTTCCCCGTCCAGTGATTCTCACGACCGATGATGTCGTCGAAGCACTGCAGGAACCCCTCGAAGAAATCGTAAAAATGACAAGAAAAGTAATGGAAAAAACCCCTCCTGAGCTCATTTCAGATATTATCGATCGTGGAGCTGCGATGTGCGGAGGTGGTTCGATGCTGCGCGGGATTGACAAGTTTCTTACTAAAGCGATTGGCATTCCCATCTATATGGTTGACAATCCCTTAACCTGTACCGCTGAAGGCGCAGTAAAAGCGCTGGAAATCAGAGAACAACTCGGAAGAAGCGTCAGTAGTGGATAAAAAAAGGCTGCCCCTTCAAATGGGCAGCCTTTTTTGACTATTGAGATACTCTGTTTAATCTCTGCTGGAACGTCCCATTAATAACAAAGCATAGTAGAGCACGGTTGAAATGGCCTGAGCTGCGCCGGCAACATATGTCAGTGCGGCAGAATCAAGGACTTTACTGACACCTTCAGTCTCAGTACTGTAAATAATACCTGAGTCAGCAAGCCAGGCTTTGGCGCGTTTACTGGCATCGAATTCAACCGGAAGCGTGACAAGGGCAAAAAGGGCGGTTGCGGAAAAAAGCAGCAAACCAATAGTAGCCATGCTCGTACCCGTCTGACCACTGATTGCCAGGCCGATTACGAATAGAACCGGACCAAACCAGCTGCCAATTTTTACGGAAGGTACCATCAGAGAGCGGATCTTGAGGGGGCCGTATTTCACATGGTCCTGTACGGCGTGTCCGCTTTCGTGTGCTGCTACACCCGCGGCTGCGATGCTTGGGCTGTTGTACACACCCTGGCTGAGCCGTAAAACCTTAGCGCGCGGGTCGTAGTGATCTGTCAGGTTTCCGCTTACCTGCTCAATTCGAACATTGTTTAGTCCGTTCTGGTCAAGCATACGCCTGGCAACTTCAGCGCCGGTCAAACCAGTAGTTGTGCGCACCCTCGAATACTTGGCAAAAGATGACTTGATCTTCGTTTGAGCCCATAAACCCAGCAACAAGGCCGGCAAGCTCAAGAGAATGTAAAGTAGATATCCACCGCCAAAACCAGTTTCCACCATTGAGAATCTCCTTTTTAATACTTTCCCCGATATCGTTTACCTTGATCGCTTAATCCCATGTATATCAAGACGAGGGTAAACGTGTGTCCCTGGAGAGATTCGAACTCTCACCTTCGGCTTCGGAGGCCGGCACGCTATCCATTGCGCTACAGGGACTCGCAGGCAATTTTACCATGTTCGCGAAGCAGTCAGTTTATTATTGTTCAGGAAAGGCAAACACCCCTTTTCGATTTCTCGCGAGTGGCAGCACTTGAATGACAGCTCTCAGTGGTAATTTCCCGTATAAATGCGGAAAGAGTTCTGACTTTCCTTCCAAATTTTCATAAACAAGAGGGGCATCGATTTCTTCCGGGTCGATCTTGAGTAAAACCAGGTCGTTGGCATCTTTATAAAATGTGTTGGCGACTTTGATCACCTGTTTTTTGGTTGAACAATGGATGAACCCATCAGAAATAAATGCAGTAGGAACGTAAACGC
Source organism: uncultured Anaerolinea sp. (assembly GCA_964390015.1). Lineage (GTDB taxonomy): Bacteria > Chloroflexota > Anaerolineae > Anaerolineales > Anaerolineaceae > UBA6107. The sequence continues at coordinate 57,606 of CAYMGO010000002.1, read as the reverse complement.
CTTCTAGTAAAGCGCTTTTCCATGTGATTTCTTCAGTGATGTGGTATATGTGCATGTCGCTCACCGATCTGTAAATGTTTCTGGCAAACTGACTAAAATTTCAACTAGTCCCATATAAATTCCATTTTCGTACCAGGGTGTCTCGTGAACAAAGAGCTTCCCCATGGAGGATTGGCTGATATAAGTATTAGCTCGCGGGTTGGCAAGAAGGTCGAGTAGTTTCGTCCGGGATGGCTCAGGGTGGCAGTCAACCAGAGACTTGCCCATGAGATTGGCACCGCCATCATCAACAAAGAATTCAATGGATTTATTGTTCATGCCGACAATGATACCGTTTTTGTCACATATTGTGACGGGAAAATCTACATCATCGCTCCAAATTCGCAGTGGTTCCATGTTAATTCTCCTCAAAGTGAAATATTTTTCTTAATCCAGAAAGCAAGTGCGCAGGATCTTCGTACGAAAACACTTTCCTTCTAAGCTCCGCCGTAGGCAGGTGACCAGCGAGGTACCTTGATAGATGTTTTCTGAAAAGGATGGTACCAATTTTCTCAGAATAAAGCACGATCATCAGCGATAAATGTCGGGCAATGACATTGAACAATTCGTGCTCTGCGATGATTGAGCGATCCTGACTCGAGAAAATCCATGGATTCCCGAGTGCAGCCCGCCCCACCATCACAGCATCACAGCCAGTGTGTTCGAGCATTTTGAGTGCATCAGCGGATGAGCGAACGTCGCCGTTACCGATCACTGGAACAGACACAACCGATTTAATCGCGGCAATTGCGTCCCAATCTGCCATACCTGAGTATTCCTGTTTGCGGGTGCGCGCGTGAACAGTGATGGCACTGATCCCGCTATCTACAAGGATGGAAGCGACTTCGAGGTAATTTTTTGTCTGGTCGTCCCAGCCCAGGCGGATTTTCGCTGTTACAGGGACGCGAAGATTGTTAACCAGTGAAGCGGCAATTTTGCTGATCTTTTCAGGATGTTTTAATAAACCCGCGCCAGCTCCGCGATTACTCACATTTTTGGCTGAACAGCCCATGTTGATGTCAATGATGTCAGGTGAAAGTTCTTCAAGTTTCACCGCCGCAGATAAAAGACGATCCGGGTTGTCATCAAATACCTGGTAACAAAATGGTCTTTCACTTTCGCTGAAACAAGTTTTATATTTCAAGTGGGGGTGCCCATAAGCAATATCAATCCCATTGAGAAATTCAGATGTGAGCAGGGAAGCGCCAAAATCCCGGCAGATCATTCTGAATGGAGAATCTGTAAAACCATCCATTGGCGCCAGTAACAAGCGACCGGGGATCTGTATATTACGGATCTGGAAAGGAGTGGAGAGCAAATCGGGTTCACTCATAGGACAATTATTTATTATAGTACGGAAGCAACTCTATAGATAAATATAAGAATTGCGCATAGCAATATTAATACAACAAAATTACAACAGTTAATACGATTTGCCGATAGAACAGGTACTTGACAAAGAACAAATGTTCTATATAATAGAAATATGAAGATAGCGCGTTCTTTCGGTGCGGGAGGAACTTTGAGTTTCCCCTGCTCAAGCGGTCTGCTGCTGGTCTTTGGCGCTCACGGCGGCGCGCCTTTGATGCTGGACCTGGTGGCCCGGCTTTCACTCAGCGGCCCTGTGTACCTGCTGGATTGTGGAAACCGCAGCAATATGTACCGGGTGGCCCGGACGCTGCGGACGTTGACCACCGATCCGGTGGCAGTAATGCGCAATATCCGGCTTTCGCGAGCTTTCACCTGTTACCAGGTGGTGACGCTGCTGGAAAAAGCCGCCTCGGGCAAGGGGGTGCCAGTGTTGGTGCTTGACCTTTTGACCACTTTTATGGACGAAAGTGTTCAGGCAGCGGAAAGCAGCATGCTTTTTGAGCGGGCATTGCAGTACCTGTTGGCGATGAGCGCTCATTCCCCGGCGGTGGTGAGCGTCAAACCGCTCCTGTCACTTTCGGAGCCGCGTTTTGGGCTGCTGGAGCGCTTAAAGCAGGCCGCTTCAGAGGTTTGGGAGGAGACCGCGCTCCTGCCCGCGCAGCCGGCGGGTGTTCAACTGCCCCTGCTCGCTGATTATTGATAAGGATGTCATGGGACGAACCATTCTTTCTGCCACACAAACCTGGGTTGAAGAGGAAAAGGCGCTGCGGCGTTTTGTGCGGGCGCTGCGCAAGAGTGACCAGGAATTGATCCAGGACCTGCTGGCGCTGTCGCGCCGGCATATTGCCGAGGCCTCTTATGCCAGCAATCTTTACCCAATGGATATTTACCTCGTTTCAATGCTGCTGGAGATGTACCGCAAGGTGAGACGCCTGGAAGAGCAGCTTGAGCGGATGGGTGTTGACGTGGGGGAACGGCCCGCGGTGGTGGACGCGGTCATTCCAGAGCTCCCCTCGCTTGTGAGCCTGGTCAGCCCTGTGGAGGATAGCCCGGCGGGCCCTGTGGAGAAGCCCACGGGCGGCATCGAATACGTGGAGTTGCAGGATGGGGCGTGATGAGAACGCGTCTGCGTGGCTGGTTACTTGACCTCTATGAAGACGCAGTTGATGGATTGTGCCTGTGGTTCATCGCGGAGGATGGCGCGCGCCCCTGCCTTCACCAGAAGCTGGAGGCGGTGTTCTATGCCAGCGGGGACAGTGAGCAGCTTCGTTCTTTGTGGAAGGCGCTGCGGCGTTATTCCGAGGTGGTATCACTGCAGCGCGAGGCGCGGCGCGACGCGTTCATCCCTGAGCCCATCCCGGTCTTAAAAGCGGTCATTGACAGCCCGCTGAGCGAGACGAGAATCTTTCGTGAGGTGCAGCAGCAGTTTCCTCATCTGGTTTACTACGACGCTGATATTCCCGTCACAATTCGCCATGCGGCCAGGTTCGGTACCTTTCCCATGGCTTTTTGCGATGTTGAGCATGATGAAAACGGCGAAATCCTATCTCTGCAGGTACTGAATTCACGCTGGGACCTGGCACCTGTGCACCCGGTTTTCCGCGTGCTCACAATTGAACCGGATTGTGACCCGGGACGAGGCGAGCCATCCGCCTTGAAGGTGCAGTTCGGGCAGAGAAAACAAACATTGATGTTCAAGTCACCCGAGCTGTTGCTGCGGAAATTGAATCAACTGCTGGAGGAGGCGGATCCGGATTTCGTTCTGTCGCATTGGGGCGATACCTGGCTCATCCCCGCGCTGCTCGAGTTATCGCAGCGGGCAGGGATGCAGCTGTGTCTTAACCGGGATCTGTCTCGGGAAGTTGCCTGGAAGAAAGAGATGACCTACTTTTCTTATGGGCATATCGTTTACCGCGCGGAAGAGGCGCATCTTTTTGGACGCTGCCATATTGATCAGCGCAGCGCAATGATGTGGCGTGACTACGGACTGGATGGTGTGCTGGAATCTGCACGAGTGACTACGCTCCCCATTGAAAATGCCGCCCGCGTTTCGCCGGGTTCCGGTATATCGGCCATGCAAATGCTTACCGCGCTGGAGCAGGGGACCCTGGTTCCGTGGCATAAACAGCAGGTTGAACAATTCAAGGATGGGGTGGACCTGATTCAGCGCGACCGCGGCGGGTTGATCTACCAGCCGATCGTTGGGCTGCACGCCAATGTGGCTCAGGTCGATTTCATATCGATGTACCCCGCAATCATCATTAAGGGCAACATTTCACCGGAGGTGCCGCTTCCTAATGGCATTGTGCCCGCCAGCGAGGAGCTGGGAGTTGTACCGCTGACATTGAAGCCGCTTTATGAAAAGCGAGTTGCCCTCAAGCTGCGCGGCGCGGGGTTGGCGAAGGAAAGCCGGCTTTCGAAGCGTGACAGCGCGCGTGCCTCTGCTTTGAAGTGGCTGCTGGTGGTCTGTTTTGGTTTTCTGGGCTACAAGAATGCCCGTTTTGGCCGGATTGAGGCACACGAAGCTGTGACCAATGGCGGGCGCGAGGTACTGCTGCGTGCCAAAGAGGTGGCCGAATCTCTTGGTTTTGAAGTGCTGCACATGTATGTTGACGCTTTGTGGCTCAAAAAAGAAGGCGCTTCAACAAAGGCGGACTTCCAGGCGGTACTGAACGAGATCTCTGCACAGACGGGGTTGGGTGTTTCGCTTGACGGCATCTACCGCTGGGTTGCCTTTCTGCCTTCACGGATGGACGAGAGAGTGCCAGTGGCCAACCGTTATTTTGGCGTTTTCCAGGACGGGTCGATGAAGGTGCGCGGGATCGAGGCGCGCCGCCGCGACACTCCCTCATGGGTGGCTGAAACGCAAACCCGGATGCTTGAGCGGCTAAGCCGTGCTGGCAGTGTGCGCGACCTCCCCGTTTATGTGCGGGAGGCATTTGGTTTGTTTCGCAACGCACTCGAGGAGCTGCAATGCGGCCGCGTGCCGCTTGAAAAGTTGGTGGTCACTTCGCGGGTCAGCCATGAACTCGAGGCTTACCGGTCGCCCACACCCGGGGCGCGGGCGGCTTTGCAATTGTTCGAGCAAACCGGAAAACGTGCTCGCCCGGGGCAGAAGATCCGCTTTATCTACATGCGCGGAGAACCGGGTGTGCGACCGTGGGAATTACCCGGGAAAATTGACTCCGCGGATGTTGACAGAGTAAAATATATCGAATTGATGGCGCGCGCTGCTTCGAGCATCTTCCATCCTTTCGGCATCGATGACGCGCAGTTAAAGCACTGGGCGCACACAAGGACGATAACGCTGAATCTGAACCTGGACCTGGACAGGAGTGTAAATTATGTGTGGCCGATTTACGATCATGCTCCAATTGGACGACTTGCGGGAACAGCTGGAATTGGGGGAGTTTCCAGTTGAGTATACTTCCAACCGGAATATTTCTCCCGGTCAGTTCGTGCCGGGAGTGACTGATCCGGATTCGCGAAATATGGCGCTTTTCAAGTGGGGGCTTGTGCCCGGATGGGCAAAGGATCCCAAAGTGGGCTACCGGATGTTCAATGCGCGAGCTGAAACGCTTGATGAAAAGCCTTCCTTCCGGGTTCCATTCATGCGCCGCAGGTGCCTGATACCAGCCGATGGCTTCTATGAATGGAAACTGGTCGGTAATAAAAAATACCCATTTCTGTTCACTTTAAAGGAACAAAAGCCTTTCACCTTTGCCGGGCTTTGGGAATCATGGCGTGACCAGGAGGGAATCGAATTGCGCAGCTGCACGATTATTACTACAGAGCCGAATGAGCTGGTTAATCAGTACCATGATCGAATGCCGGTTATACTTGATAGCGAGGCGCGCTGGCAATGGCTGGAGGAATCACAACCTGACATCCTAAAATCATTACTCAAACCGATTGACGCCGATTTGATGGCACAGCCACTTCGGATGGATCAACCCCTGCAATAAAAAGCACAATAAAAAATTCTAAGAGGCGAACTATGAAGCGAGAAAAAATAATTCAAAGATTGGAACAGAACCCTGAAGTGGATGTATTGATCGTGGGAGGGGGCATCAACGGAGCAGGCACATTCCTTGACCTGGCGATAAATGGCGTAAACGTCCTTCTGATCGACAGGAAGGATTTCTGTTCGGGCACATCAGCCACCTCATCGCATATGGCGCACGGCGGAATTCGCTACCTGGAGAACGGTGAGTTCAGGCTGGTACGCGAAGCTGTTGCTGAACGGAACCGTATGATCGAGAATTCTCCGCACATGGTCAAGCCGTTGCCAACAGTCATTCCTATGTTTAAGTTCTGGTCTGGCTTACTCAACGCGCCTTTTAAGTTCTTAAACCTGTTGGATAAGCCATCGGAGCGTGGCGCTCTGGTCATCAAAATTGGTCTCATCTTTTATGATTCATTTACTGGAAAAAACAGGACCGTACCTGCACACAAATTCAATAACAAAAAAGAAACAATGAAACGTTATCCGTTACTTAATAAAGAGGTGAAGTTCACTGCCGAGTATTACGATGGTTTAATGCTTTCTCCCGAAAGATTAAACACCGAGGTCATTCTTGATGCAGAAAATGATCATACCAATGCCATGGCTTTGAACTATGTGTCGCTTGAGGGTGTAAACGGGTCCGAAATTGTCCTTCTTGATTCAGAAACTGGAAAGCGGATCAATGTCAAGACAAAGGTCTTGATCAATGCAGCTGGACCCTGGATCGATGAGGTAAATAAGTGCCTTGGTATCAACACCAGATATGTTCTAGGAACAAAGGGATCTCACATCATTGTAAAAAATCCATTGCTGAAAGAAGCCATCGGAAATAGAGAATTCTTCTTTGAAAATAAAGACGGCCGAATTGTTCTATTGCTTCCGTTCTTTGACAAGGTGATCATTGGTACTTCAGATCTACCGATTGATAATCCGGATGATGCGAAATGTTCACCAGAAGAGGAATCATATTTCATCGATTTGGTCAAACGCGTGTTCCCTGATATCCCAATTACCCCAGATCAGATCGTTTTTCGTTTTTCAGGGGTACGACCGCTGGAGTACCAGGAGGCTAAGACCACGGGTCAGATCACACGCGATCACAGCATCAAGGAAGATTTCATTCAAGAGACAGATATTTACAGCCTCGTGGGTGGAAAATGGACCAGTTATCGCGCATTTAGTGAGCAAGTTTCGGATAAAGTAATGAACCGAATAAGTATGCAAAGAAAGGCATCGACTACCGAAATAAAAATTGGAGGTGGTAAGGATTATCCTTCCACAGAGGTAAACATAAGAAAATTCGTTCACGATCTAGCACAAGAGACAGGAACTCAAGTTGAAATGGTGGAGTTGCTGTTTGAGCGGTACGGAACAGTGCTCAAAGAAATGGTATCGGAAATGAAGCCTTTGGAGTTGCTCAGATCCAATGGACTCATTTCGGTAAACGAATTGGTGTACATCGCTAAAAATGAGAAGATCGTACATCTGGATGATCTTTTGTTGCGGCGCACCTCAATCGGATGGCTGGGACAGGTTGATGATGCCACTCTGAGCGAAATTGCGGAAATTACCGGAAAAGAAATCGGTTGGGATGAAACAAAGAGGGCTGAGGAAATTCAACGCGTCAGAGAGTTATTTAAACAAAATCACAGTGTTGAGATTTAGCGCAATAAAAAAACCATCATCACACTGATGATGGTTTTTTTTGTCTGGCGGGAGCGACGGGGTTCGAACCCGCGATCTCGGCCTTGACAGGGCCGCATGTTAGCCGCTACACCACGCCCCCGAACGCTCAAAAGTTTACCATACGAGAATTTACGCGTCAAGATGGATTTTGAAACCCTGAACCGGATGTTTAATTGTCTCCGGTTAACCAGTCCTCGTGGTCATGCTGCCAAAGTGCCAATTCACCAGGTTTGAACCAAAGCGCGATTTCCAGTTCAGCTGTTTCAGGCGAATCAGAGGCATGAGTAAGATTTCTGCCGGTCATCAACCCTAAATCATGCCGGACGGTTCCGGGTTCCGCTTGAAGTGGATTTGTGGCACCCATTGTTTGCCTTACGGCCTTAATAACGTTCGGTCCTTCCCAAACCATCGCCATAACCGGTGAACTTGTGATGTATTTTATGAGACCGTCGTAGAAGGGTTTGCCGATGTGAATTTTGTAATGTTCGCGAGCTAATTCGTCAGAAACCTGGAGGAATTTTGCGGCTACGATCTTTAAACCACGCTGTTCAAGGCGTGTAATAATGCTACCTACAAGATTTCTTTGAACACCATCAGGTTTGATCAACACAAGTGTACGTTCCAAAAGACTCTCCGTTAGTTATTGAAATAGAAGACGTTCTGCATTTTTATAAGCTTCAATTGCCTGTTTTATGTCCGTTTTCTTTAATCCAATATCGCCTATTGACTTCCACAACTCAAATGAATCCGGTTCATCTTTGGCTATCGAGAGCGCCCTGTCGTTGACCTTCTGCAGCAATTCTTCAGCTACTGGTTTTTTAGATAAACGCTCGTTGAATTCTTTATATTTCTTTTCATTCAGAAGTTGCAGTAATGAGTCGTCTGCAATAACGATTGTTTCCGAGACAGGGGCAGGAGTTGTTTCTTCAGAAATCGGAATTTTGGAGGGAGGCGTGGTGATTTCAACTGCTGATATTTCATTTGCAGAAGTGAGCTTATCCTGGTCCAACAGTGATGACAATCGATCATTAAATTCAATTGTCGTGCTTTCCTCGAAAACAGGTTGTTGCTCTACTTCAGAACTGGTTGAAAATTCCTGACTGGTTTCATTTTCGGTGATCAAGGTTGGGTCCGATAGAGCATCAAATGTGATTTCGGTAGATTCCACTTCTTCTGCGGCTTCAACGACAATTGTGGCTCGATCGACCTGGTCAATTATGTTTTCAACTTGACCTATTGCAGCATCAACCTGGTTTTGCTCCAGGGCATCATCAGGATTGATATCCGTCAGCCATGTCATCAATTCCAGGTTGACATCATCCGAAATGGCACCTTCTTTTGGAGGTTCACCTGGAAGGTCAGTGATCAACGGTTCGATGTCTTCATCAGATGGCGTTAAATCAACGTTTGTCGCGGCTGCAACGGGGGCTACGATCTCAGATGTACCAAGAATTTTCTGAACCCAGGATGGAACCACTGGCTTGGTCGTTTTCCCTTCTGTTACAGCCGGCACCTTTTGCATGGTCGCAGCTTGTTCGAGCGGCGGTGGTAACTTCTGAGAGAGTTCTTCCATCAACTCATCCAGGGACTTTTCTGTTGGTAAGGGCGTTTCTTCGAGAAACCCGGATTCTGGTATTAGCGGTTCATTTATGGATTCAATTTCTACCGATTCTTCATCTGCGAGCGGAATTATCGAATCACCGCTAATATCGGATACTTTTGTTGTCACGTCCTCAACCACCGGTATCCATTCCGATGCAGTTTCTTCAGGTACTTCCGGCATCGATTCGCTGATTTCAAGATCCCTTAACCAGTCTGGAAGGTCTGGTATCTCCGCTGAGGCATTCTCGGGCAAATCTCCAACAACAACAATGTCATCCGCTGTGGAGCCTTCGGATAGTATCTCTTCAATAACAGAGCGGTCTGCTTCAACCTCGATATTTCCAAGATTGTCCTTACCAAGAATATCGTTTATCTCTTCAACCGAAATCGAAGAGATTTCTTCCAAGTCATCTTCGTTGAAATTCGGCATGCCACCATCTACCTCGTTCATTTCATCTGAAAGAGGCGGAACCGGCGTCAGAGATTTTAGCCAGTCCGGAAGTTCTTCCGCGGGTGCGGCTTGTTCACCTACATCTGGGTTTGGTTCAATCGTGGGAATCTCTTCTATGGTCGGCGGCGTTTCGTCTTCAGTTGCCCTAATCCACCCGGCCTTTGCGATCCAATCGGGGAGTTCGTCGTCGGGCGATTCCTGAGGTTCAGGCATCTGTTCTTCTGGGATATCAAGAAAGGGTTCTCGTAATTCACTGTTTTCAATGATTTCTGCTTCAATATCCTCTATTGTGGTCATCCCCCCAGCAAGTTCAGTATCTTCAGAGGATGGTGGTGGAGATGAAGCAGGCCAGCTTAAGCCAATTTGTCTGGCCCATTCGGGAATTTCTTCCTCAGTTTCTCCTTCGTCAAATTCAGGTTTGTCAAGGATAATCGAATCTGACGGGACATCTAGAGTAGAGGGATGATCTTCATTTACCAAACCAAAATATGGATCTATTTCTGTCATCCTTGCGGTGAAAAGTGAAGAATCACCGGTTTCACCCCGAGAAAGTTCAATATCATGCATGATATTGTTGGCTTCGTAACAATAGGGAAAATTTTCGAGTATTCCTGAGCATGTGTCTGCGGCTTCAACGATCGCACCCGAGGATTGGTACATCTTTGCAAGTAAAAGTCTGACGTCCTCACGTTCGTTGTCACCATCCAGAACAGATTGCGCTTCAGCGATTGCCTGCTGATAGAGCTCTCCCTTTGCGTACATCCTGATCAAAGCACCGCGAGTCAGTCTGATCTTGGTTGGAGGTATTCCATCTCTCAAGGAAAACAATCTTTTTAATTCTTCTTGTGCATGAAGATTGGATGGTTGTGCTTCGAAGGAACGCTCCATGTGCCAGATCGCTTTGTCAAGTTGCTGTTTGTTTTCATACACTTCACTCAACCCCGCATGGGCAGTAGAGTCGTCGGGAATTACAGACAACACCTTGGAAAAGACATCCAAAGCTTCTGCGTGTTTACCGTTTTTAAGCAAGGACCTACCAAGCAATCGATAAATATCAACACACTTTGGATACGACTTAAGAATGTTGGTACAGTGAAAGACTGCTTCACTATGGTTCCCGTGTTCGATGAGCGTGCTAATGTGCTTTACGTAATCGCGAAGCGAAATAGTTGTCATGGTTTGATCCTCCGCACGAAAAACTAGTAACCAAATTATACATGAGATGAATTAAATAAAAGCAATGGCATGACCGGGGTCATGCCATTGTTGATTTATTCACCCAGGTAATCGCGTAATTTTCTCCTGATGGAGGGATGACGAAGCCTGCTTAGAGCTTGTGCTTCGATCTGGCGCACCCTTTCACGAGTGACGCCCATTTTCCGGCCGACTTCTTCTAAAGTATATGCCTGTCCATCGAGCAGACCGTAGCGCAACTGTAATATGCGAACTTCCCTGGGTGGCAGACCGTTCAAAACATCTTCAAGGTGCTCCCGTAGGAGATTATAAGTAGCAGAGTCATCCGGAGGAGGTGCCTCGTCATCCTCTATGAAATCTCCCAGAACGGAATCCTCTTCATCATCTGTTGGCGTTTCAAGCGAAAGAGGGCGACGCGCTACCTGGATCATATTTTCGACTTTTTTTGGTGGCACATCCAACGCGATCGCAAGTTCCTCTACAGTTGGTTCACGACCAAGCCTTTGTGTAAGCTGGTGTTGAACACGAAGCAGTTTGTTGATCTGATCACCCATGTGAACAGGTACCCGAATCGTCCGACCTTGATCAGCGATGGCACGGGTGACCGCCTGCCTGATCCACCAGGTGGCATAGGTGCTAAATTTGTGACCGCGGCGATAATCAAATTTTTTCGTTGCCCGAATGAGACCGATGTTTCCTTCCTGAATGAGATCGAGAAAGGGAACGCCGCGTCCCATGTACTTTTTCGCGACACTGATCACCAGTCTAGAGTTGGCTGTGATCAGGTGCTCCCTGGCTGCCCAGCCGTCTTCGATCAATTTGCGTAGTTCAAGGCGGCGGCGGTTGTTGACATTACCCTTTGCCAGTTCTTCCCTGGCCATTCGGCCGCGTTCAATCCTTTGTGCCAGTTCAACTTCTTCTTCGGCGTTGAGCAATGGAACACGGCTGACCTCTTTCAGGTAAAGGCCGATCGTGTCGTCCGTATCTATGTTTTCCAAATCATCCGCAACAGCAGCTTTGACCTCAGCCGCTTCTTCATCAGCTACGGTAAGATCTTCATCTGAAGGCTCTTCGTGAATGATCTCATCTTCAACGTAGGCAATACCGGCGCTCATGAGCGCAGCAAAAGTCTCTTCAAGCTGTTCGACATCCTGCTCGGCTTCGGGAAAAAATTGTAGAATGTCATCAATGGTGACATATGATTTTTGACGACCCAGTTCGATCAGGCGTGCAATCGCTGGAAAATCATCGTCATCATCTATAAGGCTTATGATCGGTTTATCCATTACTTAAAAGAACCTCAAATCCTGCTTTTCAGACTAATTTCCATATCAGAATACACTTGTTTTATTAGAATTACAATAGCAAAGAGTCCACGAAAAATAGTATCAATTACATGTAAGTGGATCAAGTTGGCAAAGCAGGCTATTATACAGCATTTGCCAGTTTGTGTGTAAATGATTAAAATGTAAGTTAAATCGACAAAATGCATAAAAATGTAATATAATTTGCATACCACAAAGTCCAATCTTCATATATAATTGCGAGATATTAAAACCAACTTTTTGGAGGAGATATGAACATTCTTGGTCTGGCTCGACATGGTTTGAACAACTTCGAGCAAATAGCTATCGTTGCAGTTCTGGTCATCGCATTTATTAGTTTGATCTATGCGTGGCTGCTGCGGGGGACAGTACTAAAAAAGGACAAAGGTACTGAAAAAATGCAGGAAGTCTGGGGCGCCATCCGGATTGGAGCGGATTCCTATCTAAAGAGGCAACTGAAGACCATCCTGCCGGCAATCGGAATATTGTTTATCGCGTTATTCCTATCAGTGTACGTTGTTCCACCCAGTCACGAAGCACTGCTGGAATTTCCCCCTGAAAAATACAACACTCAATTGATCATTTCTATCGGTCGGGCGATCGCCTTTGTACTTGGCGCTTCGTTTTCGTTGATCGTGGGACAGTTGGGTATGCGTATGGCCATCCAGGCGAGCGTTAGATCCGCTTCTGCTGCTCGCCGGAGTTTCAACGAATCACTATCCATCGCTTACTACGCAGGCACTATCACGGGTATGCTTACCGATGGTTTGGGTTTGCTCGGTGGCACTGTCATCTTCATCATTTTCGGTAAAGCCTCGCCGGACGCTTTATTAGGGTTTGGTTTTGGTGGTACCTTACTCGCGCTGTTCATGCGCGTGGGTGGTGGCATCTACACAAAGGCAGCGGATGTCGGTGCGGACCTTGTTGGTAAAGTTGAAAAAGATATACCTGAAGATGACCCGCGTAACGCGGCTGTGATCGCAGATCTTGTTGGCGATAATGTGGGTGATTGCGCTGGTATGGCAGCAGATATTTTCGAGAGTTACGAAGTTACAATCGTTTCCGCTTTGATCCTGGGTATTGCACTCTGGTCACAAGACCCGGTCAATGGACTCAAATGGATCGTTTATCCATTGATCATACGCGGTATCGGTGTTCTGAGTTCAATTCTAGGTACTTTCACTGTACCCATCTGGGAAAAGTTCCCGATCAAGTTCCTGCGCGCACACGATGCTGAAGAATCCATGTTCAGGTCCTATGAAGTGTCGAGCGTGAACACGATCGTCTGGTCCTTCGTAGTCGCAATCCTTTATGCCAATGATTGGAAGTTGGCAATGCTTACGACGATTGGCGTAGGATTGGCTGTGGCATTCAACCCATTGACCTCTTACTTTACTTCGACCAAATCGTCTCCTGTAAAAGAGATCGTAGAATCCACCAAATTCGGTCCAGCCACAACGATCCTTTCCGGTCTGAGTTTAGGTATGGAATCAAGTGTTTGGGCGTTAGTGGTGATTGCCGCAAGTTTTGTTGCGGCGCTGTTACTGTATGGTGGATTGGATAAATTGTATGTTCTCTATGGTGTTGCCATGGTTGGTATCGGTATGCTGAGCCATACTGGAAATAACGTCGCCATGGACTCCTATGGCCCGATCTCCGACAATGCGAATGGTATTGGTGAGATGGCATGGCATGATCTAAAAGATGAGGACACGAAGAAAGCCCGCCAGATCATGGCTGACCTTGATGCAGTCGGCAATACAACCAAGGCCATTACCAAGGGCGTAGCCATTGCATCAGCAGTTATCGCTGCAGTTAGCCTTTTCTCGTCGTACATCACCGATGTAAGCCGGGTGCAGATAGGAATGATTGCTGCTGGAATGGATATCGAAATACTGGATTCTATCCGTGTTTCAGATACCAAAGTTTTTGTTGGATTCCTGCTGGGAGGGGCGCTGCCCTGGTTATTCTCATCGCTTTCCATCAAAGCTGTCACCCGGGCGGCTGGTAGGGTTGTAGAAGAAGTAAGACGCCAGTTCAGACTTCCCGGAATCATGGAGGGAACCAAGAAACCTGATTACGCGCGGGTTGTTGGAATCTCAACAGCTTCAGCGCAAAAAGAGTTGATACCGCTGGCAACAATCTCAATTTTGATGCCGTTGATCGTTGGTCTGGTTCTACAGGTTGAAGCTTTAGGCGGCTTTCTGGCGGGGGTCATTCTCAGCGGACAGCTGCTGGCTGTGTTTATGTCCAACGCCGGCGGCGCCTGGGATAATGCCAAAAAGATGGTTGAAGATGAACCGAGGAACCTTGTCGAAAACACAGGCAAGGGTTCCGAGCGCCACAAGGCTGGTGTTGTGGGTGACACTGTAGGAGATCCCTTAAAGGATACCGCTGGACCAGCATTGAATCCGATGATTAAAGTTGTCAATCTTGTCAGCCTGCTCGCAGCCCCTGTAATTGTGCGTGTTCAAAACCTGGGTTTTATCGGTTGGGCTGTGGTTGTGGTGCTATTCGCAGCTGTTGTTTGGTCTATTGTTGTTAGCAAAAAGACCGTAGTGATCAAGTAGCAGGTTTTCGCAAGTCTAAACAGGAATCGGGCTATACCCGGTTCCTGTTTTTTTTATAAACGGGAGAATTCGCAAGGAGTTGGTGCTTCTATAATCATTGATTCGTGGGACGTTGGATGCAAAAAATTAATGTTAAAAGCGTGTAACATCAACCTGTCTGACTGAAAAGGGCACGTGGTTGGTAATTTGGTTCTCCCGTAAAGTCGGTCGTTGACTATTGGATGACCGATATAACTCAGATGGGCTCTTATCTGATGTATGTACCCGGTTTTGGGGACGACCCTCAATAAGGTGTAGAATTCGTACTGACTTAATACTTCAATTTTTGTAAACGCTGGTTTCCCCATGTCAGTACTCGCGATGGTGCGATGTTTGCGATCACCATTCACTCGCAGCGGAACGTCTATTTCCATGGACTCGTCAGATAACACCCCGGACGCCAGGGCAAGATAGTTTTTTAAGACTTTTCTTGTTTCGAACTGAATAGACAGATCTCTATGGGCTTCAGCAGTCAAGGCAAACAGCAAAACACCACTGGTTTCTTTGTCCAGGCGGTGAACCGTCATTACTTTCTGAAAATGTGATTCGAGCAGGTTCTTTAGATTGGGTTGATCCTTGATGTAGCCATCAGGGATCGTTAATAGACCCGCGGGTTTGTTCACCGCGATGATCTGATCGTCTCTGTATAAAAACTCCATGTTGATTGGTTAATCAGACTTCAAAAAAACTTGCAGCAACTACACCGGGGCCGGCGTGAACGATTATTGCAGGTGGAAGATCAGCAATTTGGACGGTATCAATTTTTAGATTTTCTTGAAATTGAGTTCGCAACGCAACTGCATCATCCATTGCATCTGCTTCAAGGATCGCCAGATGAGATTCAGGAACCGGTGGGCATTCCTGCATTACCAATTCCACAATTCGCTCCAGCGCTTTCTTTTTGGTTCGTTGTTTTTCAAATGGATTCACCTGGCCATCTTTGAATAACAGTATAGGTTTTACCTGCAATAGGCTGCCTACCAGGGCAGCAGCACTACCAATGCGTCCTCCTTTATGGAGGTATTCAAGCGTATCAACGTAAAAATATATTTTGACCTTTTTCCCCAATTCTTCGATGCTATCGACGATGAAATCAACGGATTTGCCTTCACTGGCCCAATTAAGTCCCTTCATCACAAGAGTGCCCAATGCCGGTCCGATGGTTTGTGTGTCGACAACGTGAATGTCAGCTTCGGGAAACTCCAAAGCCGCCTCAGCAGCGCTGCGGTAAGTGCCGCTGACTTTCTGCGATGGGCAGATCACAATGATCGTATGCCCCTGACCGGTCAATTCCTGAAAAATCGGCACATACAAAGCGGGCGGGGGAGCCGCGGTTTTCGGTAGCACACTGGATGCTCTTAGTTTCTTTAGAAAGTCTCGTGAATTCAGTTCATAGTCATCACGATAAGATTTCTCACCGAAAATGATAATCTGCGGTAGATAATGTAGCCCAAGCTTCTCCGCTTCTAAAGGGGGAATGGTGGATGTGGTGTCCGCAACAATCTTAATCATTATTTCCTCCTATGCAATAGCCTTACCGCAATTGGGACATACCTTCTCACGTCGGGTGATGACAAAACCGCAATTAATGCATGTTCTGGGCTGGATATCTCCTAATGGCGCTCCACAGGCGATGCAACTGGGTTCACCGGGAGGATTAGCGATATTGCAGTAATCACAGACGTATCTATTCAAGCGCTCCGACAATTCGAAACCAGAACCAAGAGACCGGGCTGTCTTATCGATGACACTCCAAACGTTGTCAACGAGCTGCACATACTCAATATCCTGCGCAATGTCATCAAGGCGATTGAGCAAACTCAGAGGATTGCGTAGCGCGGAGATCGTAGAGACACCCAGGCTGGCAGCAACACCCAACCAGGTTTGTTTGCTGAGTGATACTGAAACACCATCCTCAACATTTTGTAGCAAAACACTCAAAGCGGTGGTTCCACCTGAACGTGCATACGGAGAGGTGGCCAATTGTATAACCAGGTTATCTCCACTGCCAAATTGCTGCACTTGAAGATTGCCGCGTCCAAAGTGGGCGATAATCGCCTTTGCCAGATCGTTGTTTGATAATTTTCCGTGATAAATTCTCTGTGGCATAATTGAATTATAATCAAAAAATACTGAATATCATTTGTGGAGATTTAATGGGTTTTAACAAAATTAAATGGATAGTGCTGGTTGCAGCACTTATAGTCACTGTACTTGTTTTGTTCGAGAACTCTTCAACAGATTATGTGATAGCACAACAACCGACGGGATCAATCCCCACGGTTACGGGCACGCCAAAAGGCGTTACCGCTAAGGTTAAGATTGGTCTGACGGAAGATCGCGTAAACGTGCGGTCTGGCCCGAGTGTGCTTTACCCGCAGGTAGGTGTCATTCTGTTGGGTGCGGAGGTACCAGTTGTAGGCAGATCCGCTGGAGGAGACTGGTTGGTAGTGGAATACCCCGGTGCGCAGGGAGGAATCGGTTGGGTTTGGTCTCTGTACATGGATGTTAGCCCCGGAGAGCTGGCAGTGATTGAGAACCCGCCATCACCCGTACCCATAACGACCATAACCATTGATCCAACGATGGCAGCGCAATTTATTACAACGCCACGGGCAACGCGGCTGCCCACGTTTACAGAACCGGCACCTCTACAGATACCGACCTTTGAGGCAGCAACAGGGCAGATTTTGGCGGGGATCCCAATCGGATTGATCATCGTCCTGCTAAGTGTGATAGGCGTGCTTATCGGTTTATTCTCCTATTTTCAATCACGATAATATTGCGCATAGGCATAATACATACATGGGCAACAAGATAATTTCAAAAAATCGCAAGGCTCAATTTGAATTCTTTCTTTTGGAGAGATTTGAAGCTGGTATTGCACTCAAAGGCAGCGAAATTAAATCAGCCAGGGCAGGACAGGTCAGTTTACAAGAGGCATACATCAAGCTTGATGGGCAACAAGCATGGCTAATAAATTCTCACATCGCCTCATATCAGGCAGCAAGTTACGCTGACCATGACCCCAAACGTCCGCGCAGGCTTTTACTTCACAAAAAGGAAATAAGACAATTGTGGAACGAAGTGAAATTAAAGGGAGTTACCATCATACCTGTTTGTATGTACCTGAAGGATGGAAAAGCCAAACTTGAAATCGCGATAGCCAAGGGAAAGAAACTTTACGATAAAAGGCGTGACATTGCCGACAAAGACTTAAAACGGGAAGCAGATAGAACCATGGCAGAAAGGAATTTATGATGCTAAATAGTCCCTGGATAGCTATGCTTTTAACACTCATTCTTTGCATTATTTGGATGAGGTTAATCAATTTTCTGGCTTCGAAAGAAGTGATCGAGAGCACGATATCCAGAAAGCTCATCCACATTGGAACGGGTCCAGTTTACCTGTTGTGCTGGCTGCTCTTTCCTGACAAAGAAATTTCACGTTACCTCGCGGCCGCAGTACCATTACTAATTGTTGTCCAGGTATTAATTGTGGGATTGGGATATTTGAAGGATTACACATCTGTCCAGTCAATGGCGCGTACAGGCGAAAAACGAGAGTTGCTGAAAGGCCCTCTCTTTTATGGTATTGTGTTTGTTCTCGTAACACTTTTTTTCTGGAAAACCTTTCATGCGGTGATTGCGTTGATGATCCTTTGTGGTGGTGATGGAGCCGCTGATCTTATTGGTAGCCGGATAAAATCAATCCCGTTACCTTGGGCTAAAAAGAAAACTGTAATAGGATCCTTATCTATGATAATTGTTGGAGGATCCTTAGCAATTCTAATGACTTTACTGATAATAAATCCCTTACCAGCCGAACTGGAAAAAAGAGCCTTGGTATTTATGACACTATTAATTGCGACAATCGCGGCTTTTGTAGAATCTGTAACACCATCAGATTACGATAACATCACTGTTCCGGCTATCTCACTGCTTCTTTCTACCATCCTTTTATAAAGGCAGGCATATGAAAATCGAAAGAAAGAAGAGAATAACAATCGACGATGTTTACAAAATCGCTTACGGGAGAGATTCCGTAACCCTTGATGCTCTTGTAGTGCAGGACATCAACAGATCCAGGCAGCATGTTGACGAAATTATTAAGATCGGAAAACCAGTATACGGCGTAAACACTGGATTCGGCATCTTTGCTAACAAGAAGATCAACCACTCTGAGATTGCCAAACTCAACCACAATTTGATCATCAGTCACGCTGTGGGTACAGGCGATCCACTACCAGATGAAGTTGTTAGAGCGGCAATTTTTATCCGAGCTGCTACTTTATCTAAAGGTTTTTCAGGTATTAGGGTTGAGATAATTCAAACGCTCCTTGAAATGCTCAATAAGCAGGTGACACCAGTAATCCCATCAAAAGGCTCTTTGGGATCTTCAGGTGACCTGTGCCAGCTTTCTCACATGGCTCTCGTGCTTTCAACGGATGAAAATGATCTGGACGAAGAGTCAGGTTCGGCAAAATTTGAGGGTCAAGTTTATTCGGGCAAAAAGGCTATGGAAGTTGCCGGTATACCGCGCGTGATCCTTGGCGCAAAGGAAGGATTGGCACTCAATAATGGCGCCACATTTACGGCTGCATTAGCCTCATTGGCGGTGCACCAGGCAGAATATTTATTACGGATTGGAGAAGTGGCCGCTGCAATGTCCATGGAAGGATTATGCGCACGATCAGATCCTTTGGATCAGCGAATCCATCAGGTAAGGAACCAGCGCGGGCAAATTGAAACTGCCAGAAATCTGCTGCGATTGATCTCGGGTAGCAGCTGGATCAATTCCATGGATCAAGTACAGGACGCATATTCAATACGATGTATTCCACAGGTACATGGAGCTGTTAGAGACTCGGTTGACCATGTGAGAAATATTGTTGAAAATGAAATTAATGCTGCAACTGATAATCCACTCATCTTTGAACCTGGAGAGGCCGTTTCCGGAGGCAACTTTCATGGTGAACCTTTGGGATTAGTGATGGATTTTCTATCCATTGCACTTTGTGAACTTGGTGCGATCTCAGAACGTCGTATCAACCGCATGATCGATGAAAAATTAAATTTTGGATTACCCCAAATGCTGGTAGATGATCGCAATAACGCCGGGTTAAATTCCGGTTTGATGATGCCACACTACACGGCCACTTCACTGGCACTTGAAAATCAAACACTGGCTACTCCTGATTCCATTCGATCATTACCGACATCCGCCGGGCAAGAAGACCACAATGCGAATGCAATGACGGCAGCCAGGCATGCGTTTGAGATCGTTGAAAATTTGCGCCAGATTCTAAGCATAGAGCTGTACACAGCGGTTAGAGCAATTGATATTCGGTCAAAAATATCGAGCGGAAGACTGGGTAGTGGAACTGGTAAAATATACGATCATCTCAAACAGAAGATACGATATTTCCCTGAGGATACTTTGTGGGAGAAAGAAATTCGCATCATCAATCAGATGATACAAGATCGGGAGTTGTAAATTATAGGTGATCAATGAGAAGTATTACGCGCAGGGATTTTATCAAACTTGGACTGACTGGAATAGGAGCGGCGTTTCTGGGCAAGGAAGCCAATGTAAGCGCATACCTTCCAGAATTTCCAGCAGGACAAAGACTGGGCAGAACTTTTTATACAGTTGAAATAAAAAGCAAACCTGATTCCGAGAGCACTACCATTCGAACGGTTTACGACGATAATATTCTAGAGCTCAACAGGGAGATTATTGGCAAGCCGTTCACTGCTTATTGGAAAAATCGCAAATGGTACGAAACACCTGAGGGTTTTATCCCCTCAATTTCTGTACAACCTGTAAGGAATGAACCAAACGTGCCATTGAAGGAATTACCAATCCATGGCGAAAAACCCGGGATGTGGGCGGAAGTAACCGTTCCGTTCGTGGATATCTATCTGGATGGCACTGAAGCCAAGTCACCACGTTTGAAGGAAACAATAAATCCACGGTTTTATTTCTCACAGGTGTTATGGATCGATGGTGTGAGGGAAGTTTCGGAAAACGAAGTACTCTATCACGTCGTGGAAAAGCACGGATCCTATGGAGATATGTTCTGGGCAGATGCGCGCGCATTTCAACCGATCACGCCGGAGGATATTTCGCCGATATCGCCAGAGTCTAGGAATAAGTACATCACTATAGATTTGAATCACCAAACTTTATCCTGTTTCGAAAATGACCAAGAGATACTTTTCGCGAGGGTATCGACAGGTGCAAAATACAACTCGGAAGGCCAGCCTGTGGACAAGTGGTCAACCCCACCGGGGGATTATCACTCAGTCAATCGCAAATATGTTTCCTTACATATGGCGGGAGGTGAAACCAAGGCCTCCGGTTATGAAGAGTTTGCGGTTTCCTGGACGTCCATATTTGCGTCTGGTGGCGTGGCGATCCATTCCACTTACTGGCACAATAATTACGGAGAAATGCTTTCACATGGATGCGTCAACGTTGAACCTGACATCGCTAAGTTTGTTTACCGCTGGACACTGCCAGAGACCCCATACTATGATGGAAAAATTGAGGTTCAGGGATTTGACAACGGCACAAACGTCAGGGTGAAGGAATTCAAAGCAGAATAATCCTCAATATGAGGTATTCAAATAATATTGCGAGAAGATGCGCTCACTTACTTACTACTATTCCGGTAAAAACGATTCAGCACAAGTCTCATTCCAGATACGAGAATTGTGCAATCGAAAAGGTGTTGCATTTGTTGACATATGTGTTGATGCTGACCCGCAACTAGAACAACGGTTTGGCTCGGATTTGCCAGTGATCCTCGTCGGTCCATATAGAATTAACAGTCCTTTTACACTTACTGAAGTTGATGTGGCAATAAACGCAACCCTCGAGCGAGATGAATTGAATCCCCAGTTAGCGAATGACAATAACCGATTTAGATTATCGCGATTAGAAAAATTCTCACTGTGGTTTTCAAAGTCGTATGTTTGGGTGATTACGGTATTAATCATCATTTTCATTGGATTTTCTTTTCTGCCACCATTTTTAATGAAAACTGGAAACACTGGAATGGCGAATGGTTTTTATGGTTTTTACCGGTTGCTGTGCCATCAACTTTTTTATCGTTCTTTTTTCATCGGGGGTGAACAACCCTTCTATCCACGAGAACTGGCGGGATTAGGGGGATTCTCGACGTACGAGGAAGTAACAGGAAAACCGGCGGATGATTTGGAATATGCCAGGAACTTCAACGGCAATGATGTTCTCGGCTACAAGATTGCGTTATGTCAGCGTGACGTGGCTATCTATCTGTCACTGGCATTATCAGGGATATTTTTTGAAATATCACGAAAAAAGATTAAGCCACTGCGTTGGTATTATTGGATCATTATCGCGTTAATTCCCATTGGGTTGGACGGTTTTTCACAATTGCCTGGACTTGCTGATGGCTGGCCTGGTTGGCTGCCAATTCGTGAAAGTACACCGTTTTTACGCGTGCTGACCGGCTCGCTATTCGGATTTGGGACAGGATGGTACATGTACCCGTTGATGGAAGAAGGAATGAAAGAATCCAGGTTCCATCTGGAACGCAAAAAGCGCACCAGTTTGCATGTTGCAGGTCGAAAATGACTTTTTTCGCGAGTGAAAATGGCGTGGAGTATTATGCATTTTCAAATCCAGAATTTTCTGGGGTTGTCCACGGCTTTTTTACACGAAAGGGTGGTGTTAGCGAAAGACATTTTCGTTCGTTAAATCTCGGTGGATCCATTGATGATGAGCCTGAACATGTAACCGAAAACAAACACAGAGTACTTAAATCCATTGGAAGAACAATCGATTCACTTTACGAAGTATGGCAAGTTCATGGTAATAACATCGTTTGCACCGATTCCCCGCTAGAAGCATCAAAACAAAGGATCAAAGCAGATGGGATCTTCACAACCAACCCTGAAGTGACACTGCTGATGCGTTTTGCTGATTGTGTGCCAATTCTTCTGTATGATCCAGTAGTGC
>CAYMGO010000002.1:27101-35216 GCA_964390015.1 uncultured Anaerolinea sp. | reverse complement strand
CTGCTGATGCGTTTTGCTGATTGTGTGCCAATTCTTCTGTATGATCCAGTAGTGCAAGTTGTTGGAATAGTACATGCAGGATGGCAAGGCACCGTCAATCGGATTGTTATGAAGGCAGTTGAGATGCTTATTCACGATTATGGTTGCGAGCCGGCAGATATTATTGCAGGAATAGGTCCATCCATTGGACCAGACCATTACGAAATTGGCGAAAATGTGATCAACCAGGTAAAAAACAGCTTTTCAGGTTTTGAAAACGATATGCTGATTACCAGGGAAAACAAGGTATATATGGATCTATGGCAGGCCAACAGCCATTTATTGACGAAATCAGGCGTACGTAGAATTGTGAATGCTCAATTATGCACAGCCTGCGATACGACAAGATGGTACAGCCACCGCGTTGAAAATGGGCTCACAGGTCGCTTCGCGGCCGTTGTTGGATTGAAAGAGAATTGATTATGGAAGCAGTAAAAGACCGGTATTTGAGAATTACAGAAAATATCAATAAAGCCTGTGGCGATTCGGGTCGTGATCCAAAAAGTGTCAAACTTGTGGTGGTAACAAAGAAACAACCTGTGGATAAAATTATCGAAGTATTAAAGGCTGGCGCAACAGCATTGGGCGAGAATTACCCTCAAGAAGCATTTGAGAAGAAACGATCCGTACCTGTTGAATTTTCAGCTCACTGGCACATGATCGGCCATATTCAGAGCAGAAAGATCAAATACATCGTGGACAGTTGCGATTGTGTTCACACGATCGATCGCCTGGATGTCGCCAAAAAACTTAACCAGGCATGCAGCAATACTGGTCTGAAATTGCCGGTTCTTGTTGAAGTAAACATTAGCGGTGAAGAGAACAAGCAAGGTTACCGAATCCAATCTACAGAAGATAAAGATCATTTTTACGCGGAAATTGAGCAGTTAATACATTTAAATTTCCTGGATTTTTGTGGGCTCATGACGATGCCGCCATTTTCAACGACGGCAGAAGAGAGCAGGTGGGTTTTCAGAGGTTGCCGTTTGTTACTTGAAGACATTCAAGAGAGGTATAGGTTACCATTGTTGACTCAACTCTCAATGGGTACGAGTCAGGATTATGAAGTAGCCATCCAGGAAGGTGCCACGTATGTAAGGATTGGTGAAGCTATTATGGGAGAGAGAACCTATCCATAGGTTATAATCGCACGTATGATTTATTCAATTGTACAATTATTTTTTCGCCTGCTAACAATGATTGTCATTGTTGACATATTGATCTCGTTCTTTGTTCCTCCTCACAATCGATTCAGGCAAATTCTGGATAGTATTGTCAATCCGATGCTGGATCCGATCAGGCGCATCGTACCACCAATCAGTAACCTTGATTTCAGCCCTGTCATTCTGTTGGTCGTGATCCAGGTGATCGAGTACATAATCTTAAGGTTCTTGTAATATGAAAAATAAACGAGATTTTGTACTTCATGACGGTAAGACTGGAGCTGCGATCGCCGTTCGGGTTACACCTCGAACAGCAAAGAATGAAATATTTGCCATTCTAGATGATGGAACCGTAAAAATCCGACTTACCGCACCGCCAGTTGAAGGGAAAGCCAACAAAGCTTTGATCAAGTTCCTGTCAGATGTACTGGATGTTCCAATATCAAGCATCGAAATCGTCGCCGGTCAAACCGGGCACGATAAACTGGTTTCAATCATCGGAGTTGATTCTGAGCTTGTTCAGCAAAAATTATTGCTGCATCTTGCTGCCTGAGGATCATTCGGAAAAGATCATTTCCTGGAGTGCATAAAAGGCGACTTCCCTGACTGGATTTGAATGATCAACCAAAGTTCTCAATATATTCACACTTTGAGGGCCGGGCATCGAAAAAAGGTATTGAATTCCCAATAGCTGCACAAGGTAATCTTGAGATGCGACCATTTTCTCTAAAAGTATGCCGGGAAATCCACTTTGGGGAATAGGAATTTTGTTTTCGGTTGCGAATTTAATAATTTCAGGATTCCGATCGATCGCGGGAATTACTTGCGGGGCAAATATTTTTGGATCCCAACGATTTTCCATCGCTTGAGCAGCTGCATCACGCACCATCCACACCTTATCCGATTTATTCAGCTGTTCCAATTCATTATCCACCCAGGGCTCATTTAATAAGCGTAAACCGTAAACAGCATTACGCCGGCAATTTGCATTCTCGGCATGGGAATATTCAAAAAGACGATTTTTTCCTTCTTGACCAGAAAATGCCAGAAGTTCTGCGATTTTTTTTCCAGACAACCCACACATTTCCGCATCGATCAATCCCGATTCATCCGTTTCAGGATGATTAATCAGCGCCAGGAGGTAATTGTTCCGCTGAGGACTATTATCTACAGACACGAATTGTTCACAAATTTCTGGCGACAATGTAATCTTAGGTTTCCCGGCAAAAAGTGAGATTAGCGAGATCAACTCAGCATCGCTTGAAAAAGCGAAACGATCCAATAGATACTTTAATACTTGAGGTTTCGTATAGTAAAGAATATTGGCATAAATATATTTCAATGTAAGCGATGTTCGTGGGGAGGCTATTGTTCTGGCCAGCTTTTCTGATTCTGTATCAGTAATTATTGACTTCTCATTTTTGGCAAACAAATGATCGAGTATAACAAACGAGTACCAGTGATGTTCGGGATCAATAATTTTGAGCCAATTGGCCAGATAATTAGTGTCCTTTGATAATTGCGTTATCCGGTATTCAAGAGGGGACCGAATCAGCCTATCAAGATCAGAAAACTTCATATTTTTATCTGATAACGCTAATAAAATACTGAGAAATTCAGGTTGTGAAAAACAGTAAAGACCATCTGGTTTACAGGCGAGAACATTCCATTCTACCAGCGAGGAAATTATTGAATCAATGGTTGGTTTGGCAAGACTTAGAGGCTCTCTGTTTTGGATCAAACCCAAAAGGCAATCCCTCAATTTCTCCATTGAAAAATTAAGTGACTGGTCCGGTGTACCAAGGTCAGCAATTTTTACTAGATCAGGCAAGGTTAAGGCAAAGTTGGATATTTGTAATGAGTAATTATCTAGAGCGCTACGCGATACACTTGGATTTTGAGAAAGTTTAGAAATTATCTCGATACTCGTTGTGAACAGGTCATTCGAGTGAATGTCCAGTTTTAACCATTTTCGGAGCACTATTTTTTCAGCTGGAAGGATTTCAGACGGGTACAGGTCAATATACCTGTCGATCAGTTCACAATGATCTGATGGTCCTGGCGGTGTCAGCGAAAGAGGAACGAATCCCGCTTTTAGCAGACATCCAACATAAAATGGACCGGAGGTTGTGACGATTTGCACCAGGGGTTGTGTTTGGGAATACCTGGAAATGAGGTCAGTCATGTTGGCAAAACCATCGGGTAATAACTCATCAAGACCATCTATCAGTAAGAGAAGTTGATGAGCATCACGATATTTATTGAGAATCGATAGAATAGTCGATCTTTTTACATCTTGCATCCGATGGGTTAGACCATCAACCACAATTTTTTCGAAATCCCCATCATCGACAGAAGTAATTAGGTCTCGTACGTGTATGTAGATGGGCAGGTAATTGTTTAGTCCCTGAATTGAGCATGTATTTTCCAGGATTTCTATTGCGAGGTGCGCAAGAGCTGTTGTTTTGCCACATCCAATCCGACCCTTGATGACAATATTCCTGCCTCCAGATAAAGCCTCACTAAGTGTGAGCAGAGGGAGTGGATGTGTTTTACTCAACTCAGGGATTTCTGCAATCGAGAGCGGGTTTAGTAAAACAGCGGGCACTTCTTCAAGATCAACATTTTGACTGAGAAAAAGTGGATTGCTGATAAGTTTTTGAGATATGTAAATGTCACTTAATCGACAGAAATTCGGTGCCAGGTGAAGAGCTTCAAGTTTTCTTAATAAATGTTTTCTAAAGACAAGTTCAGTGTTCTGGACAGAATTATCTCTCTTTATTCTTGGCAGTGATAATTTGGTAAATACCTTGTGAAATCCGGGGCGCGTAAATAAAAAAACAAGCAGAATACCAATACTCAGACCAATCAAAAGAGAAAACAGATCAGGTTTGGGCATGGAGATCTCAGTTAATCTGCATAAAGAATTCTTCCACACACTGAACACCGGATATTTCCTGTGCTTGCTTTAGCAGATTGGCATTCAGCTGGTGTAAGGGTTGAGCCGCAAACTGAGCAGGTTTGATCCTCCACCCTGGATATTGCTATGCTGTTTTTCTTACTGCGAAGCACCTCATAGCTTGATAACAATTCGGTGCTTATTTGTGATGTGATCATTTCGCGTTCTTCGCTAAGGCGAGCGTTTTCGTATGAAAGTTGTTGCTTTTCATTGATAAGCGTATGGTTTCTTGATTCGAAATCGATTTGTGCGGATTTAAGAAGTTCTAACGAGGAATTGTGAATGTCCTGCGAAGTATCAATTTTGATCATCACATCCAATTGCTCATCTTCAAGGTCTGCAATATTTGATTTTATAAAGGTGATCTCTTTTTGCAGGTCCTGTAATTCTTTAGGATTTTTTATCGTACCTGAATATAGGGAGGATTCAGATTGTTCAAGTTTGTTACGACGGGACAAGATCTTTTCGTCAAGTTCTCTGCTAGCTGCTAGCAGCGTGTTGAGTTCACTGGAAATTCGGTCAACCTCAAATTTTGCCCGTTTAACGGTGTTGTCATTCAACAACATTGCATCTATCGTGTGTAAGCGATTTGAATTACCTAACAATTGTGTATCGATCTTTTGAAGTTGATAAAGGTGAAAGACTGGGTTCATTGATTTATCCTAAGAACTAGCGAGAATTATAATCTTAAAAAACATGGAAGGGGAAAACCCTTCCATGTTCGACATGTTTGACGCCTTATGCTGTTATTCCTCTTCTTTCAGGAAAACACGCCATTCACCATGGATGCCGTCAGGCGTAACACCAAAGAACAACCTGTATCCATCGTTTGTCCGCAAGATAAGGTCTAACAATGTGTTCTTACCCTGGGAATACTGCCTGATCATGCCGTATTCACCCTGCCAGTTGATGTCCAGTGTTTCCAACTGAGGAATGATCTCATTGTATTTGGTTATAGCGTAATGCCAAAGCCTGCGAGCTGAGGCAACTGTGACGTTTTTTACGATGTTGCCGTTTCGTAGATCACGCATCGTAAAGAAACTTTTACCTCCACGAATAACGGGCGTGATAACTTCAACCCCCGTCCGAGGTTCGACCCGTTCGTGAGATGAATCCTCTGACGCAACTAAAGGTGATGTATCTTTACGGGCTGGTAAAACCGGCGGTGGCAGTTGTATTTCCTGGGCGTGTTCTTTTCCCCGGAGGACGAGGGTGACAATCTCATCACGAACCGCAATATTGGTTTCATCCTCGTCGCGTATGTAAACCTTGTTTTCGTCGAGGGCGTATGGTGCATCATCTCCACGCGGGATCAAAATACGAATAATCGATTGATTCTTGTGTTTTTGCAGGTCAAGAGAAAGGTGAACAGGAGGGCTTATCCTGTTTTGGATTTCCTTTTCCAGTTGTTTGACTGCCTGTTCAGCATTATTGATTCCCGCTACAGGTTTTGATGAATCGCTGGACACACCAATATATAAAGTACCACCGTTTGTGTTGAGGAAAGCGCATATATCAGCAAGGACCGCATGAAGGTTGCCGCCTCTGATGCTGATGTTTTCATGGAAATCCTGAATGATGTTCGGTCCTTCATCCCTGGCGATTTGAATAAAATCGGTCGCTGGTTCAAATGAGATACGATGAGGGCGAGTTCGAGAAAAATCATTGGAATTGAAAAGTTCGAGAAGACTCTCAAAACTAAGATCATTCAAGAACACTTCGGTTGCACGGTCGCCAACTCCGGGGTTCTTTTTTCTGGTTGCATCAGTGGTTAGGCGGTGTGCGTCGGAGCCCTGGATACAGTGCATTCGGCGAGGATATTCAGGCTTTGTGCCGTTGAAGAACGCAGCTGTGGCGCGAGGTCCCTTCAGGTCGAGGTCGGTGACTTCCAACGCATGAAGATGCTTATCCTGGGTGTAGGCAATTCGTGTTTGACCGCCGAAACTTAATCCGCGCATCGCGACCCCATTAGTGGAATTCGCGTGAGCGGCGATGACAATACCACCCGCTTCGTTGATAATGCGATAGGCTGTCAAGACATCAACCGAAGCGCCAATTGCTGGATTTCCGTCATCAAGACCGTCAGGCGGAATGCCTAGATCGAGCAGGACATGCTCAATTTCTCTCACAGTTTTGTGGGGCGAAAAAATTCCGATAATATGAAAACCAAAAGTCGCGGTGAATTCAATTCCAGGTAAAAGCAGCACTTTCTTCTGCAGTCTGCGATATTCCTGCAGGCGTTTGCTCTCATCGGGAAGAAGCCTTCCAAGTTTTTCAAGTAGTTCTAGCTGCTCAATTTCGTTGCGTAGTTTGCCATAACCAGATATGGTGTTGTGATCAGTAAATGAAACAATGTCGAGTCCGCGATTTTCGGCTTTTTGTAAGATATCAAGGAAAGTCACATCTGGTTGTTGATAATCAAGCGAAGCAGGAGTGTGAATGTGGACATCCATCACAAACCATTGTTTCTTTGTGGTTTTAGTAATTGTTTTCATAATCTTTCTTTTCGTTAAACAATAGAGCGCCCTCGGTGGGAGTCGAACCCACAACCATCGGATTAGAAGTCCGGTGCTCTGTCCATTGAGCTACGAGGGCAGTTGTTATCGACAGGGACGAATTCCCTTGTACACCTGGGGGCCGGATAATGTTCGCAGGATGGTCTCTGCAGGTTTATTAATTTTATCAGACAATTCAATCGAGCTTAGAGGGGTATTTCCATTAGCAATGAACACGCGGAATATTGCATCAACAAGTGCAGTTTGAACTGTTAAGAAGGTGTCCTGCTTGGCGCAATGGTCCATCAATGTGGATTGCAATCCATCAACCTGATGAATTTCTGCGGTATCAGGATCAATCCAATCAATAAAGAATTCACCATTTTGATCTTCAAATTGCGACTGATGTTCAGGACAAAGACAACTAAAAAGAAATACGCGCCAGTTGGAATCATGAGTCTTCCACCATTCAAAATCTATGTGATATGGTGTAGAGAGCGAGGGTTTTACGAAACTAAAGGTTTTTTGATCTGTCATGGCGCTGAGTTTTCTTCAAGTTTGAAATATAGATCGCCAAGATGGGTCGCCCATGGTTGGGTATGGAGTACAGATAGTATCACACTGGGTGGTGTGCGTCTGACAATATTGACCGCTGAATATAATTCCTGCGCGTGTATTTGATTTTGAAGGTTCAGTTTGCCAATTTCTCGCATAATCGTAAACACTACTTTTTCAATTGGTTGTTTGAATTTATTGGAATTCCAACTACGGTCCAGGCTATCAACATCAGGTACCATGATCGCCATACGGTCGTCATACGTGCAGTTGATCACCTGTTTAAGTAGAGCAAAAACAATACCTCCATCAGTACCGATCAACACCGTACGAATCCAATCGCGCGAATTTTTACTCTTCGATGTTTGAACGAGCACTTCACCAGGATTGTTGCTTTTTTTGATTGTGATGTAACTGCCGGGAATGACTCCCTGTTGGTCGTACCAGTCTTTCAAGCCGTATACATATTTAGAGGGACGCACAACCCAACCGGAGAAATTGGCCCGAGTTGTTGCATCACAGAATTCGAATTTGACTCTGGGTGTTTCGTAAGCGGTCGGAAAAATCTCGCTATTCCGAATTGTTAGGGGTAGTGTGCCAGCTCTCCAATGTGGGTATGAAAGGCTGATCGTGATCTCTCCCGATCGGCTGCCGGGCTGCACAAATTCGAGTTCGTCATCAACCAGGTTGTTGAGTTCCTCTAGTCCTGGAATCGAATTCGGATTTTCAGGTAAGTGTCCTTGGAATTGCAGCGTCAATGGCGGATGTTGAACCTCTTCAGGTTCAAGGCGTTTCAAGAACCACAGGGTAATTCCGGCTGGACCTACCTCGTCAAATCTTCCATCCTGTTCGAGAGCGTAGTTTAAGGAGAACTCAGTTAAATTTTCGTTGTCACTTATTGGCA
>CAYMGO010000002.1:19875-27001 GCA_964390015.1 uncultured Anaerolinea sp. | reverse complement strand
GGATTGTTGCCGTTTCGTACGGATTTGACGCTACCTCTCATTGAGCCTTTTGCGGGAAAGACCAATTTGTCGCCAATCGAGTACGTCTTGTCTGGCAGGTATTGGTCACCAGCTTTAGCAGCCTCTGACAAAAAGGCTTTTTCCATTTCAGCGGTTGTTCGATTGATCAAAAACTTTGCGATTTCAAATTTGTCTAATGGTGATTCAGTTTCGAGTAAGTAGTTATAAATGTCTTCCAGATCTTTATCTGCAATTTGGTAGTTTTCCCAAAATTCATTGCTTATAGTCATACGAGATTACCATTCCTGTTGTAAATTAGCCTTTTCATTATACCTTAGGTTGACTTGATTTATGGGTAGTTGTTGGTTAACCAATCGAGAGGATCGACTTGAACGTTGTTGACCCAAATTTCCCAATGTAGATGAGCTCCTGCACCAAGGTAATCTCCAGCTCCATTCACGCGACCGGTATTACCAACTGTACCAATCACCTGACCAGTGCTGACCTGATCACCTACCTTGACGTTCAAGGTATCCTGGTGGAAGAAACCACTGAAAACTCCCCAACCGTGGTCAATAAAGACTGCATTTCCTCTAACGGTTAAAGGTCCCGAAAATACCACGAGACCTGGCGCAGGGGAAGTTATGGGAAGTGTCATACCACCGGCAAAATCGACACCCGAATGGAACCGCACTTCAGGATTATCGTTATACCATCTCCGGGTTCCGAATAGAGAATTGTATTCCTGGTACACAGCAGGGCTATTGAATATCTCTGACCAATACCTCGAAGGTGTTTTTTGAGAAACCAGGGTTATTACTAGTTCGTTTTCCGGTTCTGTGATCGCAGGATCGATCGTTTTTGGGTCAACAACCAGGGGTGGATCTTCGTCAAAAACACCTGGCGTTAACAAGACCATCTGATTGTACAGGTGAGTTGAACCGTCCTCATAGGTCACTGTCAGCTCGAATTCAACAAGACCTGGTTCAGCAAGCGCGTGAATACCCTGAAGAGAATAATACTGTCCGGGAGCGTCATTGAAGAAGGTTAATTCGTACTCGCCGAAAAAGCCCTTCAAGGTTACTGGAGAATTCGAACGGACAGAAACAACCTCTGTGGCTCCCTGTACAAGTGGCAGAGGGGAAAGAGTTACATCGCTTAACAATGGGCTGAACAGGTTGATGGCTTGTGACTCTGGTGTTTGTTCAGTGAATAAGACTGCTCCCGGGATTTCGAGGTTGATGTTATTGATTTGATTTTGAAGGTTGAGCAAATGAGGATTCAAAGCAGCGATTACCGCGCGCTCCAACCCGGTTTCTTCCGGATTTAAACTGGCAATTGGTATCAGTGGATCGGTTAAGCCTGATATTGGAATAATGAGTGTTGACCCGGGATAGACGCGTGTTGGCGAGAGAATTTTATTTATTTTGGTAATCTGTTCAATTTGTGATTTATATTTGATTGGCAGGAATGAATAACGTTCACCGAGCTGTGTTGTGACAATTTCAAGTGTGCCGGGGATCCCCTGAAGGCCGGGAATCTTAATACTTTGACCAGGACTTATCAGATCAGGGTTGCTGATGTTGTTTACTTCTATGATTTTCGCTACAGTAGTGTCGAACAGACCAGCAATATATCCGAGTGAGTCACCGTCCCTGATCACATATTCTGGATAATCACTAATGCCCTGTGCATTCACTGTTGTGGGGCTCAATAACAAAACAATTACAAGTAGAGATAATAGTTTACGCATCGTAAATGATCTTGAACTTGTCTCCGACAGAAAAATCATCAATTTTGCTTTCGTGCAATTCAAGGATATGACTGGCATTTTGTCGGGGAACGTACAGAGGATACCATTTCTTCGCCAGGACTTTATCAACCACTACATTATCCCGATTGAGCCAGAAAACCGCGAGGTTAAAGTTGACAAAAAACATGTGAATGGCAGAATTGACCCTTGTTTCTGAGTTTCCTGGAAAGAATAGACCAGAAAAAGGGTCCATGCTGGTTTTGAACATGAAACCCATCAACCTGGTATAAAATGTGTTACACAACCCTGCATCGATTCTTAACGATGGGTTAGAAACGGGAAAAATTTTGACCGATTTCATTGGCTGTATTATCATTAGTAAAATATACTTTGTGTAGTTTACCACAAGGACAAAGCCGGATGAAGATTACTACATGGAACGTTAATGGTTTTAGGGCGGTTTTGAAAAAAGAGTTTAAAGATAGCATCCATAGTTTATCACCTGATATTTTATGCCTCCAGGAAACCAAAGCCAAACTTGAACAGTTAACGGAGGAAGATTACCAGATACCTGGCTACAAGCTAACATGGAATCCCGCGCAGAAACCAGGTTACAGTGGCGTTGCAACTTACTGCAAAGAGCAGATAAGCCATAATGTAGCGGCAATGGGGATTGGTGATGAAGAGTTTGATGTTGAAGGGCGGACAATTAAATTGGAAATTGGTAATGCCATTCTATACAATATCTATTTTCCCAACGGACAACGGGGAATGGAAAGGGTAGATTTCAAGTTAAGATTCTACGAAAAGTTGTTGAACGACTGTGGAGTACTCCACAGACAGGGGAAGAACATCATCATAACTGGTGACTTCAACACTGCCCATGCTGAAATTGACCTGGCAAACCCGAAAGAAAACAGCAAGACCTCAGGTTTTTTACCAGAAGAAAGGCAGTGGGTGACAAAATTTCTCAATGAAGGTTTTAAGGACGCTTTCCGGGTACTCTACCCTGACAAAGTACAATATACATGGTGGACATACAGGTTCAACGCAAGACCGCGAAATATCGGGTGGAGACTTGATTACTTTCTGTTATCAGCGCCCTTAATGGAAAAAGTGAAGGATGTTATCATTCATGAGGAAATAATGGGCTCCGATCATTGTCCTGTATCATTACTGGTAGACTTATGAGAAGAAGTAATCCTGTAGAGAAGAGGTGGTAAATGACCAAACAAAGAATTCTGATCGTTGATGACCATGAGGTCGTTCGATTGGGATTAAAGGCTTTGCTGGAACAACACCCTCATTTTGAGGTCATAGCCGAAGCTGCTAATGCCAAAGAAGCGATTGAAAAAGTTGAACGATTTATTCCAGATGTGGTTTTAATGGATATTCGATTACCAGGAGCTTCGGGTATTGATGCTTGCGAGGAGATAACAGAAAATTTTCCCGACACCAAAGTGATCATGCTGACTTCTTACGCAGAAGATGAAATGCTGTTTTCGGCAATCCGTTCAGGTGCATCTGGCTATGTATTAAAACAAATCGCTGCTGAAGATCTGGTTAAAGCAATCGAGGCAGTCGGTAGGGGGGAAGGGTTGCTGGATCCAGCCGTGACGCAAAGGGTGTTCCAGGAAGTAAAGCGCGCCGTGCGCGAAGAAGAGGCTTCAGCATTTGCCAATTTGTCACAACAGGAAAAACACGTTCTGCTGCTTGTATCAGAAGGACGAACAAATCGGGAGATTGCCAAGGCGTTATTCCTGGGCGAAGGAACCGTTAGGAACTACGTAAGTAGCATTTTATCGAAATTAGGCGTAAGCAATCGAGCAGAGGCTGCTGCTTACGCAGTTGAACACAGCTTGCGAGATTACCTGTAGGGATTACACTAGCGCCGTTAGAAGTTTGATGACCGGCAGTCCAAGAATGATAAATCCAATTAGCACGCTCAAGATTGCAGTCAGTAAAACAGCTGCTGCAGAAATATCTTTACCCGTTTTGACCAATCCATTCTCTCCAGGTTCTACCAAATCGAATAGCTTTTCCAAGGATGTGTTGAACGCTTCGGATATCCAAACAAGGAAAATAGCCAGTGTGATAAACAACCACTCCATTGGGGAAATCTGAAGGATAGTTGAAACAATAATCACGAGGATTGTCGCAACCAGGTGAAACCTGGAGTTGCGTTCATTCTTGAGAAGATCAATGATGCCCGAAAAGGCGTGCGTTAGTGATTGGGTAAAAGTTTTATTCTTGTGCATATGACTCACCCGGAAGTAGTTTTATATCATATCCAATACTGTTCAAGATTGTTTGCTGTAATCGCCACATTTCTGTTTCATCCGCTAATTCTGAATGGTCGTATCCCAAAAGGTGCAATACACCATGAATACTGAGCAACGCCAGTTCATGGCTAACAGGATGTTGGTACTTTTCGGCTTGTCTTACAGCTGTGGGGTAAGAGATGACAATATCACCAAGAAATAATTCATCTGTTTCAGGAACATGCATTTCAGAGGGAAAGGAAAGGACATCAGTAACCCGATCGACACCTCGATATGTTAAGTTGAGTTCCTTTATCTTGTCTTCTGAACAGATAAGCATCGATAACGAATACGGTTCATCTTTATCGAAAAAATCAAAAACCGCCAGAACCGCGCGTTTAATTACTTGAAGTAACGATTTATCAAATTCCTTGCATTTTGATGAAATATCCAATTTAATACTGTTCATGTTTGCTTAAGCTTTTACTGGTTGAGC
The DNA here is from genome assembly GCA_964390015.1 of uncultured Anaerolinea sp. GTDB lineage: Bacteria > Chloroflexota > Anaerolineae > Anaerolineales > Anaerolineaceae > UBA6107. The sequence continues at coordinate 22,491 of CAYMGO010000002.1, read as the reverse complement.
AGACTTATCCTCAGGGTATTGAATCCTGGGGTGATAAGTGTTCATCAAGGTGGTGTGAAACGACTCTTGAATCATTTTCAGATCGCGAAGTGTAAGGTTTGTATTTTCAAGGCTGCCATCATTGATCAGGTTGTCTACAACACTTTTCAATAGCGAACGTAACTCGTCATCGTTTTTTGGAGGTTTTGAGCGGGCACGGGCTTCACTTATATCCGCGAGCATCAATATACCAGTTTCCTTTGATTGGGGCTTTGGACCTGGATAGCGGAACAATTCAGAATCCACATGGCTCGAGTCGTTTCCCTGCTGTTCAATCGCCCGGTTGTATTGATAACGAGTCAACATTGTTCCGTGATGTTCACGCATGAAATCCTGTAATCTTGGAGGTAAGTGATATTTTTCTGCCAGCGCTACACCATCAGTAACATGTGCGATGATGGTTTGAGCTGCAATTATTGGATCCATATCATCGTGCGGGTCCAGGTTGCCAGGAATCTGATTCTCAATAAAAAAGGTAGGATTGGCGGATTTACCAGCGTCGTGATAATATGCGCCGACCCTGGTTAATAGCGCATCAGCACCGATTGCGTTCGCTGCCTGTTCGGCCAGGTTAGATACCTGCAGTGAGTGCTGATAGGTACCGGGGGCAGCTTGCAGAATTTTTCTCAACAACGGGTGGTCAGAGCGTGATAGTTCAATAAGATAAAGCGGCGTGGTAAGTTGAAGTAGCTGTGCAAGAAAAAATTGTAAAAGCAGGGCGAGGCTGGCCGAAGCCAAACCGTTCAACCCGATTACGCCATAAAGGGTTACCAAACCGACAAGATCAGATTGTGGATTTGCCAACCGGTATGCCGTAACAACCAAAATACCAGAGAGAATGATTGCTATTGCAGCATAGAGGAAATTAACGAATTTTTTTCCTTTACCTAAAACAACAGCACCCGTAAGGCTAGTAATCACGTAAAAGAGGGTTAGCTCCACTGAGTTCGTCACGCCATAGGTTACCAGGATGCTCAGTATCAACGGGAAAACGATACTCAGTTCAAGGTTGAACAGGGTAACAAGGATAAGGGCGAAAGCAGGTAACGGAAAGAAAAAAGGAATGATCGTGCGGTTGGGAATGATCACTTTTGCTGCAAAGAGGAAGACAAGGAAACATACAGCGATAACAGTGAGAGAACGAATATCCGTAAGTGTTGCGTTTTTTCTGCGTGAGAAATACAGCACAACGAATCCGGCGAGTACCAACACTATTGCAGCCGAAGAGATGATTTCCTCTGTCAAATTCTCCGCGCGTATCAAATCGAAATACTCCAATGCTTCCCACTGTTCAGGTGTGATCAATTGCCCACGAAGAACGATAACCTGATTTTCTGCGTAAGTCTTCGTCACTGGAGCGACCTGGTCAGAGGCGATCTTCCGCGCATTGTCAGTTTCTGATTCAGAGTACAAAGAATTAGGCACGATGAGAGAAGATACAAAAAGGAAAACGAGTTGATTTTCTTCTGGTGTCAGAGAATAGTTAATAACTCCCGGCAGGTTATTAATATTCTCCTGTATCTGGTAATCGCGGATATTCCTACGCATCGTTTGTTCCAGAACGTTTTGTGATTCGTCCTGGATCGCCTTCCATTGCTCATTCGATAGATTTAGCAGGGCAGTGGTTTGTTCGGTAGACAAACGAATTCCAGAGATTGATTGGATGTCTGAGGTTTTTTGAAGATTATTCGCGAAATTATCTTCGCGAATGGAAGTTATGAAGCGCAGTATATTTTGTAGTTTTTCTAGCTGTGTTCTGTTGATCGATGGATCTGATGCGAGGTACCTGGGTGTAACCGAGTTCTTCGCGTCTTCGATTGCCTTTAAAGTTAATACATCGCTTCGGTAAGAAGCATTACGGGGTGCAACGATGTCTGCGGGTGCAACTTCACCGATTTGCATTGGAATTGAATCTGGTCGGGAAGCGATTGGCAGCATCAAGGCAGCATAAACCAGCAAAATGCATATGATCAATAAGATCGCGCGATAAAAACCGCGGCCTTGTTGACTCTTAATGGATTTTTCGATTGCAGTTGCCATTATTTTTACGAGAGGATTTTTCGAACAACCCGGCTGATGCGATCTGGAGATGCCCGCCCGACCAGTTTACTCACAAGGATTCCCATGACTTTTCCCATATCTGCCATGCTACTGGCGCCAGTACTTTCAATTACTTCGTGAACATATTGCGCAAGGTCGTCTTCTGATAGTTGAGTGGGAAGGAACTTCTCAAGAATACCCAGTTCTTTTTGCGCTTTTTCTATGAGGTCAACCCGACCGGTATTGTCGAGTTCGTTTATTGTTTCTTTACGAATTTTTACTTCCTTTTGAATTATTGTTAGAATACTGTTGTCTTCAAGTGGTTTACCTGTTTCCACCTCTGCCAATTTGACCGCAGATAGCAAGACACGAATCGTGTCCCTGGTCATTTCATCCTTATTGCGCATGGCGTCGTGCATTGTCTTCTCAAGTGTAACTTTTATAGACATGTTCACCAACTTTCTACTGAATTGTGATCAGAGGTTTTAGCTCTATCAACTGTTCTTCGCCTATGCCAGGAACGTACAACAATTCTTC
>CAYMGO010000002.1:13789-19775 GCA_964390015.1 uncultured Anaerolinea sp. | reverse complement strand
GAGGCCGCGGATTCGAAAGCGTTGATAGTTTTATGTTCAGCCCCGTGGTAGGAGAACACTCGTTGGATGTCCTTCATGCGGCCAATTCCCCAAATATAGGCGATGATGAGGATGAGTCTGACGATCCCTTCGATCAGATTACCAAGAAACGGTGTGATGGCGAACCATTTTTCAAGAAGAGAAGCAATGCCGGCAGGCGCGACAAAGAATAAAGCAATGGCGATGGTAAAAGAAATGACAAGGGAAAACGCCATTGCGGGACCTTCGATCTTTTCATCCTCACCGGTTTGGATATTTGCAGATTTGGTGAGGTACTTGGTTCCGAGACCAATGGCGTCCCAAAGAATAACTAATCCCCGAAGGAAAGGGATCTTCACAAGTTTTGAAGTGTAAATTCCAGAAAGTTTTTCAGTCTCAACAACTATTTCTCCATCAGGCGCGCGATAAGCCGCTGCCAGGTACCTGGAACCTCTCATTAGCACACCTTCAATAAGAGCCTGCCCGCCATAAGAGGGGAGTCTTAGTTCCTTATCTGTCTTATTTGCCAAGTTATTTCCTCTTCGCGTTGTAGAAGAAGTGAATGAGCGCGCGAACACCTTTACGCCAGGTAGGTAGATCCAGCTTTTCGTTGGGAGAATGGATGCGATCATCGGGCAAGCCAAAACCTGTGAGCACGGAATCAATATCGAGGTGCTTCTGCATATCCGCAACTACGGGAACGCTCCCGCCTTCACGCTTGAGCGCGGGTGTTTTACCCCAAACATCCTCAAAGGCTTTTATCAATGCTTTGCTTTCAGGGAGGTCTGTATCGGAAATACTGGGAGATCCAGTACTTAACTGATCAACTTCCCAGCGAACGGTTTTAGGAGCATTTTTCTTCATGAAATCAACAAGCTTTCCATAGATCTTATCGGGATCCTGGTTGGGTACAAGTCTCGTTGAAATTTTTGCCATCGCTTTTGATGGGATAATCGTTTTGGATCCCTGACCGGTGAAACCGGAGAGAAAACCATTTACTTCTAGTGTTGGCCTGGCGCCTAACCGTTCTATTGGCGAGAATTCTTCTTCACCCCAAAGTGCATTCACCCCAATTTGAGTGCAATAATCAGCCTCCGACAACCCGTACAGAGCCATATTCGCGCGTTCTTCCAAAGAAAGTGGTAGAACATCATCGTAAAAACCATCCAGCGTCACTTTTCCTTTTGCGTCGTGCATCTTGCTGATCAGCTCTGCAAGAACCTGAGCAGGGTTATGAACGATTCCGCCGTAGCTTCCAGAGTGTAAATCGCGATCAGGACCAAAAACGCGAACTTCAAAATATGCCAATCCACGCAGACCATAACTGATGGCCGGGGTGTCTTTGTTGACCATTCCAGCATCTGTATTGAGCGCACAATCCGACTTTAACAGCTCGGAGTGCTCGACAAGGAATTTATTCAGGTTAGGAGAACCTATCTCTTCTTCGCCCTCAAGGATAAATTTGATATTGACAGGCAATTTATCTGATTTTATGATCGATTGGAGCGCTGCGACACAGGCATAGATCTGACCTTTCATATCAGATGCGCCACGCGCAAAAAGCACATCATTGATTATGGTAGGAGTGAATGGCGGCGTTGTCCACAGCTCGATTGGATCATCGGGCTGAACATCATAATGTCCATAGATCAGCAATGTTGGTTGAGAATCCCCGGCCAGCAGATAATCGCCGTAAACGATCGGATGTCGGGCAGTAGGGAAAATTTGAACGTGTTCAATTCCGATACTGGTAAGTTTGTTCGCAATGTATTCAGCAGCCTTCAGCACATCCTGTTTACGATCAGGGTCGGTGGAAATCGAGGGAATTTTCAGAAACTCGATCAGTTCGTTTAAGTATTGACTGTAATTGTCCTCGAAATATTGAAGCGATCTATTTTTCATTAACGATGGTTCTCCATAAAAAATTTTGTCAATTGTAACACCTAAACATGACCAAGACCGGTTTCACCACCTTTGTGCTAAAATAATTTCGACTAAACGAGGAGATTATGATTATTTATAACTGTCGCATTGTTACATGGGCGAAGCCAAATGAGATCCTGGAAAGTAAAGCAGTCCGCATTGTAAATGATCACATTGATAAAATTGATGATGAGGATCGCCTTCTGACCTTATACCCGGCAGAAGAAAGATTAAATGCCAACGGACAATTCCTCATGCCAGGAATTATTTGTGCGCACACTCATTTTTATGGAGTTTTTTCGAGAGGAATGGCCATTCCTGGTAATCCTCCAGAAAATTTCCTGCAGATTCTGGAAAAACTATGGTGGCCGTTGGATCAATCACTCCAAGAAGAGGACGTGCGGTACTCCGCATTAGTCTGTCTAGTCGATGCAATAAAGCACGGAACTACGACATTGTTTGATCATCACGCTTCACCGAATTTCATCGACGGTTCACTGGATGTCATTCAAGGCGCTGTTGCTGAAGCAGGAATACGTGCAAACCTCTGCTATGAAGTGACCGATCGAGGGGGTGAAGAAAAGGCAATCGCGGGTATAGCAGAGAATGCGAGAATGATAAATAAGCTACAAAGCAGCGGAAAAAATTCGCTGGTAACTGCCAGCTTCGGTTTACACGCAGGAATTACCCTTTCGGACAAAACACTTGAGAAGTGCGTACGGGACATACCATCAGGTCATGGGTTTCACATTCATGTGGCAGAAGATCTTATTGACGAAAATGTGAGTGTGGCAAAGTATGGTTCAAGAGTGGTCAATCGATTAGATCGATTCGGCATTACCGGACACCAATCAATTTTTGTGCACGGCGTACACATAGACGATAACGAAATTAAAATACTTGAAAACACCGGTACATGGCTTACCCATCAACCAAGGTCAAACATGAACAACGCGGTTGGCATGGCAGATGTGGAAAGAATATTTGCCAGGAATATTCCGGTGTGTTTGGGGAATGATGGGTTTTCATTTGCCATGTGGGATGAATGGCGCACCTGTTACCTTGCACATAAATCCTGGAATAAGGACCCACGATGTATGGGAGCGGATCGTGTTATTGAAATGGCTGTATATAACAATGCAGATATGGCATCTAAATTATTGAAAGACAGAATAGGGGTCATAATGGAAGGCGCCAAAGCAGACTTGATTCTGGTGGAGTATCTGCCTATAACGCCAGTGAACATAGGAAATCTGCCCTGGCACATCATATTCGGTTTTAGAGATTCTATGGTAACAATGACAATGGTGGATGGCAGAATTCTGATGAAGGACAGAAAATTGATCACTATCGATGAGGAATCCATATCTGAAAAAGCCAGAGAATTGGCCTCTGAAGTATGGAAGCGTTACCTAACGCACTTTGTTTCCTAAAGAAAGAAGGATTTATGAAGAAGATTGCGATAATTGGCGGTACTGGTAAAGAAGGGAAGGGGCTAGCCTACAGGTGGGCAAAATTTGGTCACAATGTAGTGATCGGTTCACGATCGGTAGAGAAAGCGCAAGCAGCCGCTGATGAGGTGAATACACTAAACGATGATAATGAGAACAGGGTAGTGGGGTTGGAAAACACTCAAGCGGCCGAATGGAGTGATGTTGTGGTCATGACGGTGCCATTTGAGGCTCACGTTGACATGCTCAACAAACTGAAAGAAGTGGTGAAGGGTAAGATATTTATAGACGTTACTGTTCCTTTAGTTCCACCTAAAGTAAATGTTGTGCAACTGCCAAAAGCAGGCAGCGCAGGAAGAGAAGCTCAGGCAATCCTTGGAGAAGAAACACCTGTTGTGATGGCTTTCCAAAACATTTCTTACGAACGATTGATGAAGGAAGGTGATATTGATTGTGATGTTTTTGTCTGCGGGACATCAAAACAAGCAAGAGAAGCAGTGTTAGAACTTGTAGGTGATGCTGGAATGGTCGGCTGGGACGCCGGACCTATGGCGAATTCTGTTGTTGTGGAAGGGCTTACATCCGTATTGATCAATATCAACAAGACATATGGAAGCAAAGAAGCAGGGATCAAAATCACTGGCGTTAGAAAAGAATCATGACGATAAAGCAACTTCAGCTGTTCGCGCTGGACGATTTTCCGCACATTATGCCAGGAGATGACGTCGCAGATATTTTAATTAAAAATGCGCGTAGGCATAGTATTTATTTAAATGATTTTGATATATTAGTAATTACTCAAAAGATAATATCCAAGTCTGAAGGTCGTCTTGTCGATTTACGGACAGTAAACCCTACGACTGAAGCTCAACAAATCGCGCTACTATCAGACAAAAGACCCCAACTTATTCAACTGATAATGGACGAATCGCAAGAGATATTGCGTATCAGAAAGGGCTTAATCATTGTTCGGCACAAACTAGGTTTTGTGTGTGCCAATGCCGGTATCGATCACTCCAACACGGTAGAAGATGACGAAGGAAATAACTATGTTCTGTTATTACCAGAGGATCCAGATAATTCTGCAAGAGCCATCAAGGAAAAGATCAAGGCCAAAACAGGCAAACAGGTAGGCGTGATCGTTATCGATTCACACGGTCGCGCATGGAGAAACGGTACAATAGGCACAACGGTTGGAATTGCCGGTGTTCCCGGGGTAGTGGATCTCAGGGGAAAAAAGGATCTTTTCGGATACACATTGAAAGCAACCCAGGTAGCCGCTGCTGATGAATTGGCAGCCGCAGCATCGTTGCTCATGGGCCAGGCAGACGAAGGCATTCCGTGTGTCATCGCCAGAGGTTTTCCATACTCATTTCGTGATTCCACTGTCTGTGAATTGATCCGTGACAAGAACAATGACCTTTTCAAATAGATCATTTTTTCGCCTGGTCATAACGTGAAAGTTACTGCACTTGCAGGTGGAGTGGGTGGCGCGAAATTGGCCAATGGCCTGTCAAGGATTTTACCTCCTGAAGACCTCAGCATCATTGTAAACACCGGTGATGATTTTGATTACCTGGGGTATTACATCTGTCCGGATCTCGATACCGTCATGTATAACCTTGCGGGAATCAACAACCCTGATGCCGGATACGGTATCAAGAACGATACTTTCAATTTGATTTCCGGCCTTGAAAAACTGGGGCAACAAATCTGGTTCCGAATTGGTGACACAGATGTAGCCACTCAAATTGAGCGAACGCGGCTGCTGCAATCTGGCAATAATCTAAGCGAAATAATCGCAGCAATATCAAAGAAATTGGGAATAAAGCATCAGATTTTTCCCATGTGTGATGAACCGGTACAGACTCAAATCATCACTGATCAGAATTCCTTACTGTCTTTCCAGGAATATTTTGTGAAATATCACTTCCAACCGGTGGTGAAGAAGATCATTTTCACCGGGTCTGAGAAAAGCAAACTTCCAATAAAAGCTCAAGCCAACCTCGAAGAGTCCGAGGTCGTCATCATTTGCCCCTCAAATCCGTATGTTAGCATTGATCCCATCTTATCCGTACCAGGTGTAATCAAAATGTTGAAAGAGAAAACCGTCATTGCGGTCAGTCCACTAATCGGCGGAAAGACTATCAAAGGACCAGCTGCCAAAATTATGACAGAATTTGGAATCGAAGTTAGTTCTGCCAATATTGCGAGGCACTACCGTGATTTTTTGACCGGAATTTTGATCGATACACGTGATCAACATGAAAAAGATGAAATCATCCGCTGCGGTATAATTCCATATGCAACTGATATTTTCATGCCTGACATTTATGCTCAAAGCGATTTAGCTGGTAGGGTATTAGACTTCAGCGTAGAACTGCTAGAGGAAAAAGCGAAATGACACTATGGGCGATCGTGCCGGTCAAACCTCTGCGAAGAGGAAAAAGTAGACTCTCGAGTGTTTTGAACGAAAATGAGCGGACAATTCTCAACCAGAATATGCTTGTCAATACCTTAAAAATCCTCTCAACTGTTGAACACATAGACAATATTCTTGTTGTTAGCAGAGATCCCGCCGCGCTTACACTGGC
>CAYMGO010000002.1:0-13689 GCA_964390015.1 uncultured Anaerolinea sp. | reverse complement strand
AATCTGTTGTACATCAATCCTGAAGGACTCTTAACCTATCGGTATGGGAACGGTTCATTCAACAAGCACCTGGAGCTGGCACAAAAGGCAGGCGCGCGTATTGAAATAATCGAGTCAACATCACTTGGATTGGATCTGGACACACCGGAAGATCTCGAACTATTAAAAGTACTACAGGAAAAAAATAAACTGCTCATTGAAAATTAAAGGAGGCGACCATGACAGAACGGATGGCATTGTATTTGCAGGATGCGCACGAGCTTAGAGATGGACTTGAATACGTTAAGTATGCAGAATCAAGAGGTTTTGAGGCTGTCTGGCAGGCAGAAAGCAGACTGGTTCGGGATGCCATTGTCCCGATGGCCGCTTACGCGGCTGTCACAGAGAAGCTGAAAGTAGGATCCGGTGTGATCAATAATTGGACTAGAAACATCGGGTTACTAGCCTCCACCTTCCTGACTTTGGATGATCTCGCCCCCGGCAGGATCATTTGTGGAATCGGCGCCTGGTGGGATCCGCTAGCCAGGAATGTCGGCATTGACCGCAAAAAACCCCTGACCGCCATGCGTGAGACGGTTACGATATTGAAAAGATTGCTCAACATGGAAACAGTCACTTTCGAGGGTGAATTCATTCAAGTTCATGGAATTGAGTTAGACGTCGTTCATGGCCGTAAAGAACCACGGAACGTTCCAGTGTATATAGGTGCTACTGGTGATAACATGATGGAAATGACAGGTGAAATCGCTGAAGGTGTGGTCTTGAACTATTGCGTACCACCGGAGTATAACCTTAAAGCTTTAGACCTGTTACAGGCTGGTGCAAAAAAGACAGGAAAAACTCTTGATGACATCGACCGCCCGCAATTGATCGTCTGCTCTGTGGATAACGATCACGATCAAGCTATTGATTACACGCGTGAATTATTGACCCAATACCTCGCGCAACAACCACACATCGCCAAGGCATCCGGGGTATCAAGTGAAGTTGTCGCGGAAATCCAATCAATATTGGGTTGGCCTGCCACCCATGAACAGATACAAAAAGCAAAACATCTCGTCCCTGAAGATCTGATCTTACGCATTTCTGCCTCAGGCACCCCGTCGGAAGCGCGGGCAAAGGTGGCTGAATACATCCACAACGGCTGCACGTGCCCGATCCTTTATCCGGTTGGCGGGAATGTCCACCTGTTGATCGATACTTTTGCGCAAAACTAATTCATTAGAAGTTTTATGAATTATCAACAAACGAACGGTATGATTTTATTAGAATTCTGGAGCTGTTGTTATGCCTAATTCTCCAATCTATGTTGTCGGTCATGTGAATCCAGACACTGATTCAATCGCTTCAGCGGTCGGTTATGCATGGTTGATTCGCGAACGGGACGGAGTCGATGCGATCGCAGCAAGAGCTGGAGCGGTTAACTCTCAAACTGCATGGGTTTTAAAAACCCTGGGGCTTGAGGCACCGGTTCTGATAACGGACGCGTCGCCGCGGTTTTCATCGGTTGTCAGAAGGCTGGATACAAACACACCGGATGTGCCGTTGCGTGTTGCATGGACCCTCGCGAACCGTACCGGTGGAATAGCACCGGTTCTCAACGAAGATGGAACCCCCTATGGATTGATTACTGGCAGAAGTCTATTCAATTATCTGGGGAAACTGGTAGGAACAAGCCTGAAAAACCAGGATATCGCTATCAATAAGATCCTTGAGCTGCCTTGCCGAGAGGCCGCGGATACGAATGTATCCAAATATGCTGTTAACACCAAGATTCGCGATGTTATTAACCGCATCCTACGAGAAGAAGGTGATGAGGTTTGGGTCGTTGATGAAAACGGCCGCTATGTTGGTATTTGCCGTCAAAAAGACCTGCTCAATCCGCCGAGGTTAAAAATCGTACTTGTGGACCACAATGAACCATCACAAAGTGTCGCTTCGCTTGAAGAAGCCGAACTGTTGGAGATCCTTGATCATCATCGACTGGGTAACCCTTCAACTCATTACCCCATCAAAATGACTGTCGATATTGTTGGCAGCACGAGCACGCTCGTTTCAGAACGGATAGAAGAATCCGGACTTAGCGCGGTTCCCACTATCGCGGGTATCATGCTGGCAGGATTACTCTCGGACACTTTGATTCTCACTTCACCCACTACAACTGAGCGTGACAAAGATGCTGCCCAGCGCCTGGCACGGTGGACATTCGTTGCTGGTTCCCCATTGGCAAACGAAACCATCCGGTCCTACGGTGAAAAGATCCTCTCATCCAGCGCAGGGCTTGGCAATAGATCACCGGAAGAGATCGTTACAAGCGACATGAAGATCTACACTGCAGGTGGTTTGGATTTTGCCATTGCCCAGGCGGAGGTTAGCGACCTAAACGAGGTGACCAAACAACTTGAACCCCTGAATGATGCACTCGATAACCTGCGTAAAAGCAAGAATGTGGATTTTGCCATGCTGATGGTCACGGATGTTGTTCGCGGGTCAAGCAGAATTCTGTTTTCCAATGCCCCAGCCGTACTGGACGACCTCCCTTATTTACCGCAGCCGGATAATACCAGGCTTGCCGAGGGAGTGGTCTCTCGCAAGAAACAATTATTACCAGTTGTTCTTGGTTTGCTTGAAGAATAATTTACTGGAACTCCATTAGTAACAAACTGCAAATTCTTATCAACTAAAGAAAATGGGCAGCGATAAATGAAGGTTAACCATGTGGAATAAATATTATCTGGCAGCTGATTTGTCTGACGCTCTTGAACTACTGGACCAAGAACCTGATGGAAGTAGGATCATATCTGGGGCTACGGATCTGGTTCTTGAGATTAAGCGCGGTCTTCGTGAGGAAGTAACCACGTTGATCGATATATCGCGCATTCCCGAACTGAACACGATAAGCAGGGACGAGGATGGAGATATTCACATCGGCGCCCTTATCACACATAATCAGATATCCAGTTCATCGATAATCCGCTCCCATGCACGCTGCCTGGCCGAGGCTGCTTTTCAGGTTGGTTCTCCCCAAATACGCAACCGGGGTACTGTTGCCGGTAATCTCATTACTGCTTCGCCAGCAAATGACACGATTCCCGCTCTGATCGCACTGGGTGCTGAACTAATTTTGGTTTCATCCAAAGCCAATAGAAGGGTCCCTCTCGAAGATTTTTACACCGGCGTGAGACGCACGGTCATCAAGAGCAACGAAATCCTCAAAGAAATTGTGATCAGCCGAAAAAGCTCCGGGTACATATCAACTTTTTATAAATTTGCATTACGCAACGCCCAGGCCATCTCTGTGGTGAACGCAGCAGTTGCGATGAAAATCAATCACTCTAGGGTAGAAGATGTTGTGATCGCGGTTGGAGCAGTGTCACCCATCGTGGCCAGATTGCATATGCTTGAAAATCAAATCAGGGGTTTATCCCTTGAACAACTGGAGAATCTGGAATTACCTGAAACAATGGAAGAGATCTCACCAATCTCAGATATCCGGGCCTCTGCTATTTTCCGCAACGACATGACCAGGGTCATCCTGAAGAGATGTTTTAATGCGCTTCTTTACCCAGAACGATCCATTAACCTGCTTCCTGAAAATCCGGTAACCCTATCAAGCGATAGAAATTCTAATGCTCAAAACAAACTCGCCCGAACCGTGTTGATCGATGACAATAATCCAATTACCACAACAATCAACGGTAAGAAATTTGATTTCTCTTCCTCATTCCAGAAGTCACTATTGGACCTGATCCGTGATGATGCCGGACTCATCGGCAGCAAGGAAGGGTGCGCAGAGGGAGAATGTGGTGCTTGTACAGTCTACATGGACGGAAAAGCCGTCATGTCATGCCTGGTACCGGCTCCAAGAGCACACATGGCGGTTATCACCACGATAGAAGGAATTTCGGAAGAAGGTGACCTGCACCCTGTTCAGCAGGCATTTGTTGAAGAAGGAGCAGTACAATGTGGCTATTGTACGCCTGGATTCATCATGTCAGCGGTCAAACTACTGGAAGAAAAACCTCGTCCTAGTGAAAACGATATAAAAGAAGCGATTACTGGAAACCTCTGCCGATGCACTGGTTATTATAAGATCATAAAGGCCATTGAAAATGCGGCGTCAGAAGGAGAACACTATGGCAAAACATAACATGTTTCGCTCACAGCTCCCGCCTAAACCTTCCAAACTCCCGGTTCACCCAATCTGGCGTGGCATTGGTTGTATTTTACTCGCGGTTCTGCCAATTGCCTCTTACTTCATATCCTCCCTGTTGATTGATAACAAAGATAAGTATTCCTGGCTTGTCATCCCTGAAGATATTTTATTACGGAACTACCCCAAAGACCCGATGATTGTTGTCAGATTGCTATATGCTGTAATAATATTGGTGGGAATGATCGCGGTTCTATCACTCTCAATGTCACTTGTTATGAGGTTCTTTGCACCTTCAAAATATGATCCGGTAGACATACCACCTGACAAGATCATCAAACCCTGATTACTGTTTACTCGCATGGAGATTAGAAATGGGTGCAATTGGTAACAACACAACACGAATAGACGCACGTGCCAAGGTGAAAGGGGAAGCGCTTTACCCCGGCGACTTCAACTTGCCTGATTCACTTGTGATGAAAGTTTTATTTTCTCACAAAGCACACGCGATCATCGACAAAATCGATACCAGTGAAGCAGAAAAAGTACCCGGTGTTTTGTTGGTTCTCACCGCAAAAGACGTTCCAAACAACGAATATGGCTTGATCCAGCCCGATCAGCCGGTTCTTTGCGGTCCCGGGTCAAATAAGCCGTATGCAGATCGTGTTCGATTTGTCGGTGATCAGGTTGCACTGGTGATTGCCGAAAACAGCAGCGCCGCTGAAAGAGCCAGGGACCTCATCAAGATCAGCTGGACTGACCTGCCAATAATTTCAAGCCTTGAACAGGCATTATCACCTGGAAATACCATTTTGCACCCCGAAAGGGAATCGAATGTATTTGTTCACAACCAGATAAGAAAAGGTAACGTTGAAAATGCATTTTCAAAGGCTGATGTGATCGTTGAAGGCGTTTATAAAACACCCGTCCAGGAGCACGCCTTCCTGCAGCCTGAATCAGGGGTAGCTTTCATTGATGAGAGTGACCGCATAACGGTTGTGGTCGGAGGACAATGGATCCACGAGGACCAGGAACAGATTGCGCACGCATTAAACCTTGATCTGGAAATGGTGCGTGTGATCTATCCTGCAATCGGCGGCGCGTTTGGAGGCAGGGAAGACATGTCCGTCCAGATCATCCTTGGATTGGCAGTGCTCAAGTTGAAAGAAAAGGGGATATTTCGACCGGTGAAGATCGTTTGGTCGCGAGAAGAATCCATCATTGGTCATCATAAAAGACATTATTACGAAATCAAATCGCGATGGGCTGCTACAAAGAAGGGTGAATTACTGGCCGCTGAAGTGGATATCACTGCTGACGGTGGTGCGTACATGTACACCTCCACAAAAGTGTTGGCCAACGCCACATTGATGTGCACCGGTCCTTATAAAATTCCGAATGTGCGCGTAGATAGCAAAGCGGTTTATACAAACAATATCCCTGGTGGAGCATTCAGGGGATTTGGTGGGCCCCAGGGAGCCTTTGCGGCAGAATGTCAGATGAACAAGTTAGCGGAAGCCTTGAAGATGGATGCTGTTGAGCTCAGGTTGAAGAACCTGCTTGGAGAGGGGGATTTGCTCCCTGTGGAAAGCCCGCTACCTCCAGGAATTTCGCTAGATAAGGTGATCAAAACCTGTGCGCAAAGCGCTGGCTGGTCACTGGATGATCAGACGACTTACCGCATGCCAGCAGCAACCAGCACAGATGGCATAAAACGGAGTTGGGGGTTTTCATGTGGATTTAAAAATGTCGGTTTTTCATTCGGTGCAAAGGAAAATTGCTGGGCAATCATCGAATTACACGGAAAAGAGAAGATAGACAAAGTCATCCTGCGGCACGCCGGCGCTGAAGTAGGTCAGGGGTCTCATACAGTATTCACCCAGATGGCTGCCCACGCGCTGGATGTGCCACTTGATATTGTGGAACTTGTCGCGTCTGATACTGCCACGAGCCTCAACTCCGGCAGTGTGAGCGCCTCCAGAATGACTTTCATGGCAGGAAACGCAATAAAAGGTGCGGCTGAATTGGCAATCAAGAAGTGGGAAGAAGAAGAGCGCCCTGCAATTGCTGAGTACCAGTATTTTGCACCAAAAACAACTCCTTTTGATCCCGAAACAGGAAAATGCATCCCCAATTTTGCTTACGGTTACACGGCCGTAGCAGTAGAGTGTGAAGTTGATACCGAAACAGGCAAGGTCAGCCTGCTCAAAGTCCTGTGTGCTGATGACCTGGGGAAAGCGATCAATCCCCGCCTTATCGAAGGTCAGATCGAAGGTGCTATCGTACAGGCGGAGGGTTACACCTTAATGGAAAACTTCATTCAAATCGACGGAAAAGTACTGACAGATCGACTGTCCACGTACCTGATTCCGACTGTTTTGGATATCCCCGGCGAGGTAAAATCCATCATACTTGAATACGGTGACCAAGAGGGTCCTTGGGGCGCCAAAGGCATGGGTGAAATGCCGTACTTACCGTTTGCGCCTGCTGTGATCGACGCGGTGCACAATTCCACAGGCATCTGGTTCGATGAATTTCCGCTAACCCCTGAGCGAGTGTACTTTGGGATAAAGAACACCCAGTAAAAAACCTCAACGCCGCGTTCTACTCGCCATCCGTAATTTCCAGATTTCCGGCTTTCATTTCTGCGATGATCTTTTTGGCATCGACGACATACTCAGGCGCTACTATCACCTCTACCTCACCGAGTGGCCCGACGGTTAACCCATATACAGTTCCGGCTGACTCCTGATTTGTATAGGCGGGTATGCCAAATGATTCCAGAAGTATCCTCACTGATTCGGCTTCGAGCATACCGTTGGCTACAAAAACCACTTCATTGCGAATGGTTCTCTTGAACATTCGTCCTCCTCTTGTGTTGCAGGCGGTTCAGCCTTTTTTGCAGGGCAGTTCGCATCTTGTTGTTCTTATTGTTTATACCATCATAACAATACACAAGTGCTTTTTTACACCAATCTTCTGCTATTGAGTAGTCCTTTACCTGGTGTTCATAGAACATGGCCAACTCAATACAAGATTGAAGATCTCCATTTTGGGCAGCAACTTGCCAATGTTCAATTGAGTTATTTATTAAACCAATTCTCTTGTGATAAAGACCAAGTAAGGAATTGATCACCATTTTTTGGTCAGGTTCTTGTGTGCGAGGCAAAGCAGCCCGAAGGATGCTTGCGCTCGTCTCCAACGAACCCAGGTCCCAATAAATCCGGCTGATAGCGATAAGGTCATTCACGGGGATGTTTTCAAGGGCAGAATTTCTTTCCAGCATGGTTGTGACATGGATGAATAATGCTGCAAGCGAGACAATATCCTGCGCATTATGATAAATAACCTCTTTTAACCCGGCAGGATCACCAGTGCGAAGGAATGCAAAGTATATATCAGGGATCATCCAACCCGGTACATCCTCGCTGGTACGTTCAAACTTTAGGATAGCAGTTTCGAGATCTTTTAAAGCACATGATGCAAGCGAGCGCCTCCATAGTTTGCGTGATATTTGCAGCATGTCGAGATGCTGTATCTCACGTATTTTCATAGACAGCCGGTTCATCACCAGGCGGTTCTGAAGCAGCGGGATATCGAAGGATTTTCCATTGAAAGAAACAAATATCGCATCACGATCGATGGAATTCATCAAATGAAGCAGCATAGCGGCTTCTTCACCGGGGTCACGCATGATCAATTGCGATAGGAGAAAGCCTTCAGCAGTAAATCGTCCGTAGCCGACAAGGAAAGCAAAGGTTCCTGTACCACCTGACAAACCGGAGGTTTCAGTGTCGATAAAGAGCAGTTTTTCCAGAGGTGCAGACGTAGAATCTATTTTTGCTGCTTTATTAATGGTATCTGTCACAACTTTATCGTTGAGTGAGATGATCCCGTGCTGGTGATCCAGTGGATAAAGTGTTTCTTTGATCACGAAATCACCCAATGAGTTTTGAATTACTCGGCCATCAATTGCCGCTTCAAGTGATATTCGCTCCGTTGTGGGCTTTTTCGAAATCGACGCAGCGTTTTTAAATCCAAGTGCCTTCAGGCGATCAGACAGCGAATCCATGTAGTTACTTCTCCTGAAGATATTTTATCAGTTCCAGGGTTTCAGTTTTACCGCCGTAAGCGCTCTCAAGGACAGGCCCCACGCAGGAGGGGCATCCATCTTCACAGTCGCAGCGGTTAACAACTACATGGGCTTTCTGAAGCAGTTCATCGAAACGCTTATATAAACCCTCTGAGAGACCAATGCCAGCCGGAATATTATCGTAGATGATGATTGCAGGTTTGTTTAGGGCAAATTTCGCTGCAGGGTCAAAAAAACTTCCAAGGTCACCAGTATCGCTCATGACGAGTAAAGGCGAGAGCGAACCCAATAGATGATCCAAACCAGATAAGGCACTGCGCACTCTTACCTGGCTTTCGACCAAAGAATGGCAATCCGAACATAAAGTGACCAGGTTGTCCGGGGCGTTGGCCTGTTCGAATGAAGAAAATAGCTTGAAAGGAATCTTATGGTGAACGTGGTGCTCTCGGATGTCCTCTCTTTTACCGCACACCCGGCAAGTGTAGTCATCACGCGCCCTGATCTGGCGGCGGATTTCCTGCCAACGCGGACCATAATCGTTCCTGTCACTGCGCCACAGGCCCGCGTTTCTCATTTTTGTAACACAATCATCCTTTAAAACGAGCCAAAAACCAACTGTGTTCAAAGATGTTTCAGGCAACTCAAGTTCAGCCTGGTCGATCGTTTCTCTGCTGCTCCACTTTATGCGTTTGAACCCTTTGACTGTAGAACGGACTCTGATTTCCCCACAAAATAGTTCATAATTCTCCATTTTCCGAGATTGATTCACTGAAATAATTTCAACCTCAGCTGAAATTACTGGCTCTGTCACGTAATCTTCGTTGCAGGTTATCAATGTGGCAAGATTGTTTACCAGATCCAGCTCTTCTACACGGTAGGTCTCACCATCATGTATGTAAATGGCACCAGTGTGCACCATCCATAATCCACTGTTGTAATCCACTTCACCGATAACCGAAACCTGACCATTTACAACTCTTCTCAGGAGAATTGATGTTGACGCAGTATTACGAAGAGATACATGCTGAGTAGGATAATCATCAGAAACCCAATAATAGCGGTCATTTTTGAAATGCAGTACACCAGAAGTGACAAGATAGTCGAGATATGCCTTTAAATCTTCCTTGCTGAGATTTCCGAAGCGATCAGATTCGTCAAATGGTAATTCAGCTGCTGAACACTGAAGATGCTCCAAAAGGATTAAGGGATTATCCGGGTTGATGAGCGCTTCTTCTGGATCCCGGGACATCAGGTACTCCGGGTTCCTGGCCAGGAATTGGTCCAACGGATTCATGGAAGCAATGAAGACGGCAAGCGATGGGTTGAATTTTCTGCCGGCTCTACCAGCTCGCTGGCGTAAAGCGGCAATCGTACCGGGATAACCGGGTAAGAGAACACAATCCACACCTCCAATATCCACTCCCAACTCAAGTGCATTGGTCGCGATGCCAATGCGGATTTCCCCTGATTTCAGACCTGATTCAATTTCTCTTCTTTCGGCTTTTAAATAACCACTACGGTATCCGCGGATC
This sequence comes from uncultured Anaerolinea sp., assembly GCA_964390015.1. Classification (GTDB taxonomy): domain Bacteria; phylum Chloroflexota; class Anaerolineae; order Anaerolineales; family Anaerolineaceae; genus UBA6107. The sequence continues at coordinate 3,911 of CAYMGO010000002.1, read as the reverse complement.
TTGTTTTCCGGGATTTGCAGCACATTTTTGACCTCCCGCAGCAACAATTCCACAAAACGGCGTGTTCTGCAGAACACGAGCGTTTGGATATTACCCTGGTAAAGATGACTAAGAAATTTTCCCGCAGAGGTTAAAAGACCTTCACGGATGCCAAGCTCTTCGTTTATCAGCGGTGGGTTGTACACGACAAAGTATTTTTGACCTTGCGGAGAGCCATCATAATCTACCAATTCAACAGCATCTTCCACCAATTTTTCGCATAAAGTTTTCGGATTCCTGATCGTGGCAGAGGTCAGTATGAAAACAGGCTTTGAACCGTAGAAAGCAGTTATACGCTTAAGGCGGCGAATCAGATTGGCTATGTGTGAACCGAAGATTCCCCGGTAGATGTGGACCTCATCGATGACCACAAACTCAAGGTTCGCAAAAAATCTCCCCCAGAGTGGATGGTGAGGAAGGATCCCAATATTCAACATGTCAGGATTGGTTAAAACGATACTGGCATGTTCCCTGACCACAGCTCTCTCCCTTTGTGGTGTATCACCATCATAGATCGCGCATCTGATTAATTCTGAAGTTGATGCAGGGATCAAATTGTGAAGCGAATTCAATTGGTCATTCGTCAGCGCCTTCGTCGGAAAAAACATCAACCCAGTCTTTTGTGGGGCTTTTAAAATTCCGTCCAGCATGGGTAGTTGATAACAGAGACTTTTTCCACTGGATGTACCCGTTGAGATCACCAGGTTATTTCCTGTACTACTTAGGTTGTACGATTTCAGCTGATGTGAGTAAAGTTGATCAATGCCACTGGATATGAGGGATGATTCCAACAACGGATGCAAGCCGTTAGGGAACGGACAATAATCCGCTTTTCTAGGCTGGTTTTCCTGTTTTAAGGTAATCTCATTCTGGAAATTCAAAGAATTTTCAAGTGTTGAAATGAGAGTTAACAGGTTTGAAGACTGATCATTGTACATGGTTGTGTAATCCTGCTTTGCATTATACTATTTCAAGAAAATGAATCCCTGATCTTCTCAAATTTCACTGCAATCCGAGGAAGTAATGTCTTTATTATTCAACGTTATCGGTGGTGCACTGGCGGCCGTTTTGATCAACTACCTGGCCGATGTGCTGCCAATCAGCCGGAAACTCACCAGACCAATCTGCTTAAATTGCGGCAAACCCTTCACACTGAAAGAATACCTGTTCTCATTCCGCTGTTCAAAATGTAAAAATAAAACATCCTTGAGGGTGATCCTGGTCTCAGTTTTCTCCATCCTTTCTAGTGGTTTGCTGCATTACTACCCGTTGGACGGACTGAGTTTTTTGGAAACCCTTCCGTTACTTATTTTTCTGGGTGTGATCCTGGTGATCGATATCGAATACCGGGTAGTATTGATCCAGACGAGCATCTTTGGTCTGCTGCTTTTCTTTGTTTACGGCTGGCTGATGAACAATCTGTGGACCACACTTGCGGGCGGTCTGGCAGGCTTTTTGATTATGCTGGCATTGTATTTTTTTGGAGTATTGTTTAACAAAATAATGGGACGCATAAGAGGGCAGGAGATCGAAGAAGTTGCTTTAGGCTTTGGCGATGTGTATGTAAGCGCGTTTTTGGGGTTATTCAATGGCTGGCCAGCAATTTTCGCGACGATTTTCATCGCAATATTGGCCAGCGGTGCCTATTCACTTGTCTACATCATCACTATGATCATCACCAGGCGCTATCGTTCTTTCTCAGCCATTCCATACACGCCATTTCTCATACTTGCGGCGGTGGCGGTTTACTATATTTTTTAATATCTCTTATTCATTGTGTTCAGGTCAATCAATCAAATCAGGACCACTATTCAATATTGCGGCATCCAGTTCAGCAGAAAAAACTTTCATTCTGGCCTGCATTTTTAGAATCAGATCACGTGCGACTCGTTTGTACTGATCCTTATCCTGCCAACAATTAATTGGATCCAGGATCTCATCCGGCACGCCGGCAACATGAGATGGGATGTCCAATCCAAACGTTGAATCTTTGTGAAGGCTGTGTTCTGCAATGCCACCATCCAGAGCAGTTTTGATCATCGCCCGAGAATAGGGCAATTTGATGCGGCTACCTGTTCCAAATACTCCGCCGCTCCAACCAGTGTTGATCAGCCAGACCTTTGGATGATGCGTGTCGATCCTTTGCAGCAGAAGAGCCGCATAAACCGCAGGAGAAAGCGGCAGGAAGGGTTCTCCGAAACTTGTGGAGAAAGTCGCTTCCGGCTCTGCCCCCAATCCTTTCTCGGTCCCGGCAAGCTTGGCGGTGTATCCCAACAAGAAGTAATAAACCGCCTGTTCCCTGGTGAGTAAAGAGATGGGAGGGAGCACACCAAAAGCATCGGCGCTTAAGAAGAATATGTTGGTTGGATGATTTCCTTTGCCTGATGCTACATAGCCATCTATGTATGATATCGGATAAGCAGCTCTTGTATTTTCCGTTTTTGATCCATCCGCGAAGTCAATTTGGCGCGTTTTCATGTCAAAACCAACATTTTCGAGAACAGCTCCGAATCTCTGCGAAGCATCCCAGATCATGGGTTCAAGCTCCCTGCTCAGGTTTATGGTTTTGGCATAACAACCGTTCTCAAAATTAAAAATCCCCGTTTCACTCCAACCATGTTCATCATCCCCGATCAGGTAGCGGTCAGGGCTGGATGAGAGGGTGGTTTTTCCGGTGCCGGATAGGCCAAAGTAAAGCGCTGTGTCGCCTTTCTTGCCAATGTTGGCGGAACAATGCATGGGGAAAACACTGACTTCGGGCAGTATGCGGTTCATGGTGGTGAAAACAGCCTTTTTTACTTCTCCGGCATAGGATGACCCACCGATCAGAATGATGTTTTTCGCGAAGTTTATAATGATGAAAGTGCCGGTTCGCGTGCCGTCTGAATCAGGATCAGCATAAAGATCTGGTGCATGTAATAAGGTAAAATCTGGTTTCCTATTGCCCGCCTGGTCAACTGGGTAGAGTAGATCCCGTGTAAACAAGGCAGCCCACGCCTTTTCAGAAATGACCCTGAAATACCTCTCAAATGCAGAATCTCTGCCCGCGAGAGCATCTTGAACAAAAACATTCCGATTCTCAAGATATTTAATAGTCTTTTCGAATAATCGGTCAAACCTTTCAGCGGATATCGACTTGTTGATCTTTCCCCAGGCAATTTGACTGTCACTTTCTGTTCCGTTGTCTACGATGTACTTGTCGTTCGGTGAGCGACCGGTGTGTTCTCCGGTTTCCACGATCATCGCACCGTTCTTTGCCAGGCAGCATTCCTTGTTGCGCACTGCCAACTCGACAAGTTCCGCGCTGCTTACATTGTAGTACACGTGATTTTTCGGGTTAAAGCCTACATGCGCGAATAAATCTCTTCCTTCCAGTTCAGGTGACAATTTTTCTCTCCGGTTTAATATTTTTTAGTTTGGTGCTTTATTGAGAAGGTAATGGAACCAAAACCAGAGGATTTCTGATGCTGGTTTTCGGTAGATCGTTGGTGTGGTGTCCTGCAGTTCCACGTATGGATAATACCCTCTAGAAATGAAGCCGCTAATCCAATCCTGAGAAGCTACACTCAAAATTGATGCGCTGTAGGCTTTTGCCTGCCCAGCCAGGTCAACTCCCCCTTCGGCATTTCCTGAATCATAGGTAAAACCAATTATTACAGGTTTTTCAAATCGGGTGTAAATTGGCTGCACCTGTTCTGAGAGCACTGAATTGAATTCTTCGCGTATATCAGTCACGGATCGCCCAGGGCTCTGCGTTTTGGGTGAAAAAATCACATAAATAATGTCTACCTGGCTCAACCAGTCAGGCAAGACCAATGTTTCTGAACCCAGTGTGACTGCAGCGATCAATCTACCTGAATAACGCTGGCGGA
>CAYMGO010000001.1:87838-93665 GCA_964390015.1 uncultured Anaerolinea sp. | reverse complement strand
CAGCAGATCGATTCTGAGCTGGCGGGAAACCCGGCTTTGGAACTGGTTGAAGAAAGACGCTGTCCGACCTGCCACCGTATACTGACCGATCCTGGCAAATGCCCAGTCTGCAGTATACCGGGTAATCCTGCCAATGATGAACCGGTCGTATTTCTTTCTCCTCGCGAGGAGTTCATCCCAAAGAAGGATTATATTGATACCGAAATGGAGGATGAACCATTTGCCCCGGCAGCGGAAGAACTTCCGACCTATGTATTGCGGCAAATTGCACCTGATCTTAGACCTGAAGAGCGCGGGTTAGCAGCCTTTATGCTGACCCACCTGGATGAAGATGGATTGTTAACCACCAGTCTCATCGAGGTCTCCCGTTATACTCATTTCCCGTTATCAGAAGTTGAAAAGGTGCAGCGGGTGATCCAAATGGCTGACCCCGTAGGCGTTGGCTCGACCTCTACAACAGAAGCACTGTTGATCCAACTCCAGGCGTTGAAAGAAACCGGTGTGGTCCCCGACCTGGCCGAGGAATTGATCAGAGATGGTTTGAACAATCTAAGCCATCATCAGTACGCTGAACTGGCACATCGCTACGAAGTACCTCAACGGAAGATTATTGCCGCAGCCAGGTTCATCGCTGAAAACCTCAACCCGTTTCCAGCGCGTTCCCATTGGGGTGATACGCGTCAGCCCGGAGCACAGACCACACAGGTGTATCACCAGCCTGATATCCTGATCAGTTTTCTGAATGAAGACCCTGATAAGGCATTGGTCGTTGAGATCATCATGCCCATGAGCGGTACACTGCAGGTGAATCCGCTATTCAAGCAGGCCATCCGCCAGGCGGATGAGGATTCCAAACTCGAGTTGCGTAAGGACCTTGAGAAAGCCTCATTATTTGTAAAATGCTTGCAGCAGCGCAATCACACCATGGAGCGGCTCCTAACCCGTGTGGCGAGCCTGCAGCGGGAGTACATCACCAGGGGCGATAAATTCCTCAAGCCAGTAACACGAGCACAACTTTCACGGGAGCTTGAGGTTCACGAATCGACCATATCGCGAGCGGTCGCGAACAAAGCTGTGCAGTTGCCGAACAGAAAGATCGTGCCGCTGGCTTCATTCTTTGACCGCAGCCTGAACGTGCGCAGCTATTTGAAAGAGATCATTGAGAAGGAACCCAAAGCTTACAGTGATTCTGAACTGGTTGATCTTCTGACTGAAAAAGGGTTCGAAGTGGCAAGGCGTACTGTAGCAAAATACCGCGCCATTGAAGGCATATTGCCTGCACACCTGAGAAGGGTAACCGCGAAAGGACGATGAGATCAATTTCGAATAAATTATCAGGCGCACTTAAGGGAAAAAAGGAACCTGGCCTCGCTGAAATCACGTCTCTGTTGAATTTCGATGAGACCCCGGCTGCCCTGGTGGATAATGAAACCAGGAGTATCCTTTTTATTAACAGCCGATTGATGAAGATCGTCGCTTACTCTCACCGTGATGTGCACAACAAGGATGTCAGTTTCCTTTTTCCGGGTCTTGATGTGACAACTTCCTTTTCTGGAGAAATGCGTGATGCCCAGTTAAAGAGGAGAGATCTCTCACCTCTAAGAACGCGTATTCGTTTTGATTTCATCGACCAGGGTGGAAAATGGACTGTTATTCGCCTGCTGCCGGGCACATTGGATGACCAGGAGAAAAAACTTCAGCTCGAGGAGACTTACCGGCAATTGACGCGTTTTACCCGGTTATCGGATTCCGGCGACATCGCAGAAAAAATTTACCAGGGTGTAGACATCATCCGGGAGATACTTGGGTGTGAAACTGTGTGTCTCTATCAGGCAGACTCAACATTACCTCAATTGAAACGAGTCGCTGTATCAGGAAATGGTGAAGATTTTCCGCGCAAACTGCCCTCAACCGATCTTATCAAACTGGAGAAACCATCCATCTGGGTGACCGGGTCGCGGATCCTGACTGAATTGCACCGCGAAGCCAGGGTTAATAATATCGAGTACGTCGCATCGGCACCGATGTTGGAAGGTGGGGGCGCTTTTGGCCTGATCGTTGCCGCTGGTAAAGGCGGTATCCCGCTGAATTTAAGCCTCGATGGTATGGAAATGCTCGCCGCAATGTTATTGACCCTTTTCCAGCAACAAGTACTGGTCAACAACCTGAACGAGAGGATAGGCCGTTCGATGAACTCGATGAACCTCAAGAACCAGGTTTTCGAGGCGATTAACGAGGGCGTTATCATCCTCAACGATGCATTAAAAATTGAACAGATCAACCCTGCCGCTGAAATCATGCTGGGTTACGCCGCGTGGGAGGTCAAGGGACAAGGCTACGAGAACATTTTGATCGGATCAGAACGTTTACTGCCTGCCTTGATCGATGCCCAAAAGGGTAAAGAAACCCTCAGTATCGGTAAAGCTTCTCTCAACCGCAGGAACGGACAGGCGTTTCCAGTTTTGATGAAAGTGATACCTGTAAACTTTGGTGAGAGCGTAACCGCCATCGAGATCCTGATGACGGATATCAGCGAACATGAAGAGAGCAAGGCGGTGACACAGCAGCTTGAACATAGAGCGGTGCTGGGTGATTACACGGCCGCTTTCGCGCATGATGTGAGAAATCCCATCAACAATATCTCCACAGGCTTGCAGCTGTTGGCCGCGACTCTCGAAAGCGATGACCCCAGCCAGGATGTGATCAACCGGATGCAGGGCGATTGCACGCGCTTGAATCACCTGATGGAGTCCTTCCTCGCGTTCTCACGACCGATGGAGTTGAAGTTCGAATCATTTGATGTTGAACCTTTCCTTAAGCGCATAATTGACCGCTGGCAACCGCGCATGGCCAGGGTAAACGTCAAAGCTGTACTGCATGTGGATGATGATGTGACGAAGATTGTTGGGGATCCGCGGTCACTCGAAAACGTTTTTACCAACCTGATCTCAAACGCACTCGAAGCGATGACGGATACCGGTGACACGCTTGCCATAAAAGCGGTGAAAGTGCAGGTGGTTAACCGGCAGCCGGTGGTGGAGATCAGTGTTTCTGATAACGGCCCTGGAATTCCACAGGATATTAAAATGCGAATATTTGAGCCTTTCGTCACCACCAGGAAGATGGGAACGGGACTGGGGTTGGCAATCACCAAGCAGATCGTGAACGCGCACAAAGGAAGCATCAAGGTTGATTCCTTCCCCGGAGGAACAATTTTCACTGTACAATTGCCTGCAGACATCGGAGAATGATCAATGAGCCTATCTGTATTAGTTGTAGACGATGAAGAAAACGCGCGAGCCAATGTAGGTACCCTTTTAAAAAAGAAGGGATACGAGGTCTTCGAGGCTGGCACACTGGCTGAAGCACGCGAAAAAGTGAAAAAGGGAGAAGGCGACGTCGTGCTTTTGGATGTTCAGCTGAATGGTGAATATGGTTTGAACCTGCTTTACGAAACCGCCATGATGCTGGTCCGCCCACCGATCATTGTGATTACCGGATTTGGCAACATCGATATGGCTGTTGAAGCCATGAAGAGTGGCGCGACCGACTTCTTAACAAAACCACTGGACATGACCCAGCTGGAAAAGTCCCTGCAACGCGCTTGTGAGATCGTGGCGATGCGCAGGGAATTGGAACACTATCGTGAAGCCCAGATGCAGAAGGGTAATTTCGTGGTTGGTGAGAACGATGTGGTAAAAACCACCATCCAGCAGGCACTGGTAGCCTCAGAAAAACAGGTTTCAGTGCTCATTACCGGAGAGACCGGCACCGGCAAAGATGTGATTGCCAAATATATCCATTCCACCGGTCCACGCGCGAATAAACCATTCATCGCCATCAATTGCGCGGCTATTCAGAACACGATGCTCGAATCTGAGTTGTTCGGACACGAAGCGGGCGCTTTCACCAGCGCTGAACGCAAAAAACCGGGATTGATGGAAATCGCGGACGGCGGCATCCTGTTCTTGAATGAGATTGCCTCGATGCCGTTGGACACACAGGCGAAACTTCTGACAGCGATCGAAACACACTCTTTCAGGAGGGTAGGAGGTACAGTTTTAATTAAAGTCGATGTGCAGGTCATCGCTGCCTCCAACCGCGACCTCAAAGAAATGATCAGAAAAGGTGACTTCCGCGAAGACCTGTATTACCGTTTGAAGGTTGTTGACCTGGATATGCCGCCACTTCGGGAGCGCAAAGAAGATATCCCTGAACTGGTTGGGTTTTTTATTCGGGAGAACAACGCCCGCCAGGGGATGAATGTAATTGACGTAACTCCAAAAGCTATGGAAGCCCTGCAGAAATATCCATGGCCTGGGAATATCAGGGAGTTGTCTAACGCGATAGAGCGGGCAATGCTGTTCTGTGATGGCATGACCATTAACCTGGCTGATCTACCCAAGGATGTGACCTCCGCGTAGCAAATAAATGATGGCATAATACTTGCATCAATCCCTCCAGAGATACTATCCTGGAGGGTTTTATGTTTTCGATGACCGTTAGTGACTTCCTGTTGACAATGGCGAGCGTTCTCCTGTTTTGTGGTGTGGTGGTGATGGGGATTGGAATCTTAACATTGATAGGCAAGCTGAATGGGAAAGAAATCCGTACCATCGCTGACCAGACGACGAAAATCGCCCAAAAGGGGATAACCGAAGAAATCTCCGGCCTTGTCGGTAACGCGCGTTCCCTGATCGAAGCACTCGAACAAATGGTAAAGACAACCGCGGGAATTGGCGTTTTCCTCGTGATACTGGGTGCTTTGCTGCTCGTGGCGGCTTACGTTCTGGTAACTCGCATCAACTAAATACTTGCTGTTGATTTATCCCTGGTCACTCAGGAGAGGAGACGTGATGCAGTACATCGATCTCATAACCGGGCTGAACAACCTCGCCAATAAAGATGAGGTTGCCGTTCATTTTAAAGCGCTGCGTCAGGACGCGTTGATTTGGGAGGGATTTGAAAAGATTGGCGAGTATCCTGCGCTGGTGAATTCTTTGAGCAGCCAGAGCATGGCATTAAATCCGGGAACATTGGCAGTGCTCATTTCAGATCCGGATTTCGTTTTTTCAACCCTGAACGCGAAAATTACCTCACGTGAAGGACTTGAGAAGCTGATGTTTGGTTATGAGAATTACATCCAATCTGAAGAACCGGTGACCACGCTGGAGAATGCCGCGATGTTAGCACTGGCATTGATGGAAAAACGGAAAGCGACAACTAATTGGGTGAGCATCTTCCAGGATGCAGTTTCGAGAATGAAGATCAACGATGGAGAAAAATTTCGCAGTTTCTGGGGGACGATATTTGTTATTGTAATCAACCTTATCGAAGACAAAGATGAATTATTAAGAGATCTAACAATATTTCAGCAACCTGAAATCAGTGTTGATGTTTTGAACCACCTGGTGTCGTGTCTACCATGGTCGGATGAAGAAAAGGCAGATACTCTACGGCGGCACCTGTACCCACTCAGCCCGCAGGTCCAGGTGGCGGCGCTTAAAAGCCTCAAAAAAATGGTTGGTAGTGGATTGACCGCGGATGTGGCTGGCAGAATCCTAGAAAAATACAATCCAGTTGACACTACCAGGAAAACGACCAGGGATCACTGGAAAAATTCGGTTTCTTCAATGCACTACGCATTTCAGTGCCAGGCAGCAGCCGATATTGCACATATAGCCGGGAATAATGCTGTAGCGGCTGAACTTAATGACCGGGCTCTCGAAGTTCTCTCGGCATTGGTGAAGATGAGCAAAGTGAAAAAAGCGGGTATCGTGTCTGAAATTGACCAGGCTCTATCACTGGATTCGTTCTTTACAAGCGA
>CAYMGO010000001.1:49649-87738 GCA_964390015.1 uncultured Anaerolinea sp. | reverse complement strand
GAGAGCCGTGCATATGAAGAAGCAGAAAGGCTCGCAAAAATCCTGTTAACACAGAATCCCACAAGCATTGCATTGAACAAGGCTGCTGCGGCGACGGCTGAGGGCATGGGGGACTATTCCGGTGCTAGGGCACATCTTGAAACGTTAACTGCTCTCGAACCTGATTCAAAAGAAGTGAAGCGTAAACTGGCGAACGCCAACCTCAAGCTGGGTTTGGACGAGGCGGCTTATGCGATCTACCGTGAGATCGTCGATGAGTCAGATCTGGCTGAAGAAAAGGACCTTTGTCTGTGTGGCGACATCGCGCTGAAAATCGGAAAATTCGATGAGGCGCTTGGAGCTGCAGCAGAAGTGTTGGGGAGAAATCCTGACAATGCAAAGGGATTAACACTTTCCGGCATGGCCCACCACAGGAAGGGTCAGGATGAAGCGGCGGTTGATGAGTTGCGAAGAGCCATCACAATCTCGGATGCTGACGCGAAGCCGTGGATCGAACTTGCGGATATCGCCTGGTCAGCAGGAGACCGCGCATCATCCTTGTTGACCCTCAAAGAAGGGATCGCTGCCAATCCAGGAAATTGTGATTTGCAGTCTGTGTACTCACTTAAATTGATGGAAGAAGGTCAGATCTCAGAAGCCTTCCCGCACCTGTTGGAACTCTCCGTGAAGGGAAGCGATCCGAGTATTGACCTGCTACTGGTTACCGCCATGAAACACATGGGAATGGAAAATATCGACGAAACACTGGAGGGATTTATCGAGCGCCATCCAGAGGACCATCGCTTTAAGGGTGAGTATGGGGCCAGGCTCGTATGGAAGGGTGAGACGGAAAAAGGACTTGGTTACCTGAAGCAAATTGTCGATCACCTGTCAGAGGATCCAGCCTGGTCACTGGCATATGTAGAAGGCAAACTGAAACCTGATTATCTACCACTAGCACCACTAGAAAAAATGCAGAAGTCAGACATATCATTCACCAGGGACCTATTGGATGAAGTTCTAATTCGCGAACCTGAAAATCTACGTGCAAAATTGTTAAAAGCTGAATGGATGCTTGAAATTGAAGATTATCCAGCAGCTAGAAAACTGTTTGATATGATCATGGACGAAAGCCAAGGAGGAAGAGATCTGCCTTCGGCACGCCTATACACGGGTTTGGCGCAATCAGCGGCGCGGACCGGTGAAAACGACATAGCCATGGCTGCACTTGAGCAGGCGATCTCGATCGAATCAGATTGGCACGGCTTGCAGCGCATCAAAGCTGAATTTTACCAACTTGCTGGTGATCCGGAGGCGGCAGTAAAACAGGGGTTGGTGGCGCTTGACCTTGCTCCTGAATTTGCAGAAAACCACATCTGGTTGATCGAATTATTAACTGCACTCGGAAAAACTGGCAATATTGAGAAGCTGACGAATGAGGCGGTAGAAAAATTTCCTGATCATCTCGGGTTGAGGTTGATCCAGGCGCAAAACAGGGTTGAACTCGCATCCGCTGAAGAAAACCTGGCCATTGAACAGAAGCTCCTCGAATTGATCGAGAAAACCGAAGACCCGGCAGAGTTGATCAAAGCCGCAGTTGTCTTCGCCGCGCTCGAAAACCTGGAAAAGACCATTTCCTGCCTGGAAAAAGCTGCCGGGTATGAAAGCCTGACGGCACAACTTTCTCTTGCCGGTTTGTACCGCATGTCCAAAGAACATGAAAAAGCACTTGTAGCGCTGGATGCAATTCAACCAACGAGCGGGATTATTAACCTTCTGAGGGCAGAGACAGAATTCGATTCTTCCGGAGAAATTAAGCAGACGGAGTACCCGTCTATTGGTAAATTTGATTTGCCGATTGAAGCGATTGAAGAAAAATTTCTGCCAGCGGCGTGGAAAGAGATCGTTCAATCATCAAAACCGGAAATTGTACTGAGAACCAGGATAGAGATGCGCTCAGGCAACCCGGCGGAGTTGATGGATTGTGTTTGTGATTGGGTGAATGCTGAACCGGGAAGTATTGAAGCCAGGATCTATGGAATCGAAATTGCGCTGGCCTGCGGCGCGGAAGAGGATTACCAGCGTTTTCTCGATCTCGATCCCGCTGAAAACCAGAACGGGTTGGTGAACCACCTCAATCTGCTAAAGGCAGAATACCAGTTGGATACTAACACGATCGTGCGCGATGATCCTGTGGAAACAGAGTTGTTTGAGACGATGGGTGTGGACGAACCGGAAAAGCTCTCTCTGATCCGCCTTCTGGCGGAAGATGGAAACCTGCACGAAGCTGAGACAACATTGGAAATGGCAATGAGTGTGTTCTCAGATGCTCTGGATGTTCCATACGTGATGAAATTGGGGATTGTTCGGAACCTGGCGAAATCAGCAGCAACGTTGAATCGTTGGAGTGAAGGGCTCAGGTTGGGTGTAAATGCAATCAACACTGCTCCGAAACATGCCGGTTTTCAACTACTGCACCTGAAAAACCAGGTACTTGCACTGGAAATGAATAACAGGGCAGTGGACCTGGGAATTGAAAGGCATAGCGAGCAGGACAATGCTTTGTACTCCGTCACTGAATCCGATGTTCAATCAATTGTGGGGAGCGATGTGGCTCCGGATGAATTACAGCATTGGCTGCTGCGATTCAAGTTGGCAAAAGAACCCACCCGTGAAAACATCCGTGCGCTTGCACTGTTAACTCCAACGGGTGATGATGCGGCAGCACTAATGGCGGGGTTGCGCCGTCTCGGACAGGAAAAAACCGCCATGCAGGTAGCAAAAAAGTTCACTGACCATCCTTTGGTTATTTTCGAGCTGGCTATGTGCACAGCGGAAAACGACCTGAACAAGGCAATCGAATCTGTTGACAGATTACTGCTTGTTAACCCAAAACAACCGTTGGCGCTTAGGTTGCGCTCTGATTTACTTGAGCGTTCCGCGAGGTTGGGCGAGGCTGTTGAGAACCTGGAACAGGCGATTGACCTTTGGCCGAACGAATTCCGCTGGCATGTTAAAGCAGCTGAACTGTGGCAAAGATTGGGTGACATCGAAAAACCAGTGGAGCACCTGCGACTGGCAGTACTTTACTCATCAGGGAATCCTCCGATTCAAGAAAAACTAGGCAAAGCCTTATTGAGCAATTCGAAACCGGAGGAAGCTTTGAAACACCTGCTTGCGGTGGTAGAAAAACAGCCGGAGCGCTTTGAACTCTGGCAATCTATCTCAGAAGCGCATCAACAGTCCGGAGATCTGAACCTGGCGATGGAGGCAGCAGAGCGGGCAGTACAGGTTGATCCATTTGCAGTGAAAGCCCGATTACAGGCCAGCAAGGTTCGCTGGACAAGGGGTGAGCTGGAGAAAGCGCTGGACCAGGTAAACCTGGCGATTTCGCTTGACCCGGAGGATGCTGAAAATTACGTTTTCATGGCGAAGCTTCTGCTTGAACAGGGTGACAAAGCGAAAGCGCTCCAGATGCTTGAAAAGGCATCACAAAGCAAGAATGCCGATGTTCACACGATGGTTGAGCACGCAAGTTTGTTGAAGGACATCCAAGGGGCAGCTGCAGCGCGGGATCTCATTGCGTTGTTCAGTGAAAAATATCCTGAGAATCCCGAATTGCTCAGGCTGTTGGCCGAAGCGGAGGATCAGTGCGGCAATCTGAAGAAAGCCGAAATGGTGGCCAAGAAGGCCCTTGATATTCACCCGGACGAAGTTGATCTGCAAATGCTGCTGGGAAAGATCCAGGATAAGGTAGGCAACCTTGATCAGGCGGTGAATTACTTCAGCCAGGCGATTGCCCTGGAACCACGACGCAAAGATGGGTACATGAATCTTAGCCAGGTGTATCTGAAGCAGCGTGATCACGTAAAAGCACGAAAAGCATTGGAACAGGGAATCGAAAGGATTCCGGATGACATAAGCCTGTATCTTGCCTGCGCGTCATTACTGAAAGAAGCAAAGGATTATCAGTCGGCAGAAGTAATGCTGCGTAGAGCTTCTTCACTTGATCCTCGAAATGTAAATATCCACCGGCAATTGGGCGCGGTTCTTGCATTGAACCTGGTGCATCAATCACAGGAAGTGAGTTCACAGCCATGATCCTACAAGTAAACCCCAAAGAGAAGAAGACAATGACTGTTGATCGCAATCGTATACAACAGATTTTGAACGCCGGTCTGGCGACTGGTTCATTCCGTTTCACACGCCAGGCATCGCTTTCCTGGATGACAACATTCCCCGGTGATCTTGAGATTAACCTGTTATACGCGATTGCCCTGGTGAAAGAGTTGCGTTATTCACATGCAGCGCCGGTGATTCAAAAGATCTTACGTGCAGACCCTGAGTATCTTGATGCCGCGGTGTTGGGAGAGGAAGTCTTCTCTCACAGTGATCCTGCATTTCTCCCCCTGGTTTCTGGAACGGTTAAAGCGCTTGGTGGTACGCCCAAACACGGAGAAAAGGTTCCCGAATGGGGATACCAGTTGAACGGAATTCGTCAGTTGATCCTGCGTAAACAGAACGAGGAAGCCCGGAATCAACTCATGGAGATAATCAGCACCACAGAACACGTGGAACTGGTGTGTTTCTATCACCTCCTGTTGACGAAAAGGCTCAGCGATAAAGAAACATTGATCACATTGGCGCGACTTTACCACTCCCGCTGGCCGGAGAGCATTCAGATTACGCTGATGCTCGCGGGGGCATTGCTTGAAAATGGTGAAACAGACGAGGCGGTCAAGCTACTGCACTATTGCGCAGCCAATGACCCGGTGGCACAGGTTCCCACACGCTTATGGGGTGAAAAATTTCCTTTCAAACCCTTGTACCCGGCTAATATGCAGATCGAATTTGACCTACCCATCCCGGCAGAGGTATCCGGTAAGCTGGGATTAAACCATTTGGGAGCGGGTGATGGGAAGGTTGCTGTCTCAAATAACGTCTCAAACACCCGGACAGAAATTTCTTCTTTTGATGGTTATAAAGTACTGCCCACAAAAGATGAGATCTACCCGCAGCACCCAAAGGTCAAGCAGGAAAGGGTCAGTTCGAAAGCGCAGTTTGTGTCAGAAGTTGAAGCGACGCTGAAAAAGGTGGCGCTGGATATATCACAACCAGCGCTCGGACGAACTGATGAGCGTTTCCCTGCCTATGTGATCCTCACCATGAAGACCGGTCTGGAGCTTCAATACGGCAAACAGAGCGCCAAAATGGTATTGGATGAAATTAAGAATCTTGCCAGGGCAGTCCAAAAGAAAAGCGGTTGGACATCGGTTGTATTTCTCCCTGACGATCTTGAGAGCTGTGGTAAATACAATATCACGCCTGTTGATCACCTCGATCCCTGGAAGATCAAACTCTCTCTGGTTGACCTCGATAAAGCTCTGGCTGCGCATGGTGAGAGGATCGGCACAGTATTGATCGTGGGCGGAGATGGTGTGGTCCCGTTTCATCGGCTGCCAAATCCCACTGACGATTCTGATGAATCTGTGCCATCAGACAGTCCGTACGGCGCGCTGGATACCAATTATTTCGTCACGGATTGGCCTGTTGGTCGGCTTCCGGGCGAGCACGGCACGGACGCGGGTCTATTGTTGGAGCAATTGCGTAACTCGATCGGGTACCACAGCGATACGGCTGAAGCAGCATCCCTCATCGACTCGATCCTGCGCCTTATTTTTTTCTGGAATAAAGGTCTGGCTGACCACCAAATTAACGTGGGTTATGCCGCGTCCGTCTGGCGACGCTCGTCTTTAGCCACCTTCAGACCCATAGGCGAGGGCAGGTACCTTTACCTTTCTCCCAATGGCAAGAGTAGCAATTTTGATTTAAAAAAGCTGGCTGAGGCTCAAATCGGTTATTTCAATGTTCATGGTGTTGAAGACGCTGGTGAATGGTACGGGCAGAAAGACCCCGTTGAAAATGAAAGCGGACCGGACTTTCCTGTAGCGCTGCGCCCGGTTGACATTCAGCGTGTATCCAGAACACCCCGGATCGTATATTGCGAAGCCTGCTATGGCGGACACATTTTTGAAAAGACAGAAGAACAATCGATAGCCCTCACCATGTTGGGGAAGGGTGTACTGGCAATGGTCGGATCGACCACGATTTCCTACGGTTCAGTGAACACACCACTGATTGGCGCGGACCTGATCGGGTATCTGGTTCTGAAGAATCTGCGAGATGGTTTATCGATCGGTTCTGCTCTGTTGAAAGCAAAAGCTGAGTTTGTGCGCGAGATGAACCGCCGGCAGGGTTATCTGGATGGGGAAGACCAGAAGACGTTGATATCATTCGTTCTTTATGGTGACCCGTTTGTGGCGTATGATCAGAGCCACGCGGTGAAGAAGATGATGCCGCGCGACCTATCCCATCCTGTTATCAGAACGATAAGTGATTCCATGACACTTGATCAGCAAACAGAGATGTTGGCGCCAAAAATGATTTCACAGGCGAAATCCATAGCCAAAGATTACCTGCCCGGTATCGAGAACGCTGAGGTTCGTGTAAGGAACCAAAATTACAATCAACGCAATGGGAAGAAAACCACCCAGCAATCCGGAAGAGTGGTGGTGAGCTTCAGCAAACAGATCAAACAGTCGGAACGGGTTCACACGCAGTACGCGCGCGTCACATTGGATAAACAGGGAAAAATGGTTAAACTGACGGTGTCGCGGTAGAGAAATCACAAATACCTGGCCGCGGATCCAATAGGTCCGCGGTCTATTATTTAACCTACGGATTTATGGAATATAATTCATGCGCATAAAGACTGAGAGAAGAACAGGTGATACAGATATGAAGAAAATGAGCGGCGCGGAAATCAGGGAATCATTTATTGAATTCTTCAAACAAAAAGAGCACACCGTTGTACCTTCCTCCTCCCTGGTACCGGGAGGGGACCAGACGCTCTTGTTCACCAACGCCGGGATGGTGCAATTCAAGGATGTGTTCCTTGGAATGGATCAACGCGAGTACTCGCGGGCTGTTAATTCGCAGAAGTGCATGCGTGTAGCCGGTAAACACAACGATTTGGATGATGTTGGGCGGGATGATTCGCACCACACTTTCTTTGAAATGCTCGGCAACTGGTCTTTTGGTGATTATTATAAAAAGGAAGCCATTGGCTGGGCGTGGGAACTACTCACAGGGGTGTGGGGGCTAAACCCTGACCTTTTATATGCCACGGTCTTCAAGGATGACAAAGGAGACATACCTGCGGACGAAGAAGCTGCCTCGTTCTGGCGGCAGCAACCGCGGATGGAACCCGACCACATACTGGCATTTGGCAGGAAAGAAAATTTCTGGGAAATGGCAGATACAGGTCCCTGCGGTCCGTGCAGCGAGATCCACATGGACAGAGGAGCTGATTTTTGCAACAAGAAGGATGTACCCGGGCATGTATGCAGGGTAAATGGGGATTGCGCACGCTACCTTGAGATCTGGAACCTCGTATTCATTCAGTACAACCGGATCGATCAGAACAGGTTTGACCCTCTACCAGCCCGACACGTGGACACGGGTATGGGATTGGACCGTATTGTGGCAATAATCCAGGACGTCAATTCGAACTATCGTACTGACCTCTTCTCTCCTTTGATGGAAAAGATCCGTGAACTTACCGGTAAAAGCTTGGCGGAGATGGACGCAGATTTCACTCCCTATCGGGTGATAGCTGATCACACCAGGGCGGCGTCCTTCCTCATAGCCGATGGCGTGGTGCCGGGTAACATGGGCAGAAATTATGTCTGTCGAATGATCATACGCCGTGCTGCGCGTTTCGCATCCAAGCTGGGACTAAACGACCCTTTTATGGCACAAATCGCCAATGTGGTGATAGATCAGTATGGTCCAGCATATCCTGAACTTGAAAAAAACCGCAAGGCCATTTTGGATAACCTGACCCGGGAGGAAAAGCGATTTCAGAGGACCGTTGAGGGAGGTTTGACCCACCTTGGGGAAATGCTCGATGAACTGAGGAAAGCAGATGGGAAGGTGCTGGATGGTGGCAGGGCTTTCGATCTTTATGCAACGCACGGTCTGCCTCTTGAAATTACCAGGGATATTGTACGCGAAGTGAACCTGGAAGTTGACGAAGCAGGATTTAAGAAAGCGATGGAGGAACACAAGGTTAGTTCAGGCGCTGGTAAAGCAATAGGCGTAATGGGGGGTGAGCAGGTTGAACTCTACCGAAAGGTTTTTTCCTCCCTGGTTGAAAAAGGAAAAATTCCGGCCAGCGGCGTGAAGTATGACCCTTATCATTATCTTGAAGTTGACACCGAGGTTGTGGGGCTTTTCTCTGATGGCGATATTCTTACTGAAGCCGTGGTCGGCAGCGAAATCGAAGTGATCCTGCCAAGAACCGGATTTTATATAGAAGCTGGCGGCCAGGTGAGCGATACCGGAACGCTAACAGCGCCCGATGGCAGTTGGGAGATCAGGGTTGTGGACGTACGCAGACCAGCGGCTGGAATCATTATTCACATTGGCGAAGTCGTCAAAGGAACGGTCAAGCTCGGCGATCGCGGTACCCTGAAGATTGACCGCCAGCGGCGCATGGACATAATGCGCAACCACACTGCTACCCATTTGCTTCACTCTCAGCTGCACAAAGTATTGGGCAGCCATGCCAGGCAGGCTGGTTCACTCGTCGCACCGGAGCGCTTGCGGTTTGACTTTACCCATCCGGATGCGCTCACCCAGGAACAATTGGATGCGATAGAAAGTGGTGTGAATAGGGAAATACTCGCCTCGCATCAATTGATGATAAAAGAAAAGGCTTTGCAGGAAGCCATGGCTGAAGGGGCAATGGCTTTGTTTGGTGAAAAATATGGAGAAAAGGTGCGCACTGTAACTATTGATGAAGACGCTCCCATTTCCTACGAATTGTGCGGCGGGACGCATGTGGACAATACCGGGGATATCGGCACATTCCTCATTCTAAGTGAAGGCAGCGCGGCTGCGGGGATTCGACGGATCGAAGCCGTAACGGGGCGCGGGGCTTACGAGGTCATTCAAGTGCGGAACAGGATACTGCGGCGTGCGGCCAGGTTGACGAATTCATCGATTGACGAAGTCGTTGCCAAGATCAATACGATGCAGGATGAGATCGAATCGCTGCAGGTGGAATTGGCACGGGTACGACAGCAATGGGTTAAAGCCGAGTTCGAAGACAAATTGACGGATACATTGCGCATTGCTGATATCCCGGTTCTTTCCGTTTTGTTAAAAGGCGCGGACATTGAAAGTATGCGCCAGATGACAGACATATTCAGGCAGAAAAACCCCTCAGGAATTGTGGCAATAGGTTCCGTCATCAATGACAAGCCAATGATCATCTGCGCGGTTACTGAAGACCTGGTAAAGCGTGGGTTAAATGCAGGTGAACTCGCCAGGCATGCCGCAGAGATCGTAGGCGGCAGTGGTGGAGGACGCCCGGTGATGGCGCAGGCAGGTGGAAAGGACCCTGCCAGGCTAACTGAAGCGCTCACCAGTATCATTGACTTGCTCAAACAGAAACTGGCATAATAAAAAAGAACTCCCGAAAAGGGAGTTCTTTTGTGACAATTCTCTTACTCTTTTTCTGGCATCCAGCAGCAAAGGACAAGCTCCTTGGCGGCCTTCACCTCATCCAGGCGGCCGATGGGAGTGTTATGCGGTGCCTCCTTCAACAGCACGGGGTTTGTGTGTGCTTCATCTGCGATCTTCAACATGGCGTCAGCAAAGGCATCCAACACTTGCTTGCTTTCAGTCTCTGTGGGTTCGATCATCAGCGCTTCGTGGACGATCAATGGGAAGTAATTTGTGGGTGGGTGAAATTCATAATCCATCAACCGTTTGGCGATATCCAGGGCGTGAACCTCCGGCGCGTCAGCCCAAATTCCTTCGACCACGAATTCATGCATGTACGTGCGGTCATATGGTAGCGTATACCTGTGACGCAGCAGCGAAAGCAGGTAGTTTGAGTTTAATACCGCGTATTCCGCGATCTTGCGCAAACCTTCAGGGCCATGCATGCGAATGTACGTGTACGCGCGCACCAGCACCCCGAATTGACCGTGGAAGGCTTTGACCCGTCCGATCGTTTTCGCCGGCGTGAAGAATCCGTAGAGTGGTGGGATCTCGTCAGTGGCTTCTTCGAGTATGACAACGACAGGTGCAGGCAGGAAATCTGCCAACCGTTCAACTACAGCCACCGGTCCTGATCCCGGACCACCACCGCCATGCGGAGTGGAAAAGGTCTTATGCAGGTTGAAATGCATTACATCAAATCCCAAATCACCAGGCCGCGCAATACCCAAAAGGGCGTTCAAGTTCGCGCCGTCACCGTAGACCAATCCACCTACCTTGTGGACGATATCTATCACTTCACATACATTTTCGTCAAACAACCCAAGCGTGTTGGGATTGGTCAGCATCAAACCAGCGATGGTTTCGTCACATAGTGCTTTCAGGCTGGCCAGATCAACATTTCCGCGTGAATCTGATGGCACATGAACCACTTCGTAACCCGTCATCGAT
Organism: uncultured Anaerolinea sp.; assembly: GCA_964390015.1. Classification (GTDB taxonomy): domain Bacteria; phylum Chloroflexota; class Anaerolineae; order Anaerolineales; family Anaerolineaceae; genus UBA6107. Next base: position 77,238 of record CAYMGO010000001.1, on the reverse strand, counting down.
GAGGTAGCTGGATTGGTACCGTGCGCTGAATCAGGGACGATGATTCGCGTCCTTTTATCATCCGACCTGGATTGGTGGTATGCCTTGATAAGCTTCACGCCCACAAATTCCCCTTGCGCACCGGCTGATGGTTGCAGCGTCACTGCAGCGAAACCGCTGATTTCTTTTAGGTGCTCCTGCAACTGGAACATCAACGCCAGGTTACCCTGTATCGTCTCGATGGGCTGCAGCGGGTGGGTGGCTGCAAACCCCGGCATGCGCGCCGTGGCTTCGTTGATTTTTGGGTTGTATTTCATTGTGCATGACCCAAGCGGATAGAAACCCTTATCAATGCTGTAATTCAATGTCGAGAGGTGGGTGAAATGCCTGATAACGTCGACCTCCGAAACCTCCGGGAAGGGCAAATCAGCCCGTCTCAGGGTTTCAGGCAAGTCAAAATGCGGCACATCAGATTCAGGAAAGCGAAATCCCACTCTGCCGGCTGAAGATAACTCGTAGATCGTAGGCTCAGTCATTAGCGACCTCCTGCAAAGCGGCGGCAAAGGCATCGATGTCCTCTTTTGTGTTCATCTCAGTAACGGCGATCAACATATGGTCTTTGAACTCAGGGTAGGAGAGACCGAGGTCGTATCCTCCCAGAAAGCCCATGTCGAGTAATTCGTGGTGAATATCAGTTAGGTTCGTTGGGCACTTGACCACGAATTCGTGGAAGAAAGGTTCCTGAGTGATCACCTGGTACCCGGGTAATTTGGCGATCCTACTCGCCGCGTAATGCGCTTTCTGGTAACACAGATCCGCAACCTGCTGCATTCCGTGTTTTCCCACAAGGCTCATGTAGATCGTCGCTGCGAGCGCCATCAACCCCTGGTTCGAGCAGATGTTTGATGTGGCTTTTTCCCGCCTGATGTGTTGTTCCCGTGCGGTTAGCGTCAGCACATAACCACGCCGCCCCTGGGCGTCGTTAGTTTCACCTACCAGCCGTCCAGAGAGTTTGCGAACATATTCCTTACGGGTGGCAAAAAAACCCAGGTATGGACCACCGTAGGAGAGCGGAATCCCTAGCGGTTGCCCCTCTCCAACAACGATATCAGCTCCCAGTTCACCGGGAGTTTTGAGAATACCCAATGCAGTCGGATTAGTTACAAAGGCTACAAGAGCTCCATCCTGGTGCGCAATACTGACCAGGTTAGTAAAATCCTGTATGCGTCCAAAGAAATCCGGATACTGCACCACCACCAGCGCGGTCTGGTCATCGATCAGTTTTGCCATTTCATCGGGCGAATCTGCTAAATCTGCTCGTGTTTGCGCTGTGATGATGTCGATGTCTTCAAAGCCGCACAGGTAGGAACAGAGCACTTCGCGATATTGTGGGTGGACCGCAGGCGAAAGAAGGATCTTTTTACGTTTACCTCTGAAGTGGTGATACGCCATCACCCCTGCTTCGGCTGTAGCGGTTGCGCCATCGTAGTGTGAAGCGTTGCACACTTCCATACCGGTGAGATTGGCGATGAGGGTTTGAAATTCGAAAATTGCCTGCAACGTACCCTGGGAAATCTCCGGTTGATAGGGGGTGTAGGCTGTGTAGAATTCCCCGCGTCTGAGCAATGCGTCAACAACCGCGGGAATGTAGTGGTGGTATGCCCCGGCACCGAGAAAACAGGTCATGTCGCCAACTGTTTCGTTGGCGTCGGCATATTCACTCAGTTCAGAAAAAACCTCCATCTCGGTCACGCCGGGAGGGAGGTTCAGTTTGGGGAAACGATATTTTTCTGGAACATCGGTAAAGAGATCCTTGATATCTCTGACGCCAATGCTCTTGAGCATCGCATCCTTTTCAGCCTCGGTATGAGGGATGAACATTTAATGACCTCTTGTCTCGCAGAAAGCAGCGTAAGCATCGGCATCCATCAGCGCATCCGCCTCGCTCGGGTCAGCAAGTTCGACTTTGAGCATCCAGGCTGCACCATATGGGTCCGAGTTGATCAATTCAGGAGTGTCGGCCAGGGCTTCGTTCACCTCAATTACTTTTCCACCGACCGGCAATTTCACATCCGCGGCCGCTTTGACAGATTCAATGGTCGCGACGATGGCGTTTTTTTCGACAACATCATCAACAGCCACATTCGCCTCAAAGAAGACCACATCTGAGAGCTGGTCCTGAGCATAATCTGAAACGCCCAGTGTCGCGATTTTACCTTCAACCAGAATCCATTCATCAGAACTTGCGTATTTCATCTCTTTTGGTGTGTTCATCATTCCTCCTGGATCTATTGTGGTTTTGTTTATAATTTGAAATTGATAGTGAATTTAGGCGGCTTGATTGAATTCATGAGTAAATTGTAATCTCATTCTATAAAGCAGTCGGGAAAAAGTCAAGATTTATCCGCATTTGACGTGTTCTTGCGTTTATGTAAAAGATGCAAGCTTTTTGAGAGGAAAGCGATAAAGCCTGCCAGCCTGATCAAAGAAGCAACGATCAAGCCAGTTTGGATAGAAAAAGCATCAGCAATGAAGGTACCGATCATCGGCGAGAATATCGCCGCAAGGAACTGCATCATCTGTGCAAATGACACGAATATAGCACTGTATTCAACCGGGACGGTTTTCATCAGCTCATCGAAAAAGATCAAGTCAAGACCCGCCTGAAAGATGCCAGCGATACCCGCGACGATAGCGATCTGCCATGGAACCACCGTCAATGAGATCAACAAAGGGTAGAGAGAAATACCGAAAGTCGTCCAGAGGAGGACCGTCCGAGAACCTCGTTTGCGTGATTGCCTGGTCCAGAAGAAATAGCCCAGCACCAATATGGCTGTTTGGGTCATGGTGATGATGGATATCCATCCATCGGAGGCGTGAACCACGCGAACAAGGTAAAGAGGGATCAACGGTGCTGAAAGCTGGATACCGCTCATTACCAGCAGGCGTTTGGCCATGAAGGCGATGAAAGGTTTTTCATTCCAAACCAGGTCTTTAAACTCCTGAATTTGCTTTTTAATATTGCGTCCGTATTCGAGCGGAGGTGGAACTGCAGGTGGCAGGGATATGTGTGATGAGTAGTAATAGCTGATCAAACCACCAAGTGACAACCCGATAAACATCAACTGGTAATTTAACGGGAATATGACCCTGTCGAGTAATTGCCCAAGGGCGAGAACAACCAGAGTGGTTGTCAATCCCATGGTTGACCAGCGGCGGGACATCAACTCAAAGCGGCGGTCTGGTCCGGCCACAGCGTTCATCACAACTGAGAACGCGATCGAAACGAGCGATTGGGGGATGGTGGCAATAGCCCAAATCAGGAGGATCGAATTTACCAGCACATTTTCAGGAAGCAGGAACGAGACTATTCCGGTCAATGCGTAGCTCGTAATGACCATCAGGCGGGCGATGCTGAACCACTTTACAATGTTCGATTGCCTTTGCAGAAATCTTCCGAGGGGGATTGCCAGTAACAATCCGGTGAAAGCCGGCATGGAGGATAAAAGCCCGACCTGGAATGACGTGGCGTTCAAATAGGTCAGGAAAACCGGCAAAAATGGGCTGGCGGCGTTGGCAAGACCTACACCAATCGCATCGATCTGAACATTGCGAAAGTTGCGTTTATCGCGGTCGGTGAGATGGAGGTTCTGTTTTGCGGGTTCGGGTTGATTTTTCACAAAGTTCTATGGTTTCCTGTCATACAAGTACGTCGATTATACCAATAGGCATCTTGTGTTTCCTGATTGGGGATATGTTCGAATAAGGTATAATGCGAGATGAAAGGATAGAATCACTTCGATATAAAACGGAAGAATAGCGCATGGACCTGCAGCAATGGCAGGTTGACGAGGACGAGGGTTCTTTGCCGCGAGGTAAAGTTAACCGGGATGACCGGGAAAATCGAGAGATCAGCGGATGCCCTCCAGATCGACAAGATCTGTACTTTCCAGGAATAAATTCAATCCTTTCAGGCTGAGTTTTATAAGCTCGGCACATCAATGTCTAGTCATTGGAGGATGAAATGTGCGGAATAGTAGGCTACATCGGAGACAAGAACGCGACTCCGATCATTTTGAGTGGATTAAAGAAACTGGAATACAGGGGTTATGATTCAGCTGGTCTCGCGATATTAATAGATGGCCAGATAGAAGTTCGGCGCAATGCAGGTAAACTGGTCAACCTGGAAAAAAACCTCGGTGAATTACCGATTGCTGGCACGATGGGAATTGGTCACACTCGCTGGGCTACACACGGGGAGCCAACAGCGCGAAATGCACACCCGCATCTCAGCAGCACCGGAGAGGTGGTTGTCGTTCACAACGGGATCGTAGAAAACTTCATCGAACTGAAAGAAGAGCTCGTTGCAGAAGGCGTGGTTTTTCAATCCGATACTGATACAGAGACGATTGTTCACCTGATCGACAAGTTTTTTTCGGTGACTACTGATCTAGAAAGTTCCGTCCGTAAGGCACTTGAACTTATCAAGGGTGCCCACGGGATTGTAGTTTTTTCCTCACGAGAACCGGATAAGATCATCGCTGCGCGCATTGGGAATGCAGGCGGAGTTGTGATTGGACTGGGAGAAGGTGAAAATTATATCGCTTCAGATATCCCGGCAATTCTTGAACACACGAGAAGGCTGATCTTCCTGGAATCCAGACAGATGGCTGTGGTGACTCGCGAAAGTGTGAAAATTTCCACCATCGAAGGGACTGCAGTAAATGCCCAGGTTTCTTCAGTCGCGTGGGACCCTGTATCCGCTGAAAAAGGGGAATACCGTCACTTTATGCAGAAGGAAATTCACGAACAAGTCAGATCACTAACGGACACACTGGCAGGACGGGTTAATTTTAAAGAAGGTTCCATCCGTCTCCCACAGTTGAACTTGAACCCTGAACGAGCGAAGAACATAGAGAAGATCATTCTGACCGCCTGCGGGACGGCTTCACATGCTGGAATGGTAGGCAGAATCCTGATTGAAAGGATTGCGCGAATCCCTGCAACGATGGAAATTGCTTCTGAATTCAGATATGCAGATCCGATCGTGGATGAGAAAACAACGGTAATTGCCATCAGCCAATCCGGTGAGACTGCCGACACGTTGGCAGCGATGGAGGAAGCGCGTCAAAAAGGAGCGACGATATGGTCGATCGTCAACGCTATAGGTTCACAGGCGATGCGCATAGCCGATGGTTTCATTTCCATGCAAACTGGACCTGAAATTGGCGTTGCCTCTACCAAGGCGTTTACCGCTCCACTCGTAGACCTGTACATGCTGGCTGTTTTACTCGCTGACTTACGGGGAACACTACACCCGAAGGACCGAAAAAAACTGGTGGATGATCTGCGACTGGTTCCCGAACTGGCGGGGCGCTGCCTTGATAAGGAAAGTGAAGTGGAAGAAACAGCTGCCTTACTGCGAGACAGCAAAGACATGCTCTACCTGGGGCGGGGGATCAACATGCCTATTGCCTACGAAGGAGCTTTGAAACTTAAGGAGATTTCCTACATCCATGCCGAAGCTTATCCAGCGGGTGAGATGAAACACGGTCCGATCGCCCTCATAGATGAGAACATGCCAGTGCTCGCGATAGCCATCAAGGACCCGTGGTACGAAAAGATGATCTCACAGATTGAGCAAGCGAAAGCCCGCGGCGGGGTAGTCGTGGCAGTGGCCACTGAGGGCGATGAGCGAGTTGCTTCGTTAGTTGACCGCGTGTTGTGGGTACCTGATGCTCCCTGGATGTTGAGCCCTGTGGTCACTTCCATTCCATTACAAATATTGGCTTACCACATCGCCACAATGCGGGGATTGGACGTCGATCAACCGCGAAACCTGGCAAAATCCGTTACTGTGGAATAAGCCAAAAAGAGAATCGCCTGATTTCTCATGCGATTCTTTTGTGTATTCCGATTAGAAGAGACTCAATTATTATGGTTACCAGGGAAGGGTCTTTGATCAGCGTCGAAAGATACTCCTGTTCTGCAAAAATAAACGGTCCATCTTTACGAGCCAGCCAGCGCAAGTGGATACCGTAACTGGATAGTTGCCTGATGATTCTGGTGAGTCTGAGGGTAGGCGAGAGTTGCTCATCGACTGGGCCGCAGCTACGGTCGAGAATCCCTGATGCGAGATAAATTCCAAGATCATTCCTTTGAGGTGTTTTATCTCGATTTTCACCTTGAAATTCTGTTAATAGCGCAATGATCAACCTTGACAGGGTTTCAGGGGCTGGCTTCACAAGGAAGAATTGACGGGCTGGTCTACCTGCGCCATTTTGGTATGGTTCAGTGTGAATGTCGAGAACTCCTTGCTTTAGCAGCAACCGGATATGGTAGTGAATATCAGCCTTGGTGAGATCCAATGCTCTGCTCAACTGCTCCACAGTTGAAGTTTCGTTCACTTCTAGGAATTGTCTGATTCGGGTTGATGTACTCATCATTAATTAGTATAAAAATATTTATACTAATTATATACTTGACAGCCTAAAATACAAGCTTAAAATGAAATCAACAAATCGGGAGGTAATCATGGACCAAAAGTCGACGCTGAATAAGCCAGAGATAGATATACCGGCTGAGTTGCAGCAGCAGGTGACAATCACCACGCTGGAACGCATTTACAACTGGGGTCGCAGCAATTCTATGTGGCCGATGATGTTCGGTTTGGCATGCTGTGCGATCGAAATGATCTGCACTGCCGCCAGCCGCTACGATTTTTCTCGTTTTGGCATGGAAGTGATGCGTCCAAGTCCACGACAGGCGGATGTGATGATTGTTGCTGGCACAGTGACCAAGAAAATGCTTCCGCAGATCGTCAGATTATATAACCAGATGTCAATTCCAAAGTACGTTGTGGCTATGGGAGCCTGTGCATCAGGCGGTGGACCTTTCAAAGAGGGCTACAATGTTGTCCCTGGAATTGACACATACATTCCAGTGGATGTGTATATCACCGGTTGCCCACCTACACCACAGGCGCTGCTGAACGGCCTGATTACATTGCAGGAAAAGGTAAAACATGAGCAGTTAAAAAAGTCAGGCTGGTATTCAAAATCACCAATTGAGGAGGTTCCTATCCCGGTATTGGGCCCTGATATTTTTGACCCGCGCAAGACAGAGTCCATTTTTATTGAAACCCACCGACCCGAAGAACCTGCACCAGAGGTTCAGGAACCTGCAGGAGAAGAAAAATGAGCGAGCAGGTTAGTGTTAACCCCATCTACGATGAATTGATCACCAGGTTCTCTCCGAACCTCGAGCTGGATACACGCCCTGGTTATTCAGGGGTAATTGTTTTGCCTGCTGTGCTGCTTGAAGTGATGACCCACCTGAAGGAAAAGCTTGGTTTTGATTACCTTTCTTCTGTAACGGGTGCTGATGATTACCCTGAAAACCAGATGGAGGTGGTATATCACCTCTTCAAGACGATAGGTGGTCTGGGTGTTGAACTAAAGGTGCTCACCACACGTGAAGATCCTGTTGTGCCCAGCGCGACGCCTTTGTATCCTGGAGCGGATTTTCAGGAGAGGGAAGTCTGGGATATGTACGGGATCCATTTTTCAGGGCATTATGACTTGAGGAGGTTACTTCTCTGGGAAGGGTTTGCGGGTTACCCTTTGCGAAAGGATTGGCTGGAACCATTGTATGAAGAGGATGTAAAACCTTTCAAGAACCGCTGGCCTGAAGGGAGAGGTTTCCATAAGGAAAAAACCAATCCGTTTAACGATAATGTGCAATATCCAAAGGAATTCGAACCTGAAAAATGTGCACCGGATTCTGACGAGAGTTTATACAAAGCGTTGACCGCAAGGATACAGGAAGATGACGATGAACTGAAAACCGACCGGCTGGTGGTGAATATCGGCCCTCAACACCCTTCGACACACGGAGTTTTCCGCATGAGCGCGGTGCTTGAGGGGGAAACGGTGGTCGCGTTGAAACCTGTGTTGGGTTACATGCACCGGAACCATGAAAAGATTGGCGAGCGCAATACCTTTTTACAAAATATGCCTTTCACAGATCGTTTGGATTACCTCTCATCAATGAGCAATAACTTCGGGTACGCGCTCACGGTTGAAAAATTGCTCGGAATTCAACCCCCGGAAAGAGCGGAGTACTTGCGTGTGATGATGGCAGAACTGACGCGTATTGCCAGTCATACCATGTCGATCGGATTTTTACTGAATGATCTCGGTGCATTCTTCACACCCTCTTTGTACGCCTTAGAAGAGCGGGAATTAATCCTGGATATCTTCGAATCCGTATCAGGTTCGCGCATGATGTGCAATTATTTCCGCTTTGGGGGTGTGGTCAGAGATATCAGTGCTGCGGATCTTGATAAGGTCAAATACATGGTCGAAAATCGCCTGCCGCGCAAGATCGATGATCTTGATAGATATCTGACAGAAAACGAGATCGTACGCATACGCTGTGAAGGGGTTGGTGTACTGACAGCCGAAGATGCCATTGCCTTTTCTGCGGCAGGCCCGATCCTGCGTGCTTCGGGAGTGCCTTACGATATTCGCCGGGCTGATCCATACAGCATTTACGACCGCTTTGAGTTCGATGTCTGTTACCGCAATCACGGAGATGTATATGACAGGTACCTGGTGCGGCTGGATGAGATCCGCCAGAGCCTGCGCATTCTCAAACAGGTAATTGATCAGATGCCCATTGATGGACCGGTGATGGCTGGAAAGGTCCAGTACCAGGTAAAGGTCCCGCAGGGTGAATCTTACGGTAGGGTGGAAGGTCCACGTGGTGAATTGGGATTTTATGTGATCAGTGATGGCAAGGTGAATCCAAAACGCTATCACGTGCGAGCTCCATCCATGATCAATCTCACAAGCCTCGAAAAAATGTGCATAGGTGGGAAGATCGCCGATGCGGTAACCGTCCTGGGCTCCGTCGATATCGTGTTGGGTGAAGTGGACAGGTAAGGAAGGAGAAACGATGAACGGCATTGGCATCATCAAAGGGCTGGTTGTAACCATAAAGCACTTCTTCGCGACTTACTTTGCTGATCATTTTGGACCAGGAAATGCCAAAGGGAAGCGAGGTACGCTGCAGTCTGAGGGATTGTTCACCGTGCAGTATCCCGAAGAGTCTGTAGTGATCCCTGAAGAGTTCAGGGTCATTCCATTCCTCTTATACACTCTGGAGGTAAGCGGTCAAAAGAAGTACCGCTGTACGGCGTGCGGCATCTGTGCCAAGGTCTGCCCCACTCAATGTATATGGATTACCCGCAGGAAAGATGAAGAAACAGGAAAACCCATACCAGAATCTGCGGAGTTCTACATAGATATTGATAAATGCATGAATTGTGGCTCTTGCGCTGAATTCTGTCCATTTGACGCGATAAAAATGGACCACGATTTCCGGATTGCCAGTTACACCCGTGGAGATACCCACATCTACAATAAAGAAAAGTTGGGGAAACCATTGGAATACTATGCTAAAATTCGACCAGCCAATTATGCTCAGGAAGAGGCTGCAAAAGCCGCGAAGGCTCAGCCGGGTTAATTAAGAAACAATGTTGAATACTGATACAGAATTATTATTTCCAATCAGAGTGATCCCATCACTGCGCGAATTGCGTGGTGACCCATGGTTGGCATTGATCGACCGGTTATCTGCTACTGGGGCTGACGAGATCGACCAGGTCGCTTTCAGCCTGATGATGGTGAGGTTGGGTGGTTGTGCCGGTTGCAACGCTGATTCCTTTCGGGCCATGCGCGGTTGTACCCATTGCGCGCGATTAACAATAAGGCGATTCAAGGGCACGGATGAGGACTTAGAGCAATTGTTTACTATTGCCCGGGAGGATGTAACTGCGTTTCTGTCAAAATACGATTGATTTGAGGAAAAAATGCCATTAGTTGAAGCGATAACAGATGCGCTGCGGAAGGTAATTGAACCGGAGTTGCATAAAGACCTAGTAAGTTTGAAAATGGTTGAGAACATTCACGAAGATGATGGAAATGTTGAACTCACTGTCGTGCTCACCACGCCAGCCTGCCCGTTAAAATCAAAGATCGAAAGAGAAGTGCATGACGCGATCAGTGCCGTGCCGGGTGTGAAATCAGTTAGCATCAATATGACCGCGCGGGTTCCATCGGATGGCAAGGACAGAGAAGCCTTGTCGCTGCCAGTGAAAAACGCGGTCGCGATTGCGTCGGGCAAAGGTGGTGTCGGTAAATCGACGGTTGCAGTCAACGTTGCCGTGATTCTGGCACAAAAAGGCGCAAAAGTAGGCTTGCTGGACGCAGATATCTATGGACCGAATATTCCAACAATGATGGGAGTGGATACACTGCCGGCTCCAGAGGAAGGCCGCCTCGTTCCGGCTGAAGCTTACGGTGTCAAGTTGATGTCCATCGGGTTTATGGTACGCAGCGGGCAACCATTGATCTGGCGAGGGCCAATGCTGCATAGTGCCATACGACAATTTCTGGCGGATGTGAACTGGGGCGAACTCGATTACCTGATCATTGATCTGCCACCAGGTACTGGAGACGCGCAGCTCAGCCTGATGCAAAACATCCCTTTGAGCGGCGGATTGATCGTCACACTGCCACAACAGGTCTCCCTCGAAGACGCAGAACGGGGACTACAGATGTTCAAGGAAATGAATGTGCCGGTGCTTGGCGTCGTAGAAAACATGAGCCACCTGGTTTTGCCGGATGGAACAAAAATGGATTTGTTTGGTAAAGGCGGTGGCAGAAAACTGGCCGCAAAGGCAAACGTCACATTTCTGGGAGAGATCCCGATCGAACCGGGGGTGCGCATTGGTGGTGACACCGGAAAGCCAGTATCGCTCAGCATGCCATCTTCTGCAGCTGCGCAAGCGTTGACCTCGGTTGCTGAGGCGATCGCTGCGCAAATCAGCATCGCCGCGCTCACAAATCCGCCGGTTGATGGAATTATTCAGGAAAAAATATAATGGAACTTACTTCTGCACAACGGATCGTTGGGGTCAGGTTTTCCAAGGTCGGGAAGATCTACAATTTTGACGCGAGCAAATTAGAGAACATTCAAAAAGGGGATGTCGTTGTGGTGGAAACCAGCCGTGGCTGGCAGTTAGGAGAGGTCATCGTCTTGGCATCTCCTAAAGACCAGGCGGGGGATTGCTCATGGAAGCCGCTCGACCGCCTGGCAACACCAAAAGATCTGATTCAGCGTCAGTACTGGCAGAACAAAGAAGCTGATGCAATCGAACAGTGTGCCAACAGGGTGAAGGAATTAAAACTTCGGGGTATCAAGATCATCGCGAGCGAGTATAGTTTTGACGGAACCCGCTTGAACATCCTATTCAGCAGCGAAAGTGAAGAAAAGGTGGAGTTGAAGTCACTGCGCTCAGACATGCAGCGGCACTTCGCGCCCACGCAGGTGGAATTAAGGCAGATCGGTCCGCGGGATGTAGCCAAGATCATGGGCGGCATGGGGGCTTGCGGGTTGGAATCCCGCTGCTGTACAAGATTCATCACTGAATTCTCCTCCATTTCGATCAAAATGGCGAAGGAGCAGGGCATTTCTCTGACACCCACTGAAATCACGGGTATGTGTGGGCGTTTGCGGTGCTGCCTGATCTACGAATATGAGAACTATCTTGAAGCACGAAAATTACTGCCCAAGAAGAACAAACGAGTTATCACACCGAACGGTGAAGGAAAAGTGATCGATGTTTATCCGATGAGAGGAGCCGTTCTTGTCGAGATTCCCGAAATTGGAAGGAAAGAATTTGATAAAGACGAAATCCGACTCGCTGACGAACAGGAGGTCATCAACAAAGCTGCGAGTTCGTTTGTGGCTAAACATGGTGGAGGTGGCTGCGGGCAATGCAAGCGCAGATGAGTTTACGGGATGACTGCTAACCTTGAGGGTTGGGAAAGCCAGAAAAAGGTCCTTGTGATTCTGGCTCACCCAGATGACCCCGAATTCTTCTGTGGAGGTATGATCGCCCGTTGGGTTGATTTCGGGCATCAAGTTTCTTATTGCCTGTTGACCAAGGGTCAGCGTGGTTTTCACGATATGAGTATGGATATCGACACTATGGCGGGTATCAGGATGGAGGAGGAGAGGAACGCCGCTACCAGGCTTGGCGTGACAAACGTCAAGTTCCTCGATCACCTGGATGGTGAATTGGTCGCGGATATTGTGCTCAGGGAGGAAATCATCAAGGAAATTCGTGCTGAAAAGCCGGATGTAATTGTTACCTGTGATCCAACCAATCTTTTTCCAGCTGAAAACCGCATCAACCATCCAGATCATCGGGCTGCCGGGCAGGCTGTTTTAGACGCGGTTTTTCCAGCTGCGGGAAACCCGGGTTATCAGTTTGCTGAAGATCCCGCGGCCAACGAACCCCACCAGGTTCAAGAAATCTGGCTTGCAGTAACAAACCAGCCCAATTTTACAATTTCACTAACCGCGTACCTGGATCAGAAGATCGAAGCCTTGTTATGCCACCGCTCGCAAGTTAGTGTGAGCGCTGCTGTACTGCGGGAGAAGTTCCTGGGTAGGTTTGTATATACTGATGAAAGTACTATTCCGGAATTTCACGAAAGGTTCCGGCGCATAGTCCTATCCCGATAAAACAATAATCCGATTAATACAACTAATTGACGGTATTTTACTGGGAATATTCCAGGTTTATGTTTTTCTTGCCTTGTGATATAATAGATACATCTGAATAATCAGATTAAATCAGATGATGGCACCTGCAGAGAACCACCTTTCCGTTTTGCTAAATTACCTGGCTTCAATCCCGGTGGAATCCGATCAGCGCATACCGGCGTTGAGTCAATTGAGCAAGGAAATCGGTCTCAGCGTGGCGACACTGCGTGAACAGCTAGAGTCTGCCCGGATGTTGGGTGTGGTGGATGTGAAACCTAAAGCCGGGATACGCAAGCTGCCGTTTGATTTCAGTACAGCAATCAAACCTGGTCTCGATTACGCAGTGGCGTCTGGCTCGATCTCCTTTCACCAGTTTGCTGATCTGCGAAAACATCTTGAGGCTGCTTATTTTGTTGAAGCCGTTCAACTGCTGACTCCTTCAGATATCTTGACACTTGAAGAGCTGATCAATTCCGCGCAATCCAAAATTTCCTCCTTTCCCAGCCAGGTGCCGGCGGCGGAACACCGCGAATTTCATACCTACATCTATCGGAAACTTGAAAACCCTTATCTGGCAGGTATGCTGGATGCTTTTTGGGATATCTATCATTCGACTGGTTTTGAGGTTTACCCTGACCTTGGATACGTTGAACGCATCTGGCAATATCACAACCGAATCGTTGAAGAGATCAAAGCAAAAAAATATTCAAAGGGCTTATCACTTCTGATGGAACATATGGAACTGGTGAACCAACGTGATAAGGTCATTCCCAGGCTGTCATTTGAATAAAACTCATTGTTTGGAGTGCATTCTCTGATGAACAATTCAAAAATGATCGAAAATGATTTTTGCATAACGTTCAGCACGATCAACGGTTCAGGAAGCGCCACCGCGAACATCACCCTGATGCGAGCGCTGTTTCGCATGGGGATTCCAGTGTCGGGTAAAAATATCTTCCCATCGAACATTCAAGGTCAACCCACCTGGTTTACGCTGCGTTTGAGCCGCAAAGGCTATCTCTCACGAGTTGAGGATGATGACATCGTGGTGGCGATGAACCCAGTGACCGTGGCCAAAGATATTTCCTGCCTGGTCCCGGGTGGCGTTATGCTAATCCCGGATGATTTCCGATATGAAAATCCTCGCGATGACATCGTGATATATGAAATGCCGGTGCGCAGGTTGGTCAAGGAAGCCGAAATTCCTACGATGTTCCGTGATTACATCGCGAATATGGTTTATGTGGGTGTGCTGGCTTTTCTTTTGAGCATTGAGATGGAAGCGATCCACAATGCGTTGGATTACCACTTCAAGGGGAATGAGAAGTCTATTGAGATCAACTATAAAGTTGTAAAAATGGCTTTTGAGTGGGCAGGGCAAAACCTGCAGAAGAAAGACAGGTACGTAACCGCAAAGATGGACGGCACAGAAGGCTACATCATGACTGATGGCAACACAGCCGCCGCGTTGGGAGCGATCTACGGTGGTGTGCAATTTATCGCCTGGTACCCCATCACGCCTGCCACCAGCCTGGCTGAAACACTGCATGAGTACCTGCCGCAGTTACGCCAAGACCCTGAAACTGGCAAAGATACATTTGCCATCGTTCAAGCGGAAGACGAACTGGCTGCCATTGGAATGGCGATCGGCGCAGGCTGGGGTGGCTTGCGCGCCATGACCTCCACATCAGGTCCGGGCCTTTCGCTGATGACCGAATATATAGGTTTATCATATTACGCTGAAGTTCCCGTGGTAATTTGGGATGTGCAGCGTGTTGGCCCCAGCACAGGCATGCCCACGCGCACTGCGCAGGGAGACCTGACTATGGTCAACTTCATGAGCCACGGCGATTCTCAAATGCTCATCCTAGTTCCGGGAACTATTAATGAGTGCTTTGAATTCGGATGGAAGGCTTTTGATATGGCAGAGCGCTTCCAGACACCGGTCGTGGTGCTTTCAGACCTGGATTTCGGCATGAATCAGTGGATGACCAAGAAATTTGAGTTTCCAGATCAGCCAATGGACCGCGGTAAAGTTTTGTGGGAAAAAGATTTGGACGAACTGATTCAACGAAATAAAGGGGTGTGGGGAAGATACCTGGATACTGATGGAGATGGCATCCCCTACCGCACGGTCCCGGGTAATAAACACCCGCGTAGCGGGCACTTTGTACGTGGTACCAGTCACGATGAATACGCTAACTATTCTGAAGACGGCGAAACCTGGGTCAGAAATTTTGGCCGCATCAAACGCAAGATCGAACTGGCCAGAGAATCACTCCCCGAACCGGTCATAGATATGCAGGAAGGCGCGGAAATCGGTATCATCGCCTCGGGCTCTGTTGATCCGGCAGTCGTAGAGGCAAGGGATATGTTGAGTGAAGAGGGGATCAAGACCGATTACTTGCGGATAAGGGGGATTCCTTTCTCAAAAAAGGTGAAAAAGTTCATCAGGGCGCACCGGGTGATCTACGTTGTCGAGATGAACCGTGATGGGCAGCTCTCTCAATTGCTCACCATGGATTTCCCGGATGTTGCTTACAAGCTACGGAAGATTGCCCACATGGATGGCTTGCCGCTACCGGCGAAGTGGGTGAAGGAACAGCTCGTGTCAAGAGAGGAAAATTCAAGATGACCGTACCCGCATCTCAAACCAATCAGAATACCAACCTGGTAGGCCTCACCCGAGCAGATTATCGCGGTGCACCTTCAACACTCTGCCAGGGTTGCGGGCATGCCAGTATTGCGGCTCAAATTACAGCAGCTTGCTTCGAGATGAACATCGTGCCTGAGAACCTGGTCAAATTCAGCGGCATTGGTTGTTCGAGCAAAAGCCCGACCTACTTTCTCGATCGCTCTTTTTGCTTTAATGGGCTGCACGGTCGTATGCCTTCGCTGGCTTTAGGCGCACTTTTTGCAGATAAAACCCTTGAAGCAATCGGCATCAGCGGCGATGGCGATACCGCCAGCATCGGTTTTGGTCAGTTCAAACACCTTGTCAGGCGCAACCTGCCGCTGGTTTACATCATAGAAAATAATGGTGTTTATGGATTAACGAAAGGTCAATTCTCAGCGACTGCCGAAAAGGGTTTATCCCTCAAACGTCAGGGAACCAACCCGTTCACCCCGGTGGATCTGGCGATGGAAGCACTGATCTCAGATGCTACTTTTGTGGCGCGTTCTTTCGCGGGAGACCCAAAACAAGTTAAACAATTAATCAAAGCAGCCATCGCTCACCAGGGGATTGCCGTTCTTGACATAATCAGCCCCTGTGTCACTTTCCACAACCACGAGAATTCCTTTCACTCTTATTCGTTCGGAAAAACTCATGAAGAACCACTGCATGAAATATCGCTCGTATTGGCACGGGAGGAGATCACGGTCGAGGATTTTGAGCGGGGTACGACCAAGGAAGTAACAATGTACGATGGCAGCGTTGTTCTGTTGAAGAAACTTGAAAGTGAATACGATCCGACAGATAAATGGCAGGCGTTGCGAACATTGGAGGAAGCTGCCAATAACAATTGGTTGTTGACCGGATTGATCTATGTCGATCCGAACGTACCTACATTATTTGAAAAGTACAATATCCCCACTACACCGTTGAACAGGTTGCCTGTTGAAAAATTACGGCCTTCAGCGGAATCACTGGAAAAAATCAATCAGTCGATGTTCTAAGGAGTGTGACTACAGATCCTTCAAATAGGTTCTGTGGGTTTTAGAAAATTTTACACCCAGGTTTTCCATATCGGCTTTGCTGCGGAGGTTGCGTTCATCCACCTGAACAATCTCCGCCTTTTTTATCCTTGTGAGCCTCGTCACCTTATCCAGTTCGGAATAAAGCAGGGCATTGCCACCAAGTCCCTGGTATTCTGGCAATAAACCCACTCCATTTATGTCCAGTACCCTCGAGTTCCTTTTTTCCAACAGGAAAAGCAGCCAGCCAAATGGGAATAAATTCCCCTTACTGCGCTGGATGGCACGGTTAATGTTCAAATAAGAAACGATAAAACCAGCGACATCATCCTTGTGTTTGATTATCTTGATAAATCTTGGGTCAGCGATGGTAAGGATGTTTTTTGATAGCATTTCAAATTCTTCAGCTGTGGAGGGATAATAGTTAGGATTGTTGGCAAATGCGCGATGTTCTACTTGGTCAACCTGCGGTATCCATTCAATTATCTGATCGGTAGAAGTAAAGTTGATCACTCGAAAATTACCTCTGGCCAGTACTTTTTCAGCCACCTTGTGAATAACCGGGTCAGGATGACCGTCAAGATATCCGGAAAAGTGGTCGTGACTTTTGAGGTATCCGCATGATTCGACAAGCGATTGGTAGTAAGGGAGATTGTACGGTACACCAACAGCGGGCAGGTACTCAAATCCATCCACCAGCAGCCCTATCCCATCAGAACGCAAGAACCCTCGTGGACCGGTAATCAGTTGAATTTTCCGCTCCCTGCACCATTCTTCGATTGCCTTGAATAACTGAATTGCAACTTCCTGATCTTCAACACACTCGAAAAAGTAGAAGAAACCAATCTCTTTCTGATGGTGCTCACTGTACTTACGGTTGTGGAGCACGGCGATCCTGCCCAGTACCTCATCTCCATCCTCAGCAAGGAAGAAGTCAGCTTCTGAGTGTGCGTAGAAAGGATGATAGGCAGGCGTCATGGCTTTTTCAATGGCGCCGGGAAATGGAGGAACCCAATTTCGATTGTCCTTGTAAAGTTTAAATGGCAGTTTCTTAAACTCCTTTATGTCACTTTCATTGGCTTTTTCAAGCAAGCGAATCTTCATTGTGTTTTTCCTTTGTTCATACCTCTTCGCCTATGGAATGAAGCAGCGCGAGGTTTGGCAGCCGAAGGGCGCCAACAGGGAACCCGGAGACAAGCACGACCTGTTCACCGATCCGCAGTTTTTTCCTTTTGATCAGGTAATTGTCAACGCCGCGAACCATTTCTTCAAGGCTGTCGGCAAATGGGACAAGCACAGGGTTGACGCCCCAATACAGGCTCATCAGAGATAATGTGGCTGGTTCAGGTGTGAAAGCGATGATTGGAACCCTTGGGCGGGTTTTGGACATCAATAAGGCAGTCTTTCCGCTCTGGGTGAATACCGCGATGTTGGATACATCCTGGTCGTGCGCGAGCGTTTTGGCGGCGTTGGAGATTGCCAGGGCATCATCTTTGAGGGCAGCTTGCGGAAAACCCTCCACGTGGCTCCAATCGGTCATGTGTTTTTCTGCTTCACTGACGATGGATACCATCATTTTTACGCTTTCGATCGGGTATTGACCTGAAGCGGTTTCTGCGGAGAGCATCACCGCATCGGTGCCATCGTACACTGCATTGGCCACATCTGATGCCTCCGCTCTTGTTGGACGCGGATTACTGATCATTGACTCCAGCATCTGTGTAGCGGTGATCACCACTTTCGCGTGACGGTTTGCCATGCGAATGATCTCTTTTTGCACGTTTGGTACCAGGGCGGGAGATGTTTCAACCCCCAGGTCACCTCGAGCTACCATCACACCTTCGGCGGCATGAATGATCTCATGTAAATTTCGGATAGCGGCTGGTCGCTCAAGCTTGGCAATGATGGGAATGGCTTTTCTGGATGGTTTCAGGTTCTCAATGATCTTTTTGACATTAAACACGTCATCGGCGCTTTCCACAAAGGAAATCGCCACAAAGTCCACATCGTTTTCCAATCCAAATGCAAGATCAAGCCGGTCTTTTTCTGTGAATCGGGCAATTCCCAGGTCAGTACCGGGCAAATTGACCCCTTTATGGGATTTCAACACCCCACCCAGAACAACCTTGGTTTCCACAATCTTTGAGCCTACGGCAATAACCTGCAGTTCCAATTTCCCGTCATCCAGCAGAATGCGATTGCCAGGTTTAACAGCCCGGGTGAGATTGGGAACATCCAGCGGAAGGGCAAGTTCGTTTCCTTCATAATCGGCCTGGTGTTCTCCCACCATGAAAAGATTAATCTTGTCACTCGCATTGAGTTTAATCCCATCTTCGGGTAGCTTTCCAACTCTGAGTTTGGGACCCTGCAGATCCTGCAAGATAGCAACCGGTTTGCACGTCTCAGCCGAGCATTCCCGGATTATTTTGATCATTTCAAGATGTGATTCATGCGTTCCATGCGAAAAATTCAGCCGCGCGACATTCATTCCTGCTTTGATCAATCTCATAATGATGGCTTTTGTGGAGGAACTCGGCCCTAGCGTGCAGACGATTTTTGCGTATCTATTCACAGCGCACCTGGCTTTCTAAAAAGAGTTTCTTCTTGTGCTAATTATATAATCACATCGTATTAAAACAAAAAACCGGATGATAGATGTTAACTCACACGGTCTTCTGTTACAAATCAGTTGTTATTTGGCAAGCAGTCTGACCAGTACGGCTTTCTGTGCGTGCAGACGGTTGTGGGCTTGCGGGAAGATGACAGAATGTGCACCGTCAGCCACCTCATCGGTCAATTCCTGACCGCGATGTGCGGGCAGGCAGTGCATCACGATCACATCCTTATCGGCTTCACCAACCAGTTTCTGATTCACCTGGTATGGAGGGAAGACCGCTTTCCGCTTTTCAGTCTCTGCTTCCTGACCCATGCTCGTCCAGGTATCGGTATAGATCACGTGGGCGTTTTTCACCGCTTCATGAGGATCTCTGATGAACTTCACTTTGCTGCCGGATTCTGCAGCGAATTTTTCTCCATCTTTGATGGCAGCGGGAAGCATGTCGTAGCCTTCAGGGCTGGCGAGGGTAAAGTTTGCCCCCAGCTTGGCGCATACATGGAGGAGTGAAACCGCCACGTTATTTCCATCACCAATGAAGGTTACGTTCAAACCCTTTAACGAGCCAAATTTTTCCTGGATGGTCAGAGCATCTGCCATTGCCTGGCAGGGATGATTGTAATCGCTCAACCCGTTGATAACGGGGATGCTGGACCAGCGGGCGAGTTCTAGTACATGTTCGTGCGCGAATACGCGCGCCATGATGGCATCCACATAACCCGAAATCACCCTGGCGACATCTGCGATCGATTCCCTTTGCCCAAGGCCGATCTCAGCCGGTGAAAGGTACAACGCATCTCCACCCATATGGCGCATCGCCATATCAAAACTCATACGGGTGCGCAGGCTGGGCTTCTGGAAAATCATCGCCAGTACTTTGCCTTTGAAGAGCGGTTTATTCCCTCCGGCAAAATGCTCACTTTTCAATTCGATCGCCAGGTTGAGAAGGTCCTGGAGATCTGCAGGGGAGTAATCGGAAACAGCAAGAAAATCTTTTTTCATTCTATCCTCTGTAATTATGAGATCAGTTTAATTGTTTTGAGTATAACATACAGCAATTCTTGAGCTTTTGACTTGGTTTTATCCAAGTTTTATCTTCCGAATCGCGCTTTTAGTCATTATATCCATAATAGGATGCAGGTTTTTTCCAACAATGTTTTTCAAAATGTATAAAATCTTCCCCTCCAACCCAGGAAGAATCAAGTACTTGTTTCTAGCAACACTCTTGACTATCTCTTGGGCAACAGCATCAGCGCTCATCAACCTTGTAGAACCGGATAACTGCTGCGTTACAAAAGGTTTATATTTTTTTTCATAATCCAGTTGTGGTGTTTGTGTATCAGGTGGAAAAACGATCGATACTTGAATTCCGTAAGGTTTTAATTCCAAACGCAGCGCGTCAGTAAACCCGGCTACCGCAAACTTAGACGCGCTGTAAGCCGTGTATCCATATACTCCTAAGAATCCTGCGATGGAGGATACGTTGACGATTACTCCGGAACGTCTTTCTTTCATACCGGGAACGAGGTTCTTAAGCACGTTCACGGTCCCGAAATAATTAACGTTCATCATCCAATCGAAGATTTCAGGTTTGAGCGTGGTAAAGATGCCTGGATGAGCGACGCCGGCACAGTTGATCACAATATCGGGGACACCATGTTCAAGACAAAAATTATCTAAAACCTGGTTCAGTTCAGCCCTTTTTGTTACATCAGCCTGAACGGTGGCGATTGCTGAAGTATCACCCGGTTTGAGCGCCTGTAAAACTGCTGCCGCATCGTTGAGCAGCTGCTGCTGCCTGGATAGGATCGCTACGCGGCAGTTCTTTTCAACCAGCAGCTTTGCAACAGATAGGCCGATACCGCTTGATCCGCCCGTGACCAGTGCTGATTTTCCTTCGTAAAAATCCATTTTCGACTCCCGCTTCACCATCAATGTCCGCAGCTGGCGCAAGACCCGCCAGAACAACCCGAGCAGCCCCCGGTTCTGGAGCCTGATTCGCTTCCAGACACACGTGTTTGGCAAACCGAGAGCAAACGCCTGGTTTGTTCAGACCCGCAATTTCTGCAATTTATAACTGCATCTGCGTCCCTCATTGCACGCAGAGCTTCAAATTTAGATAGGCATTCAGTACATTGATATTCATAGATTGGCATGTGGTTTCCTGTTTCGTTGTTGATTTTATTATATTTCAACCGATAATCATGGCTTGTTTGATAGATGAGTCAAATAGTAAAGAGCGATTCCAGCAGAAACAGCGGCGTTCAAGGATGTTTTTTCTCCTGACATTGGAATATGCAGGATGTGCACAGCCATTCTGATCAACTGCGGGTCAACTCCCGATATCTCGTTTCCGATGATGAGAACCTTAGTCGTGTCTGAGGTTCGAGGATTTTGATACGTAAATAAGGAGGTTGATTCAGGTGTTGTTTCCAATACGATCAGCTCATGATCGATTGATGATAATTCACTTGCAAGGTCAAGCGAATTCCTGTAGTAGCTCCAGGGGGTATCAAGTTCAGCGCCAAGGCTGGCTTTTCTGACCTTGGTATGTTCAGGCGTAGGGGTTGTGCCGCAGCAGTAGATGTGGGATACCCCTGCGCCATTGGCACTGCGGAATATGGAGCCGACGTTTTCAGTGCTGCGCAGGTTATCCAGCAACAGGCATAACCTTACATGATTTGGCTGCTCTTTTAGGGTCGGACGTCGATAGTTGGAGAAGGGTTCCCCGACCGGTCGCATCTTTGAAGAGCAGTGCGGGCAACATGAAAACTGCTGTACCGATAGGTCGTTGGGAAAACGCAGCCGGCAATTTGCATTACTGCATTCAAAGATCTGGAATCGTGGTTCACTCATCATGGACTACTCAGACAATACAAGGCCAATTCTGACAATGCTGGTTTCAGAAAAATCAATCCCCAGCTCGTCCAGTACTTCTTCAGGTCTTCCAGTGGCTCCGGGAGTGGCTGAGAGGGTCATTGCCATGCAGACAGGCTCATCATTTACGATCGCGATGGATCTGATCAGAGGCAGCAGGTCGTATTCCTTACCGCGCCTGCTTCTGAGACAGGACTCCTTTTTTTTCAAATTGTGCACTCGTTCTTCGATTGTGTTCTTGCTGAGCGCACTTTCAAAGAAAACGTGGTATTCCGCTGCTGTTACCAGGGTTTGCAGCGGTTTTTCATCCATCTGAGCCAGGCGCAGCGACGTAATCGTGATCCCTGGCTGCAGCGCTCTTTGCAGTTTTTCCTGAACCTCACTGATTTCTTCATCTGAATCCAACCAGAAATCCAGTAATTCGTGCTGACTGGTGAAACCGAGTGGAAGTGGACAAGCCTGGTGCATCCTGGGTTGAGGGTGGAACCCCTGCGAATAGGCCAGTTTCAATCCCGCGCGCCGGAAAGTGCGTTCCCAGACTTTGTGCATATCCAGGTTGCCTGTGTACATCAGTTCTTCACCTTTGGCGTAGTTGATCCGTATGCGCTGCATCATTCACGCTCCGGGCAAAGCCAAATATCCGAGGGATCTTTTTGACGTAAATCCTTGAATTCGCTCAAAATTCCGCAGGCATGGCAGCTGCTGCGGCAATCACCCGTGAGTTGTCCATTCAGTGATTTGAGGTACTCATTTTTGAGGTAGCGTTTTGTTACTCCGGTGTGGATGTGATCCCACGGAAAAGCTTCTTCCAGTCCGCGTTGCCGTGACGTGTAGAAATCAGGTTTGATGCCATGTGCGTCAAAAGCATCCATCCAAACGTTGTAGTTGAACTGGTCCTGCCAGGCGTCAAACTTCGCGCCGTTGCGCCAGGCTGTCTCGATTACCTTTGAGAGATTGCGATCACCGCGTGATAGGGCAGCCTCCAATATTGTTTCCCGCGGATTGGACCAGGTCATTTTCATTCCTGGTCCGCGTAGCTGATCTTTGAGAAGATTCTGTTTCTCGAGGACAGATGGTAGTGAATCGAGTGCTGCCCACTGAAACGGCGTGTGCGGTTTGGGAACGAAAGTACTGATCCCCGCGTGTAAATTGGCGCGCTTGCCGATGACCTTTCTTCCCTCAGAAATGACCATTTTACAGAGATCGGCAATAGCCTGAACATCCTCAATTGTTTCACCCGGTTGGCCAATCATGAAGTACAGCTTTATTGATTGCCAACCGCGCGAATAGATTTCACGGGCGGTATTCAGCAGTTGCTCCATCTGAATGGGTTTATTGATGATATTGCGCATGCGGTCTGAGGCGGCTTCAGGAGCAAGGGTGAACCCTCCCTGGCGTACTCCCTTCAGTTTTTCCATCAGGTCAATTGAAAACGATTCAATGCGCAGGGAAGGGAGAGATACGGTCAGGTTGCGGCCGGCAAACCGGTCGACGATCGATTCCACTAATTCCTGGATTTGCGTATAGTCACTAGATGATAACGACAACAAAGCGATTTCTTCATAACCGGTGTTCTTGAGCGCGATTTCCAACGAATTGAGAATATCCTGAGCAGTGCGCTCGCGCACCGGTCGGGTAACCACACCCGCATGACAGAAGCGGCAGCCACGCGTGCAGCCGCGCATGATCTCAAGCGCCACCCGGTTGTGCACGACATCGACCGAAGGTACAAGGAACCTTGTGGGGGGTGGGGGTAGTTTACTGCAAATCCGTTTCAGTATCTGGTCCGGAGCCTTTTCATCGACACGGCGCAAGGTATTGAAAGTTTTATCTTCGTTATATTCTGCATCATAAAGAGAAGGAACATAAACACCGGGCACTTGCGCCAGGGCGCGAATTGTTTCATCTCTACTAGCATTGTCAGACTTGGATTTCTGAACGCTATCAATCACATCCTGAATTACTTCTTCGCCTTCGCCTATAACAAATGCATCGATGAAGGGCGCCATGGGTTCGGGATTGAAAACCGCATGTCCGCCAGCGATGATGATGGGGGAATTCTCATCTCTATGACTCGCATGGATGGGAATATCTGCGAGGTCTAACGCATTTAAGACATTGGTATACAAAGTTTCATAAGGGATGGTGAACCCAATAATGTCAAAGTCAGCCAGTGGTTTCATGGATTCAAGAGAGAATAGAGAAATCCCATCACTGCGCATAGCTGTTTCCATGTCCAGCCAAGGTAAATATGCTCTTTCGCACAAAGCATCCTGCCTGTTGTTGATGAGTTCATACAATATCATGATCCCAAGGTTGGGGAGACCAATGTCATAAATATCCGGAAAAACCAGGGCGAAGTGGGTGTCAACGCTGTTCCAGTCCTTTTTTACCTGGTTTAGTTCGCCTCCAACATATCTTCCTGGCTTCTGTACGTTGGGGAGGATTTTTTTTAGTTTTTGGCTTATCTCATTCTTTTCATTCACAAGTAAAAAACTCCATTGATAATTTATCGTTGTTCCAGGCGGTGTTCTTCAAGCATCTCACCCGGAAAACGTATTTCTATGAATTTCACGATTTCTCCAGCAACTGTGGAATTCAATTGACCTGAATTGGTAACGATGGCACAGGAGATCCAGGCTGATTGCCAGACATCCTGAAGACCGGTTTCAGAAAAGCCAGCGTTAAATTCCTTCCTGAGCCTGGTGATTATGGGCAGTAACCGGCTTCGTTTCTCTTTCAAGGATGCGCAACCAGGGAAGTGCAGCTTGATCGACAAAAGACTGATGGCAGCCTGATCGTTTTGTGAGTTCAAAATTCCTCTTGTCATAAGCATCCCGCAAGATTACAATGCCTGCGTAAATATAATATAGATTGGTAAAAAAATATATGTCTGACATCAACGAGAAATATCAGCAGGCACTGGATTACCTGTATAGTTTTGTGGATTACAGCCTCACAAGGCAGTTGCGTTATTCACCGGAAAAATTCAACCTTGAGCGTATGCGGGATTTCATGAAGCTGGCGGGGAATCCTCACAAAGATTACCCGGTCATCCATATTGCTGGAACAAAAGGCAAAGGCTCAACGGCTTCGATGATCGCCAGCATTCTGCGCCAGGCAGGTTACAAGACCGGTTTGTACACCTCTCCGCACCTACAGGAGTTCACGGAACGCATCCAGGTAAATGGCCAACCGTTATCGAAAGAGGAATTGGTCAGTTATTTAGACGAGCTAAAACCACTTGTAGAGAAGGTGCCGGAGCTCACCACGTTCGAGATCACAACCGCTCTTGGCTTCAAGGCTTTTTCAGAAAGAAACGTCGACATCGCGGTAGTTGAGGTTGGTTTGGGCGGGCGGCTAGACGCGACGAATATCGTTTCTCCGTTGGTTTCAGTGATCACATCTCTTTCTTTCGACCACATGAACGTCCTGGGGGATTCGATCACCCAGATCGCCGCGGAAAAAGGCGGGATCATCAAGAAAGGAAAGCCCGTCATCCTGGCACCCCAGTGGAAGGAAGCCCGAGAGGTGATTGAGAAGATCTGTGAGGAAAAGCGCGCACCGCTCACCATCATCGGACGCGACTACTTTTTCAGCGATCACTCACATTCACTAGCCGGTCAGACTTTCATCGTGTGGCCAAAAGAAGACCAGGACCTGATCAACGAGTTTATCCTTTCCGGCGGAAGAAGCGATTGGGAACCTGAACATTACACAATTCCTTTGCTGGGATTTCACCAGGTGGAAAACGCTGCCACCGCTTATGCAACGATTGAAACCCTCAGATCAGTTGGCCTTAATCTCAACAAAAAGCAGATTAGCGAGGGTTTCGCTACTGTCTCCTGGCCGGGCAGGTTCGAGGTGATCAGCAGTGAACCGTTGATAGTGGTGGACTCTGCTCACAACAAGGATTCAGCCCTGCGT
The DNA here is from genome assembly GCA_964390015.1 of uncultured Anaerolinea sp. Classification (GTDB taxonomy): domain Bacteria; phylum Chloroflexota; class Anaerolineae; order Anaerolineales; family Anaerolineaceae; genus UBA6107. The sequence continues at coordinate 51,527 of CAYMGO010000001.1, read as the reverse complement.
TTGCGGCTGGCTATGGACGATTATCTTAATGGGAAACCGATTCTGTTGATCTTTGGCTCCTCTGAAGATAAAGATGTACAGGGGATGTTCTCACACCTTTTACCCAGGGTCAGAATTGTGATCGCGACGCAGAGCGAACATCCGCGCGCGATGGACCCGGATATACTGGTAGAATTAGCCAATCAATTTGGCAAGAAGGCAATTGTGACCCATTCAATCGAAGATGCCATAAGTATGGCGATGGAACAAGCTGGTAAGGATACTGCCATTCTGGTTGCGGGAAGCATTTTTGTGGCTGCGGCTGCCAGAGAGATCATACTCACAAAAAATTCAACGAAGAACTAAGGAAGCTATGAAAGAAGACTGGAAGAAGAGACAGGATAATCCCGAAGAGTTCAACGCTGCTTTGTACCAAAGAACGGATGAACTCTACCAGGTAAACGATGCTGTACCAGATGAGAACGGTCAAATCTATTGCCCGGTACTGATAATGCGCGACATCGTGGTTTTTCCACGTATGGTTTCTCCTATCTTCATCACCCCCGGTCCTAACATGGAAGCCATCAACCATGTGCAGCAAAAGGGGGGCACGATGATCTCTCTAGTCTTGAAGGATAGTGAGATTGAAAAACCCAAACCAAAAGATTTTGTTGATATTGGTATCGAGATTGCAGTTGGCAGGCTGTTGAGCCTTCAGGACGGTAACGCTTCAGCATTGGTGCAAGGCAGGCGCCGGATCAGGATCGATGAGATCATCAAATCGGGTAGTTTCATGTGGGCACGTGGAACGGTCCTCGCTGAAAAATTGAGCGTTGACCGCAAGACCGAAGCCCTGATGCGCACCACACGCGATCTGTTCGAGCGGTGCATACAACTTGATCGCAGCCTGCCAGATGAAGCCCACCTGTTTTCTGTGAACATCACTGAGCCCGGTTGGTTGGCAGATATGGTTGCCACGGCCATCTCGCTTCCTTTCGACGAGCGGATGAAACTGATCAACATCCTTGAACCTAAAGAGAGGTTAAAGCGGGTGAACTGGCTGTTGGCACAGGAACTGGATGTGCTGCAACTGGAGGATGAAATTCAGAACCGGGTGCAGAGCGAGGTGGACCGCTCACAACGGGAGTTCTACCTGCGAGAGCAATTGCGTGCCATCCAGACCGAACTTGGTGAAGGTGACGTGTGGGCGCGGGAATTGAACGAAATCAAAGAAAAAGTCGAGAAAAAGCGGATTCCTGAAGAAGCAAAGAAGCAGGCATTTAAAGAGATCGAGCGCCTTTCTCAAATGCCTTCCATGGCGCCTGAGGTGGGGATCATACGCACCTACCTGGATTGGATTCTGGAGCTGCCCTGGGAGGAAAAAACGGAAGATAACCTCGATGTAAAGCATGCTGCCAGGGTACTGGGGGAGAATCATTACGGTTTGGGAAAGGCCAAAGACCGCATCCTCGAGTACATAGCAGTGAAAAGCCTGAAGCCTAAGAAAGAAAGGCAGCCGATCTTATGTTTCATTGGTCCGCCAGGAACGGGAAAAACATCACTCGGGCGCTCCATTGCCGACGCGCTTGGTCGGAAGTTTGTGCGCTTGTCTCTTGGAGGTGTGCGTGATGAGGCTGAAATTCGTGGACACCGGCGAACCTATATCGGGGCTTTGCCTGGCAGGATCATTCAAACAATGAAACGGGCGGGAACAATCAATCCACTTTTCATGCTTGATGAGATCGATAAACTAGGGGCTGATTTCCGTGGTGACCCTTCCTCCGCCTTGCTCGAGGTGTTGGATCCTGAACAGAATTTTTCCTTCTCGGATCATTACCTTGAATTGCCCTACGATCTTTCAAAAGTAATGTTTATCACCACTGCCAACAGCCTGGCCAG
>CAYMGO010000001.1:25507-49549 GCA_964390015.1 uncultured Anaerolinea sp. | reverse complement strand
TTCCTTGGTCCACCTCAGTTCTTCCTGACTGAAGCAGAACGCCAGGATGAAATCGGGGTAGCCACGGCCATTGCCTGGACTGAAAATGGCGGTGAGATCATGCCGGTGGAGGTGTTGATCCTGGAGGGGAAAGGAAACCTGCAGGTCACCGGTCAAATCGGTGACGTGATGCAGGAATCAGCCCAGGCAGCACTGTCTTACTTGAAGTCCAAATCGTCTATACTGAAACTTGATCCCGAACTGTTTGAGATGGTGGATGTGCATGTGCACATCCCCGAAGGGGCCATACCCAAAGACGGTCCAAGCGCAGGCATCACCATCGCCACCGCGTTGTTTTCGGCTTTTTCAGAACGCAAAGTCTACAAAGAGATCGGTATGACCGGTGAAATCACGCTGAGAGGGAATATTTTGCCGATCGGCGGTGTGCGAGAAAAGATCCTCGCGGCGCACAGGAGTGGTTTAAAAACCGTGCTGTTACCTGAAAAAAACGCCAAGGACCTGGTTGAGGTACCCAAAAAGGTGCGCGACGAATTACAAATAAAATTTGTCAAGCACATGGATGAAGTGATCAGGTTAGCCTTACACACCGAACAGGAGCGATCGAATCTCTCTCTGCAGAGGGACAAAAAGAAAAAGCACAAATCTACCAGGAATACTGCTTAATAAGTTAGAGCGGCGATTATCGCCGCTCTAATTTTTTCTAAGGGGAGTTATTTCTCCTGTTTTGGAGAGCCTGGTTTTTCCTTTTGTAGAGCAGAGATCCCATTTTTAACCTGTGCAGTGATCTTTTCCAGTTCCTGTTCCATCCCAGCGAGGGAATCAAGGATGTACGTATCTGTTTCTCTTTTGGTTTGTTCACTGTCCAGTCGAGCCTGGGCAATGATCTGTTCAGCCTTAATTTGTGCTCCCTGGGTGACAGGGTCATTTTCAACCAGTTTTTCCGCTTTTTCTCTGGCGAGGGCTATAGTTCTGTTGGCTTCTTCCTGTGCCTGGGCGAGGATGCGGTCTCGTTGAGCCAGCAACTGCTGTGCTTTCTTGATCTCTTCAGGGATGGTGACGCGCATCTGGTCGATCAGATCAAGCATGCGATCTTCGTCGACGACAACACTGTGAGTAAACCAGATCGGTTTACTCTCATTAAACAATTCTTCCAATCGATCAACCAGGTGTAATATATCCATGCCCACACTCCTAACACTGATTATAGCGAAATTTTGACAATATGTATACGAAATTTAGCCATTAATCTCGCACAGATTGGCTGGGGATGACCTGCTGATCGCTCCCCGGAGTGCTAAACTTGTCATCGAGGGCAGCCTTTACCAGTTCCGGGACCATAGTTGAAACATTACCTCCCAAAGATGCAATCTCGCGCACCGTTGATGAAGATAGGAAAGTGTGTTCTTCGCTGGTGATCAACGCCATGACCTCAATTTCAGGCTCCAGGCGGTGATTTGCCAGTGCCATTCTGAATTCATACTCAAAATCAGAAAAAACTCTCAAGCCACGGATCATCACCTGTGCACCGATTTTGCGGCAGTAATGAACGGTAATCCCGCTGTAACCAGTCACAATGATCTTCTTGTCGTTGGAAAATACCTGCCTGACCATGTCGATGCGTTCCTCAGGGCTGAAGAGGAAGTTTTTAAGGGGTTTATCGTACACAGCGATCACCAGTTCATCGACCAACCTGGAAGCTCGCCGGGCAATGTCAATGTGCCCGTTGTGTATTGGGTCAAAGGATCCCGGAAAAACAGCTTTTATCATTGCATTCTCCTAACTTATATCACTGGAATCGACGTTCCATAATTCTTCAAGTTTACTTCGGATCAAAATATGTTCAGATTTTTCCAACAAAGGGTCGTCCTTCAGGATCTCTTGAGCAAAATGACGTGCTTTTTCTATCAATCGGATATCGGAAAGGCTTGCCATACGCAGGTCAGCATAACCAGATTGGCGATAGCCGATGAAATCACCGGGGCCGCGCTGCTCAAGGTCTTTTTCCGCTAGGATAAAGCCGTCTGTGGTTTCGGTCATCACTGCGAGACGTTCATTTTCAAGCGCATCTTCATTTTCAGGGATCAGAAGGCAGTATGCAGCATCACCACCACGGCCAACACGACCGCGCAATTGGTGAAGCTGAGCCAGTCCGAAGCGGTTCGCACCTTCGATGAGCATCACAGTTGCGTTGGGTATATCCACACCCACCTCAATGACGGTGGTTGACACAAGGATGTCATACTGCCGGTCACGGAAATCCTGCATCACTTTGTCTTTTTGATCAGCCGGCATTTTGCCGTGCAGCAAGCCTAATTTATGGTTTGGAAAGACCTCTTTTTGCAGGTGCGCGTGCTCTTCAACGGCTGCTTTCTGGTCTTCGTCTTCGCCTTTTTCGATCAGCGGGTAGATGATGAATGCCTGGTGCCCTGATTGTATTTCCTGGCTGATCAGGGAATAAGCATTCTCCCGTGCGAACGGGTGCACGATGCGCGTGTCCACAGGTTTTCTGCCCACTGGCATTTCATCGATGATGGATATATCGAGATCGCCAAACAGCGTCAACGCCAGAGAACGGGGGATGGGAGTGGCGCTCATTACCAATAAATGAGGGTTTTCTCCCTTTTGCCTGAGTGCGGATCGCTGTGCGATACCAAAGCGGTGCTGTTCATCGATGATCGCCAGCTGCAGGTTCTTGAATTTCACAGGGTCCTCGATTAACGCATGCGTACCGATCAGTATCTTGATGGTACCATCCTGGCATCCGCTGTTGATCTCCTCCCGTTCCTGACCCGGGGTATCTCCGGTGAGTAATCGAACCTCACCGTTATTCAATAATCCTAAATTCTCTTCAGTTGTAGCAAGCAGGTTTTTCAGCGAACGATAGTGCTGCTCGGCCAGGATGCCGGTGGGAGCCATGAATGCGGTCTGACCTCCGTTGATATTGACCGCAGCTGACGCGATCGCCGCGACAATCGTCTTCCCGGAGCCTACATCGCCTTGAATGAGCCGGTTCATCGGGTGACCTGAAGCCAGATCGGATCTGATCTCACCAACCACTTTTTGCTGTGCGTTTGTCAAAGAAAAAGGAAGGGGCTCGAGGATTCTATTGACTTGTTCCTCTTCTATGAGATAAACAGCAGCAGTGAATTGCTGCCACGATTGTTTTTGCTGCTGTACCCCCAACTGCAGGAAAAAGACTTCGTCAAAAGCCAGGCGATCACGTGCGGATTTTAAAAGGTCAAAGCTATCAGGATAGTGAACCTGGTGCAGTGCAACCGGTAGATCGATCAGGCTGGCTGAATTTTTCAATTCAGAAGGCAGGTGGTCGTGAATTTTTGTGATGTTAAAGCGTATGGCTGAGTTGACCGCAGTGCGGATATCTTTTTGCGTCAGGCCTGCAGTGAGCGGGTATACGGGTGTGATACGGTTGGTGTTCAGATGAGATTGATCCAAATACTCAAACGCCGGATCGTTCATCTGTTTTCTGCCTAGGTACATCGAAACCTTACCCGAGATAACCAGCTGAGTACCCCGCCTGAAATGATTTTCAAAACTTTGAACATATTTTAGTGAACGGAAAAATACCAGGCGCAGGAAACCTGTACCATCACTCACCACAACCTCAACCCTGGCCTGGTTTCTGCGCCGGATCGGTGTGGTCAACGAGCTTTGCACTGTGGCGATAATGGTCAGCTCATCATCGTATTCAAGGCGGTTGATCGTCTTAAGTGTTGAATAATCGACGTAGCGCCGCGGAAAGTAGTACAACAAGTCTTCAACTTTACTGACCCCGATCGATTGGAAAATGTCTTTTTTTACATCGCCGACTCCCTGCAGCACGTTTACCGGTGCGTTCAAACCTGTGTTGCTTCTTGGGGCAGGTTCAACAGCATCAGAAACGCTTTTAACCGGGGTGGAGACCGTTTTATCGTGTGTAAACCCAGCGTTATTTAAACTCTGACTGCCGTTGCGTGGGTGCGCGTTCGTCGTGGGAAATAATGAGTCCTGTTCGCGAAGTGTATTGAGAATTGTAACGGTCTCACTCTCACGCTCGCTGACTCCCATTTCTGTATAGCGCTGTAAAAAGGCTTCAATCTGGTCTAGTACACCGCCTGAGACACCCTCTTTCTTTGCTTCTGTCAGCCAGTTTGGATAGAACTTATCCATACCGCCGATGATTGCCTTATTTTCATGGCGGTTCTGAACTTCAAGTATGAGTATCTTTTTGAGTGTTTCAAGTGATTTATACATGGGTATATTTTACAGCATCCAGGAAGGATTTTGCAGTGACTATTGGAGAAACGAGTGATGTGGGGTTTCAGGTTACGAATTTTTCTGAGATGACAATCCCCATGCCTTGTGGTCCGATCAATGATGCGAGATAGGGATTTAATGTGTGCTCAGAGTAATTCGTGTCAGAACAAACCTCGTCAACATGCTGACGGATCAACCGGGTTTCATTGTGATTCACGGTTTGAGGTTGAATGAATGAGATGTTTTCCAATTGATCAAACTCGTCAATGAATTCGATGAAATAATCGATCACATTTCTGGGGTTTTTTACTTTCTCCACCGGGTTCAGCTTGCCTTCTTCCAGTGTAAAAATTGGCAAGAAACCTAACATTTCACCGCTTATCGATTGCCCTTTGTCGATAAATCCAGATTTCTGCAAATATGAGAAGTTGGGTGTGCACAAGAGTGTGTAGGTGTGTGGAATTGCAGAACGCAGTCTTTCTTCGATTATCGTGCTTTTTTCATTCCGATTGATCAACTCGGCTGCGAGTTGAACGATTTGACCTTCACCAATCGCCAATGAATGTGAATCGATGAGGTGAATATCTGCGCGACCACGTAATCTTTTTACGACTTCGGAGGTGACAGAAAAAATTGGGTGTAGTTCACCCGAGATTAAAACGATGAAGATATCATCATATTTTTGGTAATTAGCCAGGATTTGTTTTGAAACAGATTCGGTATTCGGCAGGATCAACTGAACTGGGAAGTCACGCGATACCCTTTTGGGGAATTCTGAAATCCGGACACTTTGAATGTCCGTGATACTTCCCTTTTGCATTTCAATTTCTTCAGAGAAAAACTGAACATGTTTGTAGCCGGGAAAGTTGGGCCGGTTGAACTGCGCGGCGTTATCGGTGATGACACAACTCGCCCCCATGATCTACTCTAACGAAAGGATGATTGGATAATGCGGCTGTCCGCCGTTGTGCACTTCAATCTCGTGGTCCGGGTAATTTTCCTGGATAGTTTCAGCAATACCAGCAGCATCCTCTTCAGAAAGCTCTGAACCATAGAACAGCGTCACACGTTCTCTTTCATCCAGGTTGATCTTTTTCAGCAGGTTCAAGCAGGTTTCTCCAACACTATCGCCAGCGACAACAAGTTTGCCATTCAGCAGCCCGATCGTTTTGCCTTTTTTGACCTCAACACCGTTCAAGCTGACATTGCGGGTGGCTGTAGTGATTTCGCCGCAATCTGCTTCTTCCAGTGAATCATTCATGTCATCGACAATTTGTTGGATGTCACCATCGGGATTCCAGCGCAGGATGGCAGATATTCCCTGTGCAATATTTCGAGTCGGGATCACTTCCACCTGTTTGACACTGAGGGGTTTTGCAGCGTTGGCAGCGAGAATAATGTTCTTATTGTTCGGAAGGATGATCACCTTGTCTGTCGGCAGATCCTCGAATGATTTCAGAATTTCCTGGATGCTGGGATTCATCGTCTGGCCGCCCTCAACAATGGCACATGCACCCTGGCTGGCAAAGATCTGAGATAGTCCAATCCCCGGCGAGACCGCAACCACTGCGATGGAACCCGGGACGAAGTCACTGAAAGTGATCTCGTTCTTCTTTGCCTCGATTCGTTTCATTTGTTCAACCAGGTCTTCTTTGTAAACCTTGTATATTTCACCAAGTTTCTTGATCAGGGCTTCGGGTTCATCCTGCTTTGAGGTTTCAGTGTGGATGTGCATTCTATACAAACCTTCACCCTCACCAACCTGGATGGAAGTGCCGATCACGGAAAGATCATCGTAGAAAGATTCAAGATCGAGGGTCTGATAGGGAGCAAAATCGATGACCACCTCTACATCCTGCCCATCTTCAACATCGTCCATGGTTTCTGCAAATTTTATGGATGAGAGGTCTTTGATGACAACCGCGCTTTCGTCGAGCGGCAGACCTTTATGATAACGAAGGATCCCTTCCAACAGGAAGAACAAACCTTTACCGCCAGAATCGACAACCCCTGCAGTTTTCAGAATCGGCAGGAGTTCAGGTGTGAACTTTACAGATTCATCCGCAGCTTTCACCGCATCTTCCAGGATCTCAACGAGGTCAGTTGTACGTTTGACCGAATTTTCCACCGCGATGGATACATCTTTGATCACGGTTAAAATGGTTCCCTCAACCGGGCGGACAACTCCCTTGTAGGCAGTGTTCCTGCTTTCAGATAATGCCTGTGACAATAACTGGGCGTCCATTTCGGGTAAATTGTCGAGCACACGTGAAAACCCACGCAGAATCTGAGAGAGGATCACTCCGGAATTCCCTCTGGCTCCCATGAGGGCACCCTGCGCGACGTTTTTTGCCACTTTTCCGATGTTAGCTTCATCCATGGCGCTGATTTCGTTAAAGGCAGCCTGCATTGTCAGTAACATATTGGTGCCAGTATCTCCATCAGGCACAGGGAATACATTTAACGAGTTCACCAGCTGTTGATTGGCTTTCAACCATCTTAGTGAAGCCTCAATAAACTGTTTAAATTGATTACCATCAATGATCTTATGTGTTTCAGGAATACCGGTCATAGTCTGTGAGTCCAAGTTTACCTTTTGATTGATCATGCGTTTGTGTTCCAGTTAATCCGGATTACTGATCCTCAGACCGCGAACATGAACATTGACTTTCTCAACAGATAAACCGGTCATGTTTTCGACCTGGTACTTGATTAGTTCTGCTGCGTTATCAGCAACTGACTTAATCCTGGTGCCATACTCAATAACGATGTAAAGGTCAATGACCACCACGGCATCTTTGTAAGCGATGTCAACGCCCTGCACAGGATCCTTCACCAGCATTTGTGAAATACCAGTGGCAAGGCTCTTGGTGGCTAACCCGACCACACCGTAAGATTCCAGCGCAGATTGACTGGCGATCGTTGCCAGCGCACGATGTGAAATAAAAATGCTGCCTAATGGGTTCTCTATAGAATTCATGTTTATGTCCTTGTTTTATAACATTGTTTCTTGTAAAAAGATACGCTATGTGTTAGAATTCGTCGCTGTGTTCAGTAAGTTGCAGAACCAATTTTACCTAAAAGCAGTGTTGTTTTGAAAGGATTATCTGATGGCTAAGTGTGACATGTGTGGTAAGACAACGACTTTTGGTCATAACCGTAGTTTTTCTTTACGGGCAACAAATCGTAAATTTAAACCAAATTTACAAAATATTACCATTGTCGAAGAAGGTAAGAAAGTCAAGAAAACCCTCTGCGCCAAGTGCATTCGTACAATGGTAAAGACCGCGTAAGAAACCAATTTTCCTACAAAAAATACGGCTTTTGCCGTATTTTTGTTTAAGCAATTGCGCTCTTTAGCACTTTTACTCCAGCGAAAATGCCTTCAGGGTGACCGAATATTGCTGATGCGCTGACAAATGTATCCGCTCCGGCCTGCGCCAAACCAGTGATCGTATCGCAGTTAATCCCTCCATCAACTTCCAATCTTATCATTCCCTTGTGTTCCTGGATCAAATGTGAGGTAACCGCTACTTTGTTGATCATTTCTGGAATGAATGATTGACCTGAAAAGCCCGGGTTCACCGTCATCACAAGGATCATATCCACGAAGGGGATCAACGGTTCTAGTAAAACGTGACTGGTTCCAGGGTTAACTGCAATACCGGCTTTACACCCGAGATTACGGATGAGCTCCAGTGTGCGATGGATATTGGGATTGTTTTCAAGGTGTATGGTCAGATAATCTGCGCCGGCATCAGCAAAGGATTTGACAAGGTTTTCAGGTTTTTCGACCATTAAGTGGCAATCGAGTGGCAGGTTAGTGACCTTTTTACAGGCGTCAACGATGAATGGCCCCATGGTGAGATTAGGTACAAAATGTCCATCCATTACGTCGATGTGTATCCAATCAACACCCGCCTGTTCGCATTCCTTTATTGCGCTGGAAAGGTTGGAAAAATCGGCAGATAAGATGGATGCGGAGATCAGTTTTTTCATAAATTTCACCGTATGATCGTATTCAGTTTGAACCAGATAAACAGCCAGAACGGGATTAAGCCGCCAACGAGCAGGATTGTGACTAACTCGAGCCAGATCAATTTCCAATCGATTTGGGCTTTAATCTCCGGTTTTGGTTTAACCTGCCGGACAGCGGCGGGAGATTTGGTCGAGGCAATGGCGGGTAAAGGCGGAACTTGAATCGTCTGCATATCTTCCAGATCTTGGACTATTTTACCGGTCAACATTGATAGCACGTGACCCAATTGATCAGCGGTGCGATAACGCGCGCTTGGCTCTTTTGAAAGAACCTTGAGCAGCACTTGTTCCAGTTCCGTGGGGATGCCGGGTACGAGTAGATGGGGTTCGACCGGGATTTGTGTTTGATGCAAGCGTATCAATTCTTCTATGGAATCAGCCACAAAAGGAAGGTGCCCGGTAAAGACCTCGTACATCACCACACCCAACGAGTACACATCAGATGCAGGGGTAGGAGACTGCCCCAGGGCTTGTTCCGGTGCGAAATACTGTGGAGAACCCCAAATCTCTCCGGGATTTTCCTGCGTTTCAACGGCTGAGAGCGCCCGGGCAATGCCAAAGTCGGTAATCTTCAACCTTTGGTCAGGCGTAACCAACATGTTGTGCGGTTTAACGTCGCAGTGAACAATGCCAGCGCGATGGGCATAACCAAGCCCGGCGCATGCCTGGATCATCAATGCCAATCCCTCTGCATACGGGAAGCCACCTTTTTCCTTGATGTTGGTCTTGAGGTCGGTACCGGCGATGTATTCCATCACGATGTAGACACCAGAGGGGTCGATGCCGAAATCATGCACGGTAACGATATTGGGATGGGAGAGGTTGGCCGCTGCTTTAGCTTCCTGTTTGAAGCGCTCCCGGAATTCTTCATCGTCGGAAAAATCCCGTTTCAGCAATTTTACAGCGACTGGCCGCTCAAGCATCTGGTCATACGCTTTGAATACGTACGCCATACCTCCTTTTCCAACCTGCCGGATCAGGCGGTAACGGCTGCCCAGAATGGTGTGTTGCGCCGATGTGTCACCCATAAAAAAGATTATAACATGCCAGTTTTTGCATACATTCGTTATAATTGATGCTTATGACCAACCTACTAAAATACATAAAACGCAAACCAATTTATCTGCTGCTGCTGGCAATTCCGTTTGCCATAATCGCTTCCATTGTGGATTGGAACCCGATCCTGGTATTCAGCCTGTCAGCAGCGGGGGTAATTCCTCTTGCTGGCTTGATCGGAGATGGCACTGAAGGCCTGGCTTCGCACACTGGGCCTAAAGTTGGCGGGCTGATCAATGCTACGCTTGGAAACGCGGCTGAATTGATCATCACCCTATTTGCCATTGATAAAGGTCTATTGGAACTGGTAAAAGCCTCGATCACCGGATCAATCATTGGAAACCTGCTTTTCGTGCTGGGTCTTTCAATTCTGGCAGGGGGGATAAAAAATGGCGTGCAAAAATTCGACCGCCAACACACAGTCAATAATACAATCCTGTTATCCATAGCAATTCTCGGGCTGGTAATCCCATCGATCTTCAGTCATTCCACCGCTTCAGGTGTAAACGAAAAGGTCGAGATCCTGAGTTTATGCGTAGCGGGGGTGATGATCGGCTTGTATGTGCTCGGCATTTTCTTCTCTTTGAATCAAAAGAAAAGTCTGAGTATGGCCGCGCCGATTGAACACATCACCGATCATCCAGTCTGGAGTGTAAGAAAATCAATTATCGTCCTGGCGCTCGCCACCGCGGGTATTGTGTGGTTAAGCGAGATACTGGTTGGCAGTGTAGAAGCTGTGGTGGCGGGTTCAGGTATCTCTGAGTTCTTCCTGGGAATCATTCTCGTTCCTATCATCGGCAATGTAGCTGAGCATCTCGTGGCAATCACAGTGGCTGTAAAGAATAAAATGGAATTGAGCATGGAGATCGCTGTCTCATCAAGCCTGCAAATTGCTCTTTTTGTTGCTCCATTCCTCGTATTCATTAGCTTATTGATGGGGAACCCGTTGAACCTTGTTTTCAATACATTTGAACTCGCTGCTCTGATGTCAAGTGTGCTCATCAGTTACTTCGTCGCTGCAGACGGAGAGTCCAATTATCTTGAAGGAGCGGCGCTGCTATCCGTTTATGTTATTTTTGGATTGGCGTTTTTCATCTTTCCGGTGTAACGCCGGGAGAGAATGGTTTTTATGATCAACAAGAAAATTATCCTGGGGGCGATTCTTGTAGCAGGCATCTGTCTGCTGTATGTGTTCCTCTTGCTAAACGGACTTACGTATAGACATAATTCAGAAATGACGCCAAAAGCCAATATCACCGTAATCGCTGCCGGCGCGATCCCCACTGTGGACATGAATTACCTGCAGGTCACTCCGACACATACCGCGTTGCCTTATATTGAGGTCAACGGCATCTCCATGGGGAAATTCGTCAAGATCGCAGGTACCGAAGGTGTCGGATTACGGATTCGCAGAGACCCTGGCACCGATACTGATGTGGTCTTCCTGGCTAATGAATCTGAAGTTTTTACAGTGGTGGAGGGACCAATCGAAAAAGATGAGATCCTGTGGTGGCAACTTTCTGCCCCTTATGATGAAACCCGTAGTGGTTGGGCGGCAGCAGATTACCTGGTTGCTTTGACCGACGAGAACCAGCAGTAGTCATGAAGCGATATTCTGTTAAATCCTGTTTATTACTGCCTGCTACAGATAAGATGAGGTGCAAAAATATTGGCTAATCGAATCAGCGGTTTTTTCAACAAGAAGAAGGGCGAGAAGCAGTCGAATTCCCGTCAAGATGGTCCAGCTCTGGTTCAAACACAATATCCGCTGGAACAAGGGGGAGCGAATACCATTTTCCCCAAGCAGCTTATCGCGGGTTCCGGCCAATCAGTCGGACTGCAGCGTGATCATAATGAAGATGCACTTTTTTGTTTAACCAGTGTTTTAGCCGATGGTATAGGAAACGACTATTTCGGATTATTTATTATTGCCGACGGCATGGGTGGGCACCGCAACGGCGAAGTAGCCTCCAGTGTGACTTGCCGCACGATCAGCCGTTACTTGTTAAGTCAAATTGTCACCAATTCTTTGACGGATTCTCCGGCTATATCAGATGAGGATTTACACGGTTTTCTCAACAAGGCAGTGGAAGAAGCGCAGAAGAGGGTATTGCAGAGCGCACCCGGTGGGGGAACAACCGCAACTATAGCCTTGTGGAGACATGAACAGATTACCATAGCCCAGGTTGGTGATAGCCGGGCTTATTTTATCCTTCCGGATGGAAAGCTTCAGAAGATCACCAGAGATCATTCACTTGTGCAAAGGCTTTTGGATTTAAATGAAATAACTCAATCTGAGGCTGAATTGCACCCGCAAAAGAATGTGCTTCTGCGCGCAATCGGTCAACCTGACACACTCAAAGCAGATATCAATACAGTCCAGGTCCCTCAAGGGGCGAAGCTGATGCTCTGCAGCGATGGCCTGTGGGGTGTTGTGGACGAAACGACGATTAGCAGCATCGTGTTACACCAAGATGACCCGACAATTGCCTGCAAGCAACTGGTGGCTGCAGCAAATCAAAATGGCGGACCGGATAACATCAGTGTGATCATTGCCGGTCGAAAAGGGTAGAATTGCCCTGTCCATTGAGTCAATATATAATGATGAGGTAAAAGAGAGAACCCATGCCAACAGTGATCCTTCACATGATAAACGAAGACCCAGTAGTGGGTGAATTAGACGAATTGCCGGCAACGACTGACACGATGATCTATATTCGCAAACCCAGAAGGCGTGATGGAAAAATGCTCCATTACATGGAACCCAGTGTGAACCTAGCCGCTTGGCCGGTTTCGCGCCTATCCTTTTTTGAGGTGCTACCTGAGGGAGAAGAAAGCAACCTCGTGAATGTTGTGAGAGAGTAAATAAATGGCTGATGATATTTACAAAAATAAACTGATCCTGGTTGTGGATGATGAAGAACGCATGGCACGGTTCATCAGGTTGAACCTGGAGCATGATGGCTTCCAGGTTGTTGAGGCGAACCGTGGATTGCAGGCGATCCAGCTGCTGCGCGATCGTATGCCGGATGTGATCATTTTGGACGTGATGATGCCTGATATTGACGGATTCGAAGTACTTCAGTTGATAAGGGAGACAAGCCAGGTACCGGTGATCATGCTCACTGCAAAAGGTGAGGAAGATGACAGGGTTCGCGGGTTGGAACTAGGTGCAGACGATTATATTACCAAGCCTTTCAGTCCAAGAGAAATGGTCAGCCGGGTGAGAGCCGTGTTACGACGAACCGACCAGGGCTCTGCTGCCGGTGATGGCATCATCGAGGTGGACGATCATTTAAAGATCGATTTTAGCAGACGTGAAGTGTGGCTGGATAACGAGCTGGTAAAACTGAGACCGACGGAATACCGTTTGCTATATCACCTGGTTCAAAATGCGGGTTGGGTGCTTACTTACGACCAGATACTGGCGAAGGTGTGGGGATACGAATATCGCGATGAACCGCATTACGTGCGCCTGTATGTAAATTATTTACGGCAAAAACTTGAAAAAGATCCCGCCAACCCGGTTTACATTCTTACTGAACGTGGCGTTGGTTACAGGTTTATTGATTACAAAAGAAAATAGCCAATGGCAAATGCCGCGATATTTCTTAATTTGGAGATAAATTGATGATTACTGAACCAGTACATGTAACAGACGAAGCTTTTGAGAAAACAATATTGCAGTCACCGCTGCCGGTAATTGTGGATTTTTGGGCGCCGTGGTGTGGTCCATGCCGGATGGTAGCGCCAATTTTGGATAAGATCGCCAAAGATTACACGGGGAAACTGCTTGTTGCGAAAGTTAACACTGACGAGAATTCAGAATACGCGCTGAAGTATGGTGTGCAAGGTATACCGACCATGCTCTTTATTCACGGAGGTAAGATTGTGCACCGCCAGGTGGGAGCTTTACCAGAGCCTAGTATCCGTGATGCCGTTGACCAGTTCCTTGAAGTAATTGATCAAAAATAAAGCGCTCAAAGAGCGCCTTATTGGAATTCCTCATCATTCTTCTTTTGTTCTGACGATATCAGCTCCGAGTTTTCGGAGCTTTTCGTCTACTTTTTCATAACCTCTATCAATCTGGTTCACATTTCGAATCGTTGATTTTCCCCTGGCTGAGAGAGACGCCAGCACCAGGGCCATACCCGCGCGAATATCCGGGCTTTCCATCTTTTCTCCCGTTAGAGGTGTGGGTCCCTGCACGATACAGCGGTGCGGGTCGCACAGGACGATCTGCGCGCCCATTGCCACCAGCTTGTCAGTGAAGAACATGCGGGATGGGTACATCCAATCGTGGAATAGAATTGTCCCTCGGGATTGAGTGGCAATGACGATGGCAATGCTCATCAGGTCAGTCGGGAAGGCAGGCCATGGCATAACATTGATCATTGGAATTGCACCACCCAGATCAGATTCGATGGTGAGACGCTGCTCGGAGGGAACATACAGGTCATTTCCCCGTTCTTCCCACACAACACCCAGGCGTTCCATAACCAGGCGAATCATATCCAGGTATTGAACGCCGGCATTCTTGATAGTTATTTCCCCTTGCGTTACCACTGCCGCGCCGACAAAACTGATCACTTCAAGATAATCAGGCCCTATCTCAAATTCTGCTCCATGGAGTGCTTTAACTCCCTCAATATTTAATGTGTTGGAACCGATGTTGCTGATCTTTGCACCCATTTTGTTGAGCAGGTGGCAAAGATCCTGGATGTGCGGTTCGCTGGCTGCGTTGCGGATAATGGATTTACCCCTGGCCAGCACACTGGCCATGATCGCGTTTTCTGTAGCAGTGACACTTGTTTCGTCCAGCAGGATATCTGCACCCTTTAGTCCGTTTGCTTTGAATTTGAAGGCGCGATCGTAGGCAATCTCAGCACCTAATTTTTCCAGTGCGAGGAGATGAGTGTCCACGCGGCGCCTGCCGATAACATCACCGCCCGGCGGCGGTAGTTGTAACTCACCAGTCTTGGCGACCATTGGCCCAGCGAGTAGTATTGAGGCGCGAATCTTTCTGCAGAGATCAGGATCGAGATCAGTCGGGTGGATCTCGCGCGCCTGGATCTGCCAGGTGGAGGGTTCAAGTTTCTTGATCTCCACTCCAAGGCTTTGGATCAATTCGCCCATGATCTTCACATCCTGGATGTCAGGTACATTCCGCAATATGACAGGTTCTTCGGTGAGCAGGCAGGCTGCCAGCAGTGGCAGCGCGGCATTTTTGTTACCTCCTGGCGTCACCTCTCCGTGTAGTGGGATTCCTCCATTGATAATGAACTTGTCCATGCGTTACCTCCAGGCTAAAAAGCACGATTATTCGCTAATGATAAATGAAAGTAGGTATTTTTACCAATGACGAATGTCAGTACATCGGTACAGGTCTTGAAGTGTTTTTATTGTATACTCAATGCATTCTTCTACTCCCCAACGCGAGGACAAAATGATCACAATTGAAAAGGTTGATCTGGATTCAAAGAACGATGTAAACCGATTTGTTCAATTCCAATATGATCTGTATCAGGATTGTCCTCAGTTCTGTCCACCGTTTCGTGCTGACATCAAGTTGATGCTGAACAAGAAAAGGCACCCGTTTTATGAACACTCAGATGGCGAATTTTTTGTTGCGCTCGAAGATGGAAAGATCGTCGGAAGGATTGGCGTATTCATCAATACGTTGTTTAACGAGTATCATAAAGTTAAGAAAGGTCAGTTCTACTTTTTTGATTGCATTGATAACCAGGAAGTCGCTGACATGCTTTTTGAACAGGCTTTCGCCTTCTGTAAAGAGCGCGGTATTGAGGACCTCGTGGGTCCGAAGGGATTATCCGCTTTTGATGGATACGGCATCCTTTATGAGGGGTTCCAGCATCATCAAATGATGACGATGATGAACTACAACTATCCGTATTACCCGAAGTTGCTGGAGAGGATTGGTTTTGAGAAAGAAGTGGATTTCGCTTCCTGTTATCTCCATCGTGATAAATTTTCATTTCCAGAAAAAATGGCTGAAGTCGCACGTAGAGTGATCGAAAGAGGTAAATTCAAGATCATTAACTTCAAAAACAAACGGCAGATCCGGGCAATTGCGGATGAACTCGGCGCCGCCTACAACAATACCTTTATCAATAATTGGGAATACTATCCGATGACCAAAGGAGAGATCGACCTGCTGCTCCGCAATCTTCTGGACGTTGTCAATCCCAAACTGGTAAAAATAATCACCTACGAAGACAAAATCGTCGGCTTTTTCATATCTTTTCCGGATATTTCAAAAGCGCTGCAGCGTCACAACGGCAGGATCAACCCAATCAGTATTCTGGATATGTTGATCTCCCTGAACAATTCTGATTGGGTATCAATGAATGGCGCGGGTGTGTTACCTGAATATCATGGCAGGGGTGGGAACGCCCTTCTTTACCATGAGATGCAGACCACAATCAAGGAATTTGGGTTCACACATTGGGAACTGACTCAGGTTGCTGAAACGGCTGTGCAGATGCGTAAGGATATGACCATGGCTGGTGGCGAGTTTTACAAGACCCACCGGGTCTACCACAAGCGCCTGTAATTGTTTTCGACCCAACTCAAATAGAGCAGAATTCAGCGTTTTTTCAGAGGTTATAATTACACATTGCTCGTATGAGTAATGGTGAATCATGATGAAGCTCATCACAAACAGGCGTGTGTATCTCGTTGCAGGATTTGTTGTTCTCCTGCTAATTCTTTTCTTTTTCAGCAACCTGTCAATCATCAGGACGAATTCCGGTGGATATGATTTTTTTACCCACTGGTATGCCACTCGAATTTATGTCAAGGATGGCGTTGATCCTTACTCGGATGTGGCTGTCTCTAGGCTCACGAGTGCGATGGAAGATGAACTGGATCCCGGGGAGGATGAGGTATTCCGCTTCGCTGCGCCGCTTTTTTCAATCATTTTTCTGACGCCGTTCAGCCTGGTTGGGGATTTCACCATTGCGCGGGCAATGTGGATGACGCTATTGGAAATTTCACTCGTGTCTATTGGATGGATGTTTCTGAATCTAATCACCACGAATAAAAAAGTCACTATTTTCACCATCCTCGGGATAATCCTTCTCTTCTCGCTGCCCTCTGTCAGCGCCATTCTCAGCGGCAGCCTTACGATTATAGGTCTTGCATTATTTGCCATCGCAGCAATGTTAATGGTAAGACAGAAAGATGAAGCCGCCGGATTGCTGCTAGCATTTTCATTGGTGAAAACTGAATTATTTTATCCTGGTGTTCTTTTGATCCTGGTCTGGGCTGTATTTCGCGGCAGAAAGCGGATCTTCTGGTGGTTCCTGGGTACTTATACCTTGTTGATGGGATTCAGTATTCTCTTAATCCCTGATTGGGTTTTTTCGTATCTACAAGTGATTATGAACTACTCAGGGATCAATCCTCTGCAGGCGTTGCCCTCTACCGATGCCGCGATGGCTTTCCGGTTGAACCTGGTGAAGAATCTGGCAGTTGTCCTCTTACTGGTTTTCGAATGGATCGTGGTAAAGGTTCAAGGGAAACGCAAACTGGCCTGGAATATTGCATTGTTATTGCTCTTGCTCCCTTGGTTTGGCACGGGCACACACGTTGAGCATACTATCCTGTATCTTCCTTCATTGATCATCACAATGGGATTGTTTTATGATCTTTGGAAGGACAGAACTTATATCGGTATACTCTTGCTGCCGATTTTCCTCTTTATCCTGAGTTGGTTATTCTCCGGTGTTTTCATCACTGAGATCTCAATAGTACTTTCGAGAATCATCCAGTATGTTGTTCAACCTGTGATCATTCTGGTCTTCTTGTATTGGGTCAGGTGGTGGGTATTGAGAAGTGAAAAATTCCGCAATCCAATTATCCAGAACTGACTTGATCAACCTGCAAGGAATTAGGAAGACCCGTTCCTGCCAGCGACACCGGTAATTACAAACCTGCAATCTTTTACAAAAAATTATTCATTATGCTATACTAAAACAGTTTAACGCGGACCATGGATGGAACTCCGGGAGAAAACATGGACAATCAAATGCACGGGATAAGTGATCGAACAAACGATTTCGATGGTGAAATCGAGAGACAACTTGGATTGACAAATGATCGTTTGAAGCAGGTCCTTCAAACCATTGAACAGAGCCAGGGTGAAATCAATCGTCTGACACAGAGAGCCTCATTGATTACCTCGCAATTACAGAAGATCACGGATCCCTTGGAAAATGCGACAAAAGAAGAAATTCGTGATGCTTACGTTGAAGCCATGGATTCGCAGCAAAGATTCTTGCTCATGCGCGGTCAGGTTGAAAAACTTCAAGAGCAGCAAAGTCAGCTGGAATCGACGAAGAACTTCCTGGAAAGCCTGAAAGCAACTTATCAAAAAGATGATCTGGCAAATACAAACCGCAGGTCGAAGAGCAGAAGCATCGAAACACTTGAGATGCTGATAACAGCACAGGAAGCTGAAAGGCAAAGGTTATCCCGCCAGATGCATGATGGTCCTGCGCAGGCTCTCTCTAATTTTATTGTCCAGGCTGAGATTGCCACCAAGCTTTTCGATATTGATCCATCCAAAGCCAAAGATGAACTGGATAAGCTGAAACAATCAGCAATGGGAACCTTCCAGAAGATACGTAACTTCGTAGCCGAGGTAAGACCGATGATGTTGGATGACCTGGGGCTCATCCCTACTTTGCGTAAGTATGTTGCCAATACCCAGGAATCTACCGGTACTCACATCCTGCTGACCATAAACGGCAGCGAAAAAAAACTGGAACCTTACCTGGAGGTATTCCTGTTTCGCACCATCCAGGAACTGGTAGCAAACGGAATCAAGCGCAACCAGGCGTCGATCAGTGATTTGAAAATTGAGATCATCCTCACGCTGGAAAACTCCAGAATTCTGTTAACCGTCCTGGATAATGGGAAAGAGTTCTCTTCTGAAGAATTGAAAGAAGAAGATGGATTGGGGTTGAACCTGATAGAGGAAAGGGTTGGGCTACTGGGCGGGACTTTCAGTATTCAGACTACATCTGAATTGGGCGTGGAAAGTATGATCACAATTCCGGTGTTAGAGGCACCGGCCAAGTAATTATTCTTTTTTGCAGGAGTTTTCAATGACGAAGACGATTGGAATATTAACCGGAGGAGGAGATGTCCCCGGTTTGAACCCGGCGATCAAATCAGTCGCGATGAGCGCATTTGATGCCGGTTATAAAATGGTGGGCATCAGGCGCGGGTGGGGCGGATTATTGAATTATGATATGGATGATGCCTCAAAGCACGATTTTTTTGTTCGTAACCTGACCCGCGATGACGTACGCACAGTTGATCGTTCCGGTGGAACTTTTTTACACACATCACGCACAAATCCACAAAAGGTAAAACCTTCTGACACACCCGACTTCCTGATAAATTCTCCACTGGGTAAAAAGATTGACGACGAAGGGACAACGGATTTCACAGCACATATTATGCGCGTGCTTGAACACCTTGGCATTGATGTGCTTGTCTCGATCGGTGGAGATGACACACTTAGTTTTTCTGTAAGGTTAAACAAGGAAGGTTTTCCTGTAGTCGGTATACCGAAAACGATGGATAACGATGTTTTCGGTACTGATTACTGCATAGGTTTTTCCACAGCAGTGACTCGCAGTGTGGACTTCATCACAAACATGCGCACCAGCGTTGGCTCTCATGAAAGAATCGGCGTTGTTGAGCTGTTCGGAAGAAACTCAGGTGAGACAAGCCTGATCACTGCTTATCTGAGTTACGTAGACCGCGCCATCATTTCTGAAGTACCTTTTGAGATACACAGGTTGGCTGACTTCCTGGTCGAAGACAAGCGTAATAATCCATCCAATTACTCCATGATGACGATCAGTGAAGGCGCGATCATGGAAGGCGGTGATGTCATTGAGCGGGGTGAGGAAGACGCGTACGGTCATAAAAAATTGGGTGGTGTGGGTGAAGAAACAGCTGCCATGATCAAGAAGCTCACCGGTCAGAATATTATGTATCAACAGCTGGGATACCTGATGCGCTCCGGTGCTCCGGATTCTCTTGATCGAATGGTTGCGATGTCATTTGGTAATCTGGCAGTGCAATTGATCAGAAGGAATGAAACCGGTAAA
Source organism: uncultured Anaerolinea sp. (assembly GCA_964390015.1). Lineage (GTDB taxonomy): Bacteria > Chloroflexota > Anaerolineae > Anaerolineales > Anaerolineaceae > UBA6107. The sequence goes on along the minus strand of CAYMGO010000001.1, from coordinate 30,053 downwards.
CTCGTGGCACTGCACGGTGGCAAATATACTACCGTACCAATAAACATGGTATTGGCCGGCAAAAAGCGCGTTGATGTTCCCAGTTTCTACGATATCGAAAACTATGTGCCCAAGATTCGTGACTTTATGGGTATACCGATGTTCCTGAGCTGAGCCACCCTGGCATCGGTTATCAAATGTCGCCTCATCCGCAGAAAATCTTAAAAGACCGCTACCAGGTTGTACCCAGGTCGATCATCTTTTTGATATCTGAGCACAGGGTTCTGCTTCAAAAGGGCAGTGAAGACAAGAAAATCTATCCCGGGTTGTACAATGGAATCGGTGGTCATATCGAGCGTGGTGAGGATGTATTCTCAGGTGCTAAGAGAGAACTGAAAGAAGAAACCGGGCTTTGCTGTTCAGATCTCAAGCTAACCGGCACAATTTCTATTGATGTGAATAAAAACGAGGGGATACTGCTTTTTGTTTTCACAGGATCCACGACATCAGGAGAGTTGACGCAATCCGATGAAGGGTCTCTTTATTGGATCGATATCGATCAACTTGATTCACTTGCAGTTGTTGAGGATGTTCCTGAATTGGTGAATAATGTCATGAGGTCCGTTAAGACTGAGCAGTTGTTTTTTGGAAAATACGCGTACACCGATCAAGGTGAGAGAACTACGACCTGGCAGTGGAACTGAGTCAAGGGCGCCTTTCATAAAAAATAAGTGTAGTTGATCCGTATTTGCGCTGGTCGAATTCCACCAGGTTGACCAATTCTAAAGCTTTGTATTCAACCGGGTGGATCTGCACGACCGCCCAACCATCTTCGCGTAATAGCGCAATGTTGTCATCCAGTTTACTAATTGCATCCAGCCAGATTTCTTTGTATTGCGGCGGGGCAATGTAGATGTAATCAAAAACCTCTTTATGAGGGTTGGAAAGGAATCTGAGCGCATCCATCCTCAACACGCTTCCCTGGTCGCTGGTATGCGTTTTTGACAGGTTTGTTTTGATGGTAGCGATGGCTTTTTCATTGATCTCGAGGAAAAGGCAAGAGTCAGCGCCTCTGCTTAGTGCTTCAATTCCCACGCTGCCCGTTCCGCCAAAAAGGTCGAGGAAACTAGCTTCCTGGATATCTGCCGAGATGATGTTAAAAAGAGCTTCTTTCACCCTGTCTGTGATCGGCCTGGTGGAGTCTCCTGGCACGGCTTCAAGCCGAATGCCGCGGGCTTTACCACCGATGATGCGCGGTGTGCTCATCCTTCAACCGCCATCCTGACTGCCTGTATGTTTGAGCGCGGCGCGATGATCGGTAGTACACAACCTGTGCCCAGGATGAACCTCTCACCCAGGGTGGAAGATATGGCTTGCTTTGCTTCACTGCTGGCAAGTGCCGGCGAACCATAAACAAGCGTTTCCCATTGTCTCAGTCCGCCACAAACGGCACCCGGGAAAGTTGCCTTGGCAATTGGCAGGGAGGGGGGGGTCTCCTGGTCGTGCCAATTAACGACCGCGAAACCATTCTTTGGGATGAGGTCAAAGTAGATGCCATTACCATGTAAGTGCATCACATTCAACCATAAGTTGGTTGTGACATTGATAATTCGCTCATCAAACGGCAGCATGAATTTGTTAACCTCTTCAACAGACAACAACGAGGAGCGCGCGTGCTGGATGGCGAAAAAAATCCCATCAATTCCCAACTTCACACACGCACGTATGTAATTTATCGTGTTTTCAGTGAGAATCTCAAGTCCTGCCAGAAGTTCATCAGGATGTTGGCGCATGTGAAGGAGTAATTCCTCCCTGCCAACAAGGTTTTTCGCCTGTGACAAAGGGTTGAAGATCGTCTGTATCACCGGCGTTGATTGATCAATTTCGTGGAGGATGTTTTGAAGACACTTTAACTGGCTTCCCAGGCTGCCTTCATCAGGGGGCAAATAGGCCAGTTTTCGCCAATGTGCAGGATTTTTTACCGGGTAATCCTGGTAATCACGAGTTCCTTCAGGATTCCCTTTCCAGATGTCAATAACGCCGTAATCCTTCACGCAATATGAAGAAGCCGGAGTAACTTTAACTAAATCAAAGTCAAATACAGACTGGAATTCAAGGATAGATCTCGCAAGTGCAGAAGGATCCTGGTCATCCACAGGGAAATGCCTCCACAAGGCAACTGGAGGTCGATCGACTTCCTTTCCCGCGATGCAGGCTTCAAGCCTTTGACGGTGATTCATGATTTCCCTCGTTCCTGGTGGAAGGAGTTTTGAACGTCCATTTGCGGTTTATGAAAAAATTCCATAACAAAACGACGAGAATGACAAAAGCAAGTGCCAGGTTGTGACCAACTATCGTTGGTGTGAGAACATTCGGTATGAACTTACCGGCAAGAGAGATGAAGAGTTTTTCAGTAAGAGCGAAAAGTGGAGTGCGAATGGCCAGGCCTGCCACGCTGACAATGACAAACTGGGCTAATTGCTTTGCAATCGGCACTTCCCTGGTTTCTGGGTACGTCCACAACCGGTTCCAGACGAAATTATTGATAACCGCGAGTGAAAATGAGACGATGCTCGCCAGGACAGCGGGTACATTGAGCAAAGTGGCTAATAGGTTAAATACGCCAAAATCAACAACCGAGCCAATGGCACCGACTACAGCAAACCTGAGGAATTTACCCCTTTCACCGGGATCTTTGAAAATAGTCATTTTTTCGCTAGCTGAGAACGGAAATAATCGATGGTGAGCGAGAGACCCTTGCGAAGTTCAGTTTTGGGTGACCAGCCAAGTATCGTGCTGGCGCGTGTGATGTCCGGTTGTCGGCGTTGCGGGTCATCGCCCAGTCGTTTATCCTTCTTGTAAACAATTCCCGCCTTATTGCCGGTCAACTCGTTGATCACTGAAGCAAACTCAAGGATGGAAATCTCAGCAGGATTGCCAATATTTACCGGGAAATGTTCATCAGACAGCAGCAGCTTGTAAATGCCTTCGATCAAATCATCAACATAACAAAAACTGCGTGTTTGGCTGCCATCACCGTAAATCGTCAGTGGTTCATCGTTCAAAGCCTGCATAATGAAGTTGGGGACAACCCGGCCGTCATCCAGGCGCATTCTCGGACCGTAAGTATTAAATATGCGCACGATGCGTGTATCCAAACCGTGAAAACGGTGATACGCCATCGTTAATGCCTCCGCAAACCGCTTGGCCTCGTCATAAACGGAACGGAACCCGATCGGGTCAGCGTGACCCCAGTAGGATTCCTTCTGCGGGTGCTCCAACGGGTCACCATAGATCTCACTTGTAGAAGCAAGCAGGAAGCGCGCATTGCAGGATTTGGCTACACCCAGGGTGTTGTGGGTTCCAAGCGCGCCTGCCTTCATGGTCTGAATGGGCAGACTGGGGTAGGAGTAGGGAGACGCCGGATTTGGACTGGCTGGCGAGGCGAAGTGCAGAACGGCATCTACCTTTCTGGGAATGAAAATATATTCTGAAACATCATGCTTGATGAACGAAAAGCGGTCGTTGGTTGATAGGTGAGCGATATTATCCGGGCTGCCGGTGATGAAATTATCCATCCCGATAACTGAGTGCCCTTCTTTTAACAAAAACTCACAAAGGTGCGAACCAAGGAATCCTGCGGCGCCGGTGATCAATACATCCATTTTTATCTCCATGTCAGTCTGGTGATCGATCCATCACCAGTCACTTGTTTTATCGTTCCTTGCACTGCGTTGACTAGCATCAGGTTACCCTGAGCAATAAACCCGATCCAGTTTTCACCATTTTCATCAGGTGTTGGTGACCAGACGATGGTCTGAGGGTCAAGACCCTGCAAGCCTTCACCGGGGTACAATCGTTTGCGATTGGACCCATCCCGGTCCATAATGTTGAGGTTGTAGCGGCTGGTCTCACTTTGATCGGGAATGATCGTTGATAGATATCCAACTAAATACGAACCCGAGTCATTAGTTGTTGATGGAATGGGGTAGGTGAATAGACCGCTCTTGCTTATGATGGGAATTACTTTCTGGTCGTTCAGCAGGATTGCTGATAAGTCGTAACTACTTTCACCCTGTTGGTTCGCATTGAAAACTGTGTAGATGACGCTGTTATCTTCTGACCATGAGATCCATGGTATCCAGGCCCAATCAGTTTGGGGTTGATAGGGAGCAAATTCGATCAGTACGGTCAGTTCGCCTTCTTTCGTATCCACCAGGCCAATCGAATCAGGGCGTGCGTAGGCAAGCCTGCTTCCATCCGGAGACCATTGGTACGAAGTTCCCCACCAGCCATATAAACCGCCGGAATTGGACTCGACGAGGGTTGTGTCGTCCACGAATTTCCCTTCATCATCGAACTGGAAAATGTGAAGATCGTTATTAGCCTGCCATCCCGGTGCTGTTGCCCTGGGTTCAACCGAAGAATAGGCAAATGTGCGTTTCTTTCCCGGTACCCAATCAGCATAATGCACGACATCCCGTACCTTGGTATCAACAGGTAGTGGTTCATCCTGTGTGATGTTGACGATCCACAGGCTGTTTATGTTTTCAGCGGAAGAATCTGC
>CAYMGO010000001.1:16181-25407 GCA_964390015.1 uncultured Anaerolinea sp. | reverse complement strand
ACAGATTGACCTTCAGGAAGCGACTCGTTCTTAATTGTCTGTTGTTCAAACGGCAAAACTGTTTCTGTGACCGAGAATTCTTCTTTTACCCGAATCACACGGATGGTTTCACCGCCGATCAGGAAGGCGGAGAGAGAGGGTTCAACCCGGTCAAGGGGTCCAAGAGAGATTTGTTGCATTGCCAGAACCTGTTCAACGGTTGTTCCGCTGTTGATTTCAATAGAGTTGGAAGTACCGCCTTCAATGATACCGACAAAGAACTTATTTCCTTCATCCACCTTTGAGCATCCGGCGAGCAGGAAAAATAATAATGTAATGGACAGAAGTGAAGGGAATATAGGCCGCATTTGTTTATGCTTTACCGATTATAATTACGCTTATCATTTTTAACTGGGTAATTATAGCATGACTGACAACAGCACTCAGAGTGAACACCTCGACGCTTCATCACGAATCGAAGCTTTGCTGTTCGTTGCCTCGAGTCCAATAGCCACATCGCAGATCGCTGAAACACTGCTAATTTCCACAAAAGAAGTGGATTCCCTGATGAATGAGCTTGTCGCGCGTTACAAGGGCAGAGGGATCACGATCCAGTATTACGGAGGAAAGTACCAGCTTACAACCGCGGCTGAATTTGCCGCTGACGTAGAAAAATTCCTGGGCCTTGAGATCACTTCAAGACTGAGCAGGGCAGCGATAGAAACGATGGCGATCATCGCGTATCGTCAGCCTATCACCCGTCCAGGCATCGAAGCGATACGTGGTGTCAGCAGTGACGGTGTGATCAGAAGCCTTTTATCGAGAGGTCTTATTCAGGAGGTTGGAAGAGCCGAGGGTCCGGGCAGACCAATACTCTTCTCAACGACAGTGGATTTTCTGCAGCATTTTGGACTGGATTCCCTAGGTCAATTACCACCGTACGAGACACCTGAAGAGGTCGAAGATCGACCGACCAATGGATTATTGAAGGATTAATGATGAGTGAAGAACGAGTACAAAAGATTCTCGCCCAGGCTGGTTTTGGCTCCCGAAGGTCATGCGAAGAGCTGATCATCCAGGGGCGGGTTTGGGTCAATGGACAAAAGGTTTTACTGGGTCAAAAAGCTGACCTGGCAACAGACAAAATTATTGTCGATGGCAAACCGCTGCCCACTTTGAAGGCAAACCGTTACGTTCTGCTCAACAAGCCAAGGTTTGTCTTGTGTGATAAAGCGGCAGATGATCCGCGCAGGACTGTTTTCGGACTTGTGGATAATGGTGAAGAACTGGCTGTTGTAGGCCGGTTGGATTACGAGAGCGAAGGATTGGTACTGCTCACAAATGACGGTTTTCTCATTAACCGGCTAACGCACCCGCGGTACGAGCACGAAAAGGAATATCGTGTGCTACTTTCAACCCACCCAGACGAGAAGCAACTAGAGATCTGGCGGCGCGGTGTGGTGCTTGAGGATGGTTACAAAACAAAACCCGCGCTTGTAAGTGTTGAATCTTTATCAGGCAAAGGCGCCTGGGTAACAGTCGTTCTAAAGGAAGGGCACAAACGACAGATCAGGGAGATGGCCAGAACGACTGGTTTGTTCATCGTGAAACTGATGAGAACCAGGATCGGCAACCTGAGATTGGGCAGCCTGAAACCCGGTGAATTCCGTGACCTGACCTCTGAAGAGGTGAAAAGGATTCTCGAAAAGGCTTCAGCGGCACCTGCACCGAAGAAGAGCTATCGGAAGGATTTACCTGAGCGTCCTCGAAAGTTCAAATAGATAGTTGTTTTTCCAGATCACGGGCAATCTGGTCCGGCAGTGCGGTGGTTTTGGCTTTTTTCCGAATGTAATCTTTCAATTTTGCACCAGAAACCGCTGGAATCCTTGAATTTTCAACTTCAAGGATAACGCGATCATTGGTAAAAACCAAAACCGGCTCCGGGGCGTATTCAGACGGAAGTATTTCATTTTTGCTGAAAAATTTTGTTGCGTCTTCGATCGCAAATTTGACTTCCCGTTCTGGGTGACCAAGACCTTCACCGCCAAACACCTTAAGGAACGCATTACCACCGCTTTGTTTCCACTTGTCTTTAGCCTCATTGTACGTGATCGTACCAGCCTGCTGATAAGGAATGAGACACAGGACACCTGCGGGGCCGATGAGCAGGTGAGAAATGGGGGTGACATAGTGGTAAAGCGAATACCTGTCATCCAATCCTTTCAAGACAGCGTTCAACCTTTCGTCAGGACGGGGGGATTTACCCCACTTTGACATGTAAAAATTTCCGATCTGGAACAGCAAAAACCCAACGATCAATGCTCCAAATGTGTAAACCAGGTAAGACCCGTCCTTATCCTTGAAAGAAAAGAACATGCCCACTCCCAGTATCAGGATGCTGCCCAGCGAGGTGATGTTTCCGATTGTCCGATTGCGTTTGATCAATTTTTCGTTTGAATAGATTTTCATCAAGTTATCCTAATTTCGCGAGAATGAGGTGCTGCTGAGCTTTGTGCATATTTCCTGCTGCATCGATTCCAATAAGTTTGCCTCCGCTGTTCTCCTGGCCAACCTCACCGCTGAAACAAGTGCCCGGGCATCTGACCGGCCATGCCCGATGAAAGCCAGTCCATTTACTCCGAGCAGAATGGCCGCGCCGGCTTCTGAGGGGTCCATCAACTTTTTCAGATCGGCAATGGCTGGTTTTATGAACAGGTAACCGATCTTGTTACGCACACTGGACTTGATGCTGTTCTTGAGCGTATCTGTGATCAGTTTACCAACGGCTTCACTGGCTTTGAGAAAAACATTACCGGAAAACCCATCTGTTACTACGCAATCAACATTTCCTGCGAAGATCTCTTTCGGTTCCACGTTCCCCACAAAGTTCAGACCGCTTTTCTCAAGAAGTGGAAAAGCGTCCTTTACAAGTTGGTTTCCCTTGGTGGATTCTTCACCATTGGAGAGCAAAGCAACCTTGGGTTCCGTTTTACCGAATACGATCCCGGCGTAAACACTGCCCATAATAGCGAATTCGAGCAGAAAATCAGGGCGGCAATCGGCGTTTGCACCGGTATCCATGAAAACACATTTCCCATTTTTCACAGGAATAATGGCTGCCAGTGCTGGTCGGGAAATCCCAGTCAATTTCCGCAGGATCATCACCGCGTTGAAAAACGCCGCGCCGGTGTTCCCTGCAGTAACAAAAGCCTCGGCTTTTCCCTCCTTAACCAACGACATGCCCACGGCCATGGAATTATTGGGCTTTTTCTTGAATGATTCAACCGGTTTATCGTCCATGTCCACGATGTCCGGCGCGTCAACAACCTCGAGACCAGCAAGATCGATCGCCAGCTCATTGCATTTTTGTCTGATTAGCTCAGTTTTTCCCACCAGGATCACTTTTTCACCCATTGCTGATAAAGCTGAAGCAGCCTGGATCTCGGGAACCGGGAACCGGTCACTTCCCATGGCGTCAAGGACGATTGACATAAGACTTACTCCTGATTATTGAGATCGAATACTTGCTTGACATTGGAAAATTGGCGGTTATAATAACCGAGCAATTGCGCTGGTGCTGGAATTGGCAGACAGGCATGGTTGAGGGCCATGTGCCGCAAGGCGTGTGGGTTCAACTCCCACCCAGCGCACAAGACAAGCCGCTTTACGCGGCTTTTTGTTTTCCATGGTGATTATTTACGCCTTTCAATGATATACCTGGTCATGTTTACCAAAGCGGAGCGCTCTGGTGTGTCAGGAAAATCCAGGATGTAATTTTCAGCCCTGCTGGCAAATTCCGCGGCGGTATGATGAGACTTGAGAATGGCCTCACTTGTTGACACGTCTTTAACCAGTTGCTGGATCTCCTCTTCATCCTGGAAGCATTGACCGGAGGAAAAACGCTCAATTGTGGCGTTGTCAGGATTTGATTGCATATAATACAACATTGGCAGGGTGACCAATCCCTGGCGCAGGTCACCACCGACTGGCTTGCCGACGGTAGTTTCATCACCAACATAATCCAGAATGTCATCCACGATCTGGAAGGCCATTCCAAGTTCGTATCCGAATTTTCTCAATACCTCTACCTGGCGGCGATCGACATTGCTGATAACCGCGGCTGTATGAGTCGAAGTTTCAAAAAGGGAAGCAGTTTTTGAGTAGATACGGCGGTAATACTCATCAACCGTAGTGATGCAGCGGTTGGCAAACAGTTGGTCTACCTCTCCATTCACAATGGTCATCAACGTAATGGCGATCAAGCGCATCACTTCGACCGAGTTCGTCTTGGAGGCCATGTCGGAGGCAGATGCGAAAAGAAAATCCCCTGTGAGAACAGTGGCGGCTGGAGACCATTTGGAATTCAATGTTGGAATTCCCCGCCTGAGAAGAGAGCCGTCAATCAGATCGTCATGAACGAGCGTTGCTGTGTGAAGCATCTCAATTGCTGTCGCCAGGGTCAGCAGGGATTCGTATTCTGCGTTAAGCATGCTACCGATGAGAAGGATGATCCTCGGTCGGATCCGTTTACCACCTGAAGCGAGTATCAACGACGTAGCGGTTTTAAGGTCCGGGTGGTAATCCTCCAATTGGCGCAGCATCATCTGGTCAATGGTGTCGAGACCTTTTTGAATATAGGGGAGAGTGGGGAGGGATGCGATCAATTATTTATTTCCAATTAAAGAGAGTATTCGTATTACCGGTGGTGATATGTGCAACTTCTTTTATATCACAATGTTGAATTTCTGCGAGCCTTTCTGCGATCAAAGGAATATAAGAAGGCTCATTGCGTTTTCCTCGATGCAGTTGTGGTGGTAAAAATGGAGCGTCCGTCTCAAGCACAATCTTTGTCAGATTGATTTTACTAAAAACCTCGTGTTTGGTCAGGGCATTTTTGTACGTGATTGGACCACCAACTCCAATAAAAAAGCCTAATTCTGTAGTTCTAGCAGCATCAGCAAGGTTGCCCTCAAAGGAGTGAAAGATTCCGGAAATCGGGCGAGGGGGATTTGAGGAGAGAATTTCTTCAATTATTAGGAGAAGGGCTTGTAGTGAATCCCGGCTATGCAGGATTACCGGTTTGTTAAATTTTATGGCAAGGTCGAGGAAAATTTTCAGTACTGTCTGCTGGAGCTCTTTTTGATCCTGCCGGTGATAATAATCTAGGCCAATCTCTCCAATTGCGACTACTTTGCTGCAAGAAAGCAGATCTTCAAAGGCAGACATCTGCTTCTCATCAAAGTGTTCAACATCTTCAGGGTGAACTCCTACAGCAGCGTAGGTGGTTTCATATTTGTTGGCTATTTCAACAGCCTCACGGCTGGAAGCCAGGTCGAGACCAGGAACAACGATGTGGTCCACGCCGGCTACCGCTGCCCGGCTGATGACCTGGGCAAGGTCACTATCGTAAGCTTGAAAATTCAAATGGCAGTGGGTATCAACAAACTCCACTATCAGGCCAATCCAGCGATCTTTTGTCCATCTTTGAGAATCGCTTGCACATTTTCTGCGTGGGTTGTCTCACAATAAACCCGCATAATGGGCTCAGTGCCAGAAAATCGGATCAATAGCCAGCCACCGTCCTCAAGACAGAACTTGAATCCGTCGAGTGTGTTGAGACCTGTGACTTTCAGGTCGCCGATCGTCTTCGGTTTGGCTTCAATGATCATTTTCTCGCGGGAATTTCGATCCCCGGAAAACGGGGTGTCAATACGGTCATAGTAATGAGCACCAACTTTTTCAAACAACATCGCGAGCAATTGCGATGGTCTTTTGTTCAATTTCACCATGAAATCAAGCATGTACAGGCCGGCAAGTATCCCGTCTCTTTCAGGGACATTCCCTCTGAATGCGTATCCACCAGATTCTTCACCGCCGATCATTGCATCGGTTTCAAGCATCTTTGGAGCCACATACTTGAACCCCACACCGGTCTCATAAACCGGAACATCGTAAAGCTTGCCAAGTTTGTCCAGCATACTGGTGGTGGATAAGGTTTTTACGATCGGACCGCGTTCCTTACGGACTTCAAGCAAATAGTATGCAAGAAGTGCATAAACCTGGAGCTGGTTTATAAAAATACCATTTTCATCACCGATCCCCACCCGGTCAGCGTCGCCATCAGTGATAAGCAGCACGTCGCCTTTTTGCTCAATTGTTGTTTGCAGTCCTACATCGATGTTTGGCTGGATCGGCTCAGGTCGTTTCATCTCGGGGAAAATCGGGTTGCGGGAATTATGGATTTCTAAAACCCTGGTCTTACCTCCTGAAAGCAGGCGGGTGAACCAACCAGCGCCGTTTCCCCACATTGCATCTACTATGATGGTAAGCCCCGCAGCTTTGATCGGTTCAACATCGATCAACTTTTTTATGTGGGTAATGTAGTTCTCGGCTGCATCAAAAACATTAACCAATCCGCGAGACAATGCTTCAGGAAAAGCCATCCTGTTTGCCTGGTCTTCAGACTCCGGAATGAGGCTTTCAATCTCTTTCAGGCCTTCGGGGGCGATTGCACCACCAAACTCATTGCGTACTTTGAATCCGTTATCAACTGGAGGGTTGTGTGATGCGGTGATATTGATCGCACCGGCAGCTTTTTTGTCAACGACCGCGAATGCGATTACCGGAGTGGGGGTGGCAGTATTTGTCAAATGGACTTTGAGTCCGTTTGCAGCGAGTACTTCAGCAGCCGCTTGCGCGAAATATTCTGACAAGAAGCGCTTATCGTATCCGATTACTATCCACTCTCCCTTTTTTCCATGCTTGAGCATGTAGTCCGCAAAGCCCTGGCTGCACCTGCGTACGTTGGCAAAAGTGTAATCCTCCGCGATCGAACCACGCCAGCCATCTGTGCCAAAAACGATCTTTTGGGTCATTGGATGCTCCTCAATATAGAATGTATCTACAAAATAATTATATCAGTCTTTGTTTTGAGCCTTTTACCTGTGATAGGCGTAGCAAAACCTGCAAATCAGACCCCGGTTATGGTAATATCCACACTGATTGGTCGGAAATTTATGGAGAAAACAGGAAATAATGCTCAGCATGTTGTTGTAGCGATGAGCGGTGGAGTTGACAGCTCTGTAGCTGCAGCTTTACTCGTTGAACAGGGGTTCCAGGTAACAGGGGTTATGATGCGCACCTGGCAAAGCGCGAATACAGGTACATCTGTGAATATTGCCTTTGACCAGTCTCTTGAAAGAGCGGGCAAGATTGCGGAGCAGCTGCAAATATCCTTCCAGGTAGTTGATGTGACCGCTGATTTTCGAAAAGCGGTTATCGAATACTTTATAAAATCACATGGGTATGGTGTAACCCCAAATCCGTGTTTTGTCTGCAACCGTCACATAAAATGGGGTTTACTGATGGGTCTCGCCACAGGATCAGGTGCAGATAAATTAGCCAGCGGGCATTACGCGCAGGTGAGGAGGGGGGAGGATGGACTTTACCGGCTTTTCAAGGCTGTTGATAAAGATAAGGACCAATCATACGTACTTTCAGGATTAACACAATCACAGTTAGCGCGCGCCATGTTTCCCCTGGGGCAGATAACTAAGAAGGAAACGAGAGGTATTGCGTATAGATATAATTTTAAAATAGAAGAAAGCGAAGAGTCGCAGGATCTTTGTTTTCTAGAAGGGCAAAGTCAGGAGGAATTCCTGAGACGTTATTCTCCCGATTTGTTTGTTCCAGGAGTGATCAGAACCCCAGAAGGTGAGATTATCGGAAAACATTCAGGCCTGGCTCTGTACACCATCGGGCAGCGAAAGGGGATATTGATCAGTCATAGTGAACCATATTACGTCCTGAGCAAGGATATATCGACGAATACACTCGTTGTTGGAACCAGGTCACACATGGGAATCAAGAGGCTAAGAGTTAGTGATATCAATTGGGTCAGCGGTATTGAACCTTCGCTTCCAGCTGTCTTTCAGGTAAAGGTTCGTTACCGGTCTTTGGCAGTGGAGGCTGTAATCATGAAAGCGCAGTCCTCAGGTTATAATATTACTTTCAATGAATCCGTCAGAGATCCGACTCCTGGGCAATACGCTGTCTTCTACGATAACGAGATGGTGATCGGGAGTGGGGTTATTACTGAGACCTTTGCGGGAGAAAATCAATGACACTGGCTTCATTTTTTCTGGGGACTGTGATTGCTTCAGTATTTGGTTGTGCTTTCCACTTCTGGCATGGCGGTGGGTTTAAATGGCTTGTTTTCTTCAACATACTTTCATGGGTGGGGTTCTGGCTGGGACACCTTCTTGGAAATTTAACAAAAATGCGGTTTCTACCACTCGGCCCAATTAATTTTGGCCCCGCGATCGTTGGCACTGTCGTGGTTCTGTTCCTTGGGTTCTGGTTGAGCATGTTCAACCAGGAGACCAAACCAAAATAGAGGTACACACTTGACTGAAACCCAATCGTTAATTGCGCAGGAAGGGGATCTTGTTCAGCTTGTTGGCTTGAGCCATAAGTCATTCATGATCATACTTAAGGAAAGTGAGCAGTTTCACACACATCGCGGTATTATTGCCCACGATGACCTGATCGGAAAGCAGTGGGGTACGCAGGTACTAAGTCACAACGGCAGCCCCTTTTTCTTACTGCAACCTTCTCTGACCGATATCCTGAGGAATACGAAACGCGCGACACAGATCATGTATCCTAAAGAGATCGGTTATATCCTGCTCTACATGGGGATCGGTCCAGGTAGCCGCATCATTGAAGCAGGAACGGGTAGCGGCTCTTTCACAACTGCTCTGGCGCACGCTATTGGTAGGACTGGTCGCGTGTATTCTTACGAGATCAAGGAAAAGACGCAGGCTTCAGCCGCCAGGACGCTGGAAAAGTTGGGGTTATCCGATAGTGTTGAATTCAAGGTCAAAGATATTCAAACCGGGTTCGACGAACAAAATGTAGACGCGCTTTTTCTTGACGTATCGAACCCATACGATTATCTCAAACAGGTGAGAACTGCTTTAAAACCCGGAGGACACTTCGGTTGCCTGGTTCCCACCACCAACCAGGTCATCAAACTGTTGGTGGAATTGCGAAGAAATGACTTTGCTTTCATCGAGGTATGCGATATTTCTGTAAGGTTTTACAAACCGGAACCAACGAGATTTCGACCAACTGACAGGATGATCTCGCATACCGGCTACCTGATTTTTGCACGACCAATCATTCTAGAGAATGTGGTAGCCGATCCAAAGTTACTGAAAGAAATAGGATTGACTGGTCTGGAAGA
>CAYMGO010000001.1:3056-16081 GCA_964390015.1 uncultured Anaerolinea sp. | reverse complement strand
GTACTGCCTGTGATTTCCATTGTTGAATGGCCTCAGACACTGTACTTGAATCACAATGAAGTGGAAAACATACTCCTGATCCCGGTGGACTGGTTGAAAGATGCCGATAACTGGTATGAGGATGATTTCTACTACGAACCAGGTAAGTATAAAAAAGTGATCCATTACCGGGATTTTCAAGGTGAACATCTATGGGGGATCACCGCCCGCCTCGCGCAAGCGGCAATCAGCTACATGTAAAAAAGGCGAGATTTCTCTCGCCTTTTTTGTCTAAGATCGTGTTATTTCTCTTTGGTTTCGGCTTCCTCTTCCTTCTTGCCTTTTTCGATCACTTCTGGTCCTTCTCCTTCTGCTACTTCTTCGGGTGCTACTTCTTCCTCGGCAGCAGGTGCAGTTACGAGTATGACCATTTCTTCAAGAGGAGTTAGTATCGTCACTTTATCAGAGACGGTGATGTCTTTCACCAGGATATTGTCACCAATCTCTTTAAGTACAGAAATATCGATAATGAATTTTTCCGGTAGATCATTGGGTAGCGCTTCGACATGAATCGAGGTCAGACCTTCAACCAGGATGCCGCTATAATCTTTCACGGCTGGCGCCAAACCGGTCAGCTCGATATTCACCTCGGTACGGATCATCTCGGTGAGTGAAACAGCCTGAAAATCCACATGCAGGTAGGTGTTTCGAATAAAATCTCGTTGCCGATCGCGGATCAAGGCGGCCACATCTTTACCATCCAGTTTGATTGTAATAATACTGGACGATGTCGCCTGATTGAGTATCGTTGTAGCTTCCTTTTGATCCATGGTCACAGGAACTGAATCGAACTTATGACCGTAGATGACGCCGGGCAATTTCCCACCACGTCTTAATGCTCGTACCTGCTTACCTGTTACATCCCTTTTTGTTGCATTGATGACCAGCTGTTCCATTTTTTTCCCTTCGAGCGCCTCTCACTGAGGAACTTAGACTCAGTTACCTTCACTCTATTTGAATTATCTACCCTGACGGGCGAACCCCAATTTTAGTCTGCCTGTGGAAGCACGTCAAGGTGGCGGGGAAAACATCAGTTCGTCCAATTCAGCGTTTTCTCGACTGCTTTTTTCCACTTGGTAAAGTATACCTCGCTGAGCGAGTTTTCCATTTGTGGATTCCATTGCTTGTCCTGCGCCCAATTGGAGATAAGCTCGCTTGTATTCTGCCAGAAGCCAACTGCCAATCCAGCGGCATAAGCGGCACCAAGAGCAGTTGTCTCGGTAATCCTGGGGCGTACCACGGGCACACCAAGAATATCGGATTGAAACTGCATCAACAGGTCATTCATCACCATACCACCATCAACTTTCAGAGATGACAACCTGGTACCCGAATCGAGCTGCATGGCATCCAGAACTTCCTTGGTTTGAAATGCTGTTGCTTCCAATGCAGCCCTCGCGATATGCCCCTTGTTGGCATATCGGGTTAACCCAGCGATAATTCCCCTGGCATCAGAGCGCCAGTGTGGTGCGAATAGACCTGAAAAAGCTGGCACAAAGTACACATCACCGTTATCTGTTACTGTTCTGGCGAGAGGTTCGATATCACTGGACTTTTCAATGATCTGCAGGTTATCGCGCAGCCATTGAACCAACGCCCCGGTGATGGCAATAGATCCCTCAAGACAATAGATTGCCGGCTCTTGTGCAAATTTGTAGCCGACGGTTGTTAATAATCCATTATTGCTGTGCACGGGTTCTGTGCCGGTGTTTAATAGCATAAAGCATCCCGTCCCATAAGTGTTTTTGGCTTCACCTGCAGAAAAACAACATTGACCCACCAGAGCGGCTTGTTGGTCACCCAGGTCCCCGGAAATCGGTACTCGGGGAAGAAGTGAAGCGGCGTATCCATAAACTTCTGAGCTTGAAACGATCTTCGGCATGATCGTTTTGGGTACATCAAGTATCTTCAACAACTCGTCGTCCCAATTCAGAGTGACGAGATTCATAAGCATTGTTCTTGAGGCATTGGTGACATCTGTAACATGTATCCCCCCATGCACACCACCAGTCAGGTTCCAGATCAACCATGTGTCAATATTCCCGAAAAGAATATCACCGGATTCGGCCAGTTCCCGTAAACCGACTTGATTGTCGAGCATCCATTTTATCTTAGGACCGGAAAAGTAAGTGGCGAGCGGGAGACCGGCCTTAGTAGCGAATACCTCTTTTATCCCTTCCATCTCCAATTTGTCACAAATCGCATCTGTCCGGGTATCCTGCCACACGATTGCATTCATCAACGGTATGCCTGTAGAACGACGCCACAAAACTGTGGTCTCACGTTGATTTGTGATCCCCAACGCAGCGAGATCATCGGGGGATAAGCCAGAAATGCGCAGTGAATTTTGGATGACCTCCCTGGTATTGTTCCAGATCTCCAGGGCATCATGCTCCACCAACCCAGGACCCGGGTAGTATTGCTTATGCTCTTTCTGGTCGACTGCAACAATGTTTCCTTTGCGATCGAAAACAATAAATCGAGTACTCGTTGTTCCCTGGTCTATAGCGCCAACAAAATTCTTCATTCACGCCTCCAATGCAATTTCAGTAAAAAAATTATACAATAAGCCATGGTCAAAAATTGCAGGATTGTCGTAACTCACCTGGTAATGATGCTTTTCTTGTCTGGAATCCTCACTGCGTGTGAAAAGCCAGCCGTGGATGATTTAGTTACAATCGCTGAGATCCAGGGTTGTTCACATCGATCCCCTTACAGTGATCAAATGGTAAGTGGAGTCACGGGCATTGTAACCGCAAAAGCGTACAATGGTTTCTACATGCAATCAGAGGAAGAGGATGGACTAAATTGCACGTCAGAAGGAATCTTTGTGTTCACAGAGGATTATCAAAATGTAATCCCTGGGGATAAGGTACTGGTCAATGGAAAGGTTGAAGAATTTCTTCCGGGCAAGATAGAAGATAAAAACCTGACGATCACTGAAATTGTTGATCCACAAGTCAGGACGTTGTCTACTGGTAATCAACTTCCGGATCACATCGTCATAGGCTCCGAAAATCGAGTTTTACCCGATCAAACGATCGATAATGACCGCTTAAGAAGTTTTGATTTTGGGGAGGATGGGATTGATTACTATGAAAGCCTCGAATCGATGCTTGTTCGAGTTTCAGGGGGCATTGTTGTGGGACCGAGGAACGCTTATAACGAGGTTGTAGTCATCCCACTGGGTTATCAAAAATTAAACAGCGTATCTTCATCTGGAGCCTTGCTGCAGCGCGAAAATGATGCGAACCCTGAGAGGCTGATCCTCAACCTGAATTCAGAAAACAAGCAAAAAGTAAATATTGGTGCCGTGTTGAAGAGTGATGTAATTGGAGTTATGGATTATTCGTATGGAAATTTCAAGATAAAGGCGTTTGGAAAAGTAGATTTTTCCGAAACAACAACTGAGGAGACGGTACTTGACATTCAGCAGGGCAAATTCACGTTGGTCACATACAACGTCGAGAACTTGTCCCTTCAAGACGAGGAGGCGAAATTTCGAGCAGTTGCATCTGACATCCTCAATGACCTCAGTGCGCCTGATTTGGTGATACTACATGAGGTGATGGATGATTCTGGAATAGAAAACGACGCGACGGTGTCCGCAAACCGGACAGTGAACCGCCTCATCGATGATATCATTCGGCTGGGGGGGCCTCAGTACGTCCCTCTCATGATTGATCCTGAAAACAACCAGGATGGGGGCATTTCTGGAGGAAATATCCGTTCGGTGATCCTCTACAAAGCAGAGTCAGGAATAAAACTTGTTGACAATAGCGAAGATTTTGGCTTACTCAACAATCCAACTACGGTTGGACCAGCCAAGTGGCCATTCAGCGTAACTCGAAAGCCGCTGGTTGCCCTTTTTGATTGGAAAGGACAAAAATTATTAGTCGCTGCTGTCCATCTAACCTCTCGCGGCCTGGATTCTCCTCTATTCGGCAGTGTGCAGCCGATCGAGCGGCTCGAGGAGGAAAAGCGGGTCGCCCAGGCGGAGTATCTGAACAAATACCTGGCAAATTTTCACGCAAGCAACCCGGAGATAAACATCATCCTGGCAGGAGATATTAACGATGACCCATGGTCAACAACACTTTCAGCGCTGACTTCAACAACGTTGTTCGATGCTGGTGAAACCATTGAGAGGAATGAACGATTCTCGTACATACTGGATGGTAACGCCGTTCAGCTTGACTACATCCTGGTTTCAGAACCACGCATCGTAAGCCAGTACTCAATACCACACCTGAACTCGATATTCGATCATCACTTTCAGGTAAGTGACCACGATCCGGTGTTTTTAGAGATTGATCTCACGTTAAAGGATTGATGAGCACCTCTCTGATCAACCTGCAGACAATGCTTGAAGGTTGCGCTCGGTGATTGTTCTGAAGTGGTATCCATAAATCACCATCGTGATCGCAGTGGGGAATTTCCTGATATCCTTGCGGATCGTCCACCAGATCAGGTCCCAGAAATAGCGGCTTTCTCTGGGATTGAATCCCATGATGACAACTGATTTCAAAAAGGCTAAGATCTCATTCAAGCGAATATTTACAGTGACCTTTTTTGGATTGAATTCCGCAAGAAATGTTTTTATTCGGGGATAGAGCATCTCAGGTGAGTAGATTGATCTCATAATCTTAAAGTAACCAGTTTTTAAAATCCCGGGATGCATTATCGTCTTAATGTTAGTGGTCCCATCCGAGTTATCCCCCGACATCTCTTTGATAATTCTGCCTTCATTTGTCAAACGATCGTATAGTTTTGTACCAAAAGGTGCCTGCAACAAACCGACCATGGCTGTCACGATCCCAGATTCCTGAATGAATGCGATCATGCGCTCAAAAATCTCGGGGGGATCACTATCAAATCCGACAATGAATCCAGCCATCACCTGCATTCCGTGATTCTGTATCACGTTCACGTTTTCAATGAGGTCTCGTTTGGAATTCTGTTTTTTGTTGCATTCAGCCAGGCTGGATTCATTGGGTGTTTCGATGCCGATAAATACATCCACGAAACCGGCGTTTGTCATAAGCGTCATCAATTCCGGGTCATCAGCGAGGTTTATCGAGGCTTCGGTAATGTAGTGGAAACCGGTTTTGTCCTGTCGCCAGGTGATCAATGCCGGCAGCAATTCCTCTTTCAAGTATTTTTTATTACCGATGAAATTATCATCAACAAAAAAAACGTTATGACGCCAGCCAGCGTTATAAAGCTGATCCAATTCAGCAATAATCTGCTCAACCGATTTGATCCTGGGAATGTGACCTAACAGGGCTGTGACATTACAGAAATCACAGTGGAATGGACAGCCTCGCGAAACTTGAATGCTCATGCATTCATATTGCTTCATGTCGATGATAGAGATATCTGGAAGGGGACTGGTCTTGATGTCTGCGAATTCACTTGTCTCGTATACTCGTTTTACCTCTTTCCCCAAAACAAGGTCAGACAGAAATTGCGGGAACGTGATTTCCCCCTCGTTCAAAACAAAAGTATCGACAAGTGGAAACTGGTCGTATTCGCCAGTGAATAACGGGCCACCGGCCACTATCTTCCGGTCATATTTCTTGACACGGGTTATGATTTCGTGGACTGACGATCGCTGCACATCCATCGCGCTGATGAAGATCATGTCAGCCCATTGGATATCAGCATCGATCAAACGGCGGATGTTTGTATCTACAAGTTTTTTCTCCCAATCACGGGGAAGCATGGCGGAGATCGTCATTAACCCCAGTGGCGGGTTATTGTTCTTCCGGTTGATAAACTTTAATGCATGTTTGAAGCTCCAAAAAGTGTCAGGGAATTCCGGATAAACCATCAGTATGCGCATGTGTACTCCTAATATTCTTATAGTGAGTATAAGAAATCGATCATCGATTGCGATGTGCAGGAAGACACAGTTCAGGGGAGAAGCGGGGAGACACGCATACGCGAGTATGACTTTGTGGGGATTAAATCGGGATTTCGGAATGCTATAATAACAATCAATGGAAAAGAACAATCACACCAGTTTTAATCTCCACACTGGCACTGACCTTGCTTTTGCGTTGGTGGTTTTCATTTCCTATTTTTCAGCATTCAGTTCATCACCCGTGACTTCGTTGTTTCTGATCATGATGATCATTTTCCTGGGTATTGCCTATGTGGCCAATGGAATTTATGGATTTTCTTACGTAAGAAGGACGCCAGACAAGAGATTGAAGCTGGCTTACTTTCTCAGCCAGTTGATCATCAGTGGTTTGATCGTCTATTACGGCAAAGGCGCGGGTTTTTCACCTCTGATCATGCTGCCACTCGTCGCTCATGCCGTGATATCACTTGATCAGAACTGGTCGTTGATCACAACCATTGGCATCGTACTGGTTTATGTGATCGCGGTCTGGTCATTTTCGAACAATTTCCAATCGGTTTGGCAGGGTTTACCGATGGTCTTTACCGGGGTCATTGTGGTTTATATCTTCACACAGACAGCGGTGAACGAAATAAAGGCACGTGAACGGCTTGAAGCTTTGGCCTCTGAGTTAGCTGAAGCCAACAGGCACCTTAGTGAGTATGCTGAAAAAGCGCATGAGTTGGCAATTGCGCAGGAAAGGAACCGTTTTGCACGGGAGATACACGATGGCATTGGCCACTATCTCACAACAATCAATATGCAGATCAACGCGGCGAGCGCACTCGTCAAGAGCGAACCTGTCAAGGCAATTTCCATGCTCGAAAAGGCAAAGAAGATGACATCAGAGGCGCTTGATGATGTGCGTAACTCGGTCTACGCGTTGAGAAAGGAAAGTGTCAATCTCGATGAATTGCCACTGAGGATAGAACAATTGGTGGATTCTACCCGAAGCGCAAACCGGCAAGTCGTATTCAAGATTACCGGTACACCCAGAATCCTCAGCCCCCAGGCGAACCTGACGATCTATCGTACAGCTCAAGAAGCGTTGAACAATGCCCAAAAACATTCAGAAGCTGACAGAATTGACCTTATCCTGGATTACTCCACCGAGGGAACTGTTCAGTTTTCAGTTAAGGATAATGGACAGGGAGCAGGAGTGATCAACAACGGTTTTGGGCTGATCGGAATTCAGGAAAGGGTGAGGCTGATGAACGGGAGTGTTATGATTGAAAATCAACCAGAAAAGGGATTTGAGGTCAGGATCAGCCTGCCGGTGGTGTAATGTCGATAAAAATACTAATCTGTGACGACCAATCGCTTTTTCGTGAAGCTTTACGCATACTCTTAAGCGCCTACACGGATCTGGAGGTCATAGGAGAAGCATCTAATGGTGAAGAAGCCCTCAGGTTTACCGTAACACATTCTCCTGACGTCATTTTGATGGACCTAAGAATGCCGATGATGGATGGTGTTGAAGCCACCCGTCGGATAAATCAACTGGGAAAAGGAACCCGGGTGATCGTACTAACGACCTTTGATGATGATGAAACGGTATTTGAGGGATTACGTGCTGGTGCTGTTGGCTATCTGTTAAAGGACGTGTCTTCTGAGAAACTGGTGGAAGCCATAAAGGCAGCCTACTCAGGAGAATATTTTCTACTGCCTTCCATCACAGCCAAGGTGGTCTCAGAGTTCTCAAAGATATCCAGGCCACTTAAGAAAGTGGACAGCGAATTGATGCCGGAACCGCTTTCGCCGAGGGAGATAGAGATTCTCAAGATTGTCGCGACCGGCGCCAGCAACCGTGAAATTGCCGAGCAGCTGTTCATTTCAGAGGGGACGGTTAAGAATCACCTCTCAAGTATTCTCAACAAGCTTGGCGTGCGAGATAGAATGCAGGCGATCTTAAAAGCAAAAGAGTTTGGAATCATAAGCATCTAAGACGGAATAATGACCATGAAGCAGAACAATTCCATCACAACCAGAGAAAAATTAATGCAGTACGCTCCAGTTGCTGGAGCTATATTGGTGATCAGCGGATTGGTACTGCTCCTTGACCAGCGTCTTCAAACACAATGGTTGACACTCTCAATCCCTGCTTTAATCAGCCTGGCTTTGATACTATTTGGAATTTTCAGGAAGAGCGTTTGGTGGAGTGCATCCGGTTTAATACTGGCTGGATTGGGTACAGTGTTGGTGCTTTTCTTTTCTCCAACTTTAGAACTTGATACAAAGACGAAACTGGGCTATTCACTGCTCGCCCAGGGAATCGCATGGTTGCTGATCTTTGTGTTACTGAGAGTATTCATTCGTAAATTTACCTGGTGGGCTTTATTAATTTCAACAATTGGCTTTGCCCTGGCATTCGTGTTCACCAGTAACCGATTGTCTTTGTTAGATTTTATCCTTTTCCTTTCTTTGGCAACCGGCATTGTCCTGCTGGCCTGGGGAGTGACGGGAAAGAGGATTTCATTGATTACTCCCGGCGTAATCATTTTGACGGTTGGTGCCGGCGTTTATTTTGGATGGAGCGAAAATCCAGACTCGCCCGGGGGATTGCAGAAAACCGGTATCATGCTTGTGTGGTTCGCATTCGGTTGGGTGTTGATCACTGTGATCTCGAGGGTCGTTGACAAGCGCTTTATCTGGTGGCCATTGATACCGGGTGGTATTTTGATGATGGTTGGTTCAGGTTTGTACATTGGTGGAAACCCTGAAAATGCACTTGGATTTATCGGAAACACAGGATCTATCGGATTGATCCTGATCGGGGTGTACCTGATTTTTCTAAAAATTGGTATGAAGCACTGATCATTGATCAAGCAGCCTCAATAGCTCTGGCAGTTGAGCACTCATCGCGTCTTCACCAGCCTGAATGATTTCCTTCACTTTCAGAAAACCGAAAAAAAGAGACACATCTGCCGGAATTGTGGGTCTTACCAGTAGATCGGGTGGGTATTTTTCCAGGTTAATCTTGATTAGTGTAGTGGTCATGATCATTTCCACTCTGTAAAAATCCTGCATAAAAGTGGGGAGCGGAAGGGGAATGTGTTCATGTTTTAGGTCAAGTCCAACCTCGACCATCTCATCGTCATTCTGATGGACATCAACTGCGAGAATGACATCTGAAGTTAAGTTTTTCAGGAATTTCACGGGTACATCGTCAAGCATTCCACCATCGACCAACCGATAAGGACCCATCTCTACCGCAGGAAAGAATCCAGGTACAGCGGTTGTTGCCATGATGCAATCCAGCAGGTTGCCCTCGCTCAATTCGATTTCCTTCCCAGTAATGAGGTCAACAGCGTTTAGGACGAGGGGAATGCGCGCATCTTCAACCTGAAAATCTGGCGGGATGAACCTGGAAAGAAATTTCCGGATATTCTTGCCGGCCAACAGACCCTTTCGGCTGGGTGTGCGGTCGATCAGTTTCAGGATTTCTCGGGTATTGCTGAACCCGCGGGCAATTCTCTCGATCTCGCTGACGCTCATGCCGGTTGCGAAAAGGGAGGCTATCAATCCACCCATGCTGCACCCGGCCAGGTAGGAGATATGAATCCCAGCGTCCTCAAGTGCTTTTATGACGCCAATATGTGCCAGACCTCGGGCTCCACCGCCGCCCAGGACGAGACCAATTCTCTTCAACTTCTTGCCATTTTCCAGTGCCATATCCTCATTTTAATTCATTTTGGTGCCTTTTCACCCCTGTTCAATAGACCATCCGTCTGATAAGATTCGTCCCTGTCGTAATTTTCGACAAGAATTTGGAAAAATGTGAAAAACGAAAGAAAAGATATACGAAATGTGGCGATCATCGCCCATGTTGACCACGGCAAGACAACCCTCGTTGATGGTCTATTAAAGCAAGCCCGTGTTTTCCGGGAGAACCAAATGGTAATGGAACGCGTGATGGATTCCAACGACCTTGAACGCGAACGCGGCATCACCATCCTGGCGAAAAATACTGCAATCCTCATCCCGGATCCGAAAACCGGCGAGCTTGTGAAGATTAATATTGTTGATACACCGGGACATGCGGATTTTGGCGGTGAAGTAGAACGTGTGATGAACATGGTTGATGGCGTTTTATTGCTGGTAGACGCGGCCGAGGGACCAATGCCGCAGACCCGATTTGTGTTAAAAAAAGCACTTGAAATGGGTCATAAGGCTATCGTGGTAATCAACAAGATGGACCGCAGGGACGCGGATGCTGAAAGGGCAGTCAACCTGACGTTTGACCTCTTTATAGAATTAGGCGCGACAGATGAGCAGGCTGAATTCCCAATAATCTACGCCAATGCGATTACACAGCAGGCTGGAACAACGTCTCAGCTGGATAACGATCTTCAATCCCTTTTCGATGCGATATTGGCAACTATCCCTGCACCCATGGTAGATACCGAAGCTCCGCTGCAGCTGCTGGTAACGAACCTGGGCTATGATGATTACCGGGGTGTCACAGCCGTAGGTCGAATCCACGCAGGCTCAATCCAGGCCGGCCAGATAATTGCGCGTATACAAAAGAACGGTGCCATATTGAAGGAAAAAGCCCGTTATCTATATACCTTCCAGGGGTTGGAAAAGGTGGAAGTCGCGTCTGTAAAAGCTGGAGATATTATCGCGATCGCCGGGTTGGAAGGAATAGAAATTGGCGAGACTATCGCTGATCCTGAACAACCCGAACCATTACCGGTGATCCATGTTGAAGAACCAACGGTTCGCATGACCTTCAGCATCAATACTTCACCTTTCGCGGGCAGGGAGGGGAAGTGGAGTACATCGCGAAAGTTGAGAGAAAGATTATTCGACGAACTTAGAAATAACGTGGCATTGCGCGTAGAAGAAACAGACAGTGCTGATACCTTTCTTGTCTCGGGTAGGGGAGAGCTTCATCTCGCGATCCTGATCGAAACCATGCGTCGTGAGGGCTACGAATTCCAGGTATCAAGGCCTGAGGCAATTTTTAAAGAGGATGAAAACGGTGGAGTGCTTGAGCCATTTGAAGAACTCCACATTGATACCAGCCCTGAATCAGCAGGAGCCGTTGTTGAAATGTTGGGGAACCGACGAGGAAAACTGCTCAACATGCAGAATAATCCGGATAATACCGTTCATCTCAGTTTTCTCGTTCCGACTAGAGGATTATTGGGGTTCCGTTACCAGTTTATGACCATTACCCGCGGGGCAGGTGTACTCAACACGATATTCCAGGATTATTTACCTTTTTGTGGACAGATCACCTCCAGAGCGTCAAGTTCAGTTGTCGCCTGGGAAACTGGGCAAACGACAACATTCGGGCTCAAGAACGCGGAAGAGCGGGGTGTGCTGTTTATTGGCGCGGGTATTGATGTCTACGAAGGTATGGTCGTTGGTGAGACCCAGCGGCCCGATGATCTGACAGTCAATGTGTGCAAGAAAAAACATCTGACCAATATGCGATCGTCCAACAAAGATATCGAGATTCGGCTGACACCGCCACAGCAGATGAGCCTGGACCAGGCTATCGAGTATTTGAATGAGGATGAGCTGCTTGAAGTGACCCCGATTAATTTTCGTATTCGCAAGAGAATACTGAACACAGAAGAACGAGGAAAACAAACGAAAAAGGCCAAGGAATTCCTCCAGGAGTGATCACCAAGCGAGGAAATTGGCGCTCAATTTCGAAATTGTGGTATTAAAAGCCTTGACATTCTGTAATGAGTATGATATATTTTGAAACGTAGGATGCAAAGTAGTTCTTGCTGGATGTAATAAACGACAGCCTGAAGTGAAAGCTCCAAGGCTGTTTTTATTTGACTGCTCCGACAGAACGAAACAAATCCGAAATATTGTAAGTTTGCTATAGGAGGCAAAAGAAATGTCAGAACGTATCGTCGGTACAGTCAAATGGTTCAACGGAACCAAAGGTTATGGCTTCATTTCCCGTGAAGGTGGAGAGGATGTATTCGTACATTTTTCCGCAATCCAGGGTGAAGGCTACCGTAACTTGGAAGAGGGTCAGCAGGTCGAATTCGTGATCGAAAAAGGTCCGAAAGGCCTTCAGGCCAGCAACGTTGTTGTAGTTAGCTAGCTCAACACTCGTGCTCATAATAAATCCCGCCTAATCAGCGGGATTTATTTTATTTTTCCTCTATTGCAGTCCAGTATCCCTTATCAAGCTCATCATCAGATAAATGCGCGTATCTTTGTGTCACGGCTATATTTTTATGCCTGGCAAGCTCCTGAGCAAGTTTCAGATTTCCAGAGGATCGTAGGACGCGTGTGACAAAATAATGCCTGAAAGAGTGTGGCGTAATCGTTCCGACGGCTTCGGGACCAATGAACTCCTGTACCCGCGCTGCAATGATATTTCGCCCGGTAGTTGTGGTCATCGGTTTGGTCTTTTTGCCGCTGCCACGGTCGTGGCGGGCAAAAAGGGGAAGTGATGCCAGTGGTTTGCCAGTATTACCATCCGAACTGGCCCGTTCCATGAGGTAATCCTTCAAGGCTGACATTGAGCGGTTGGAAAAGCGAACAACATCTTCACGGTTGCCTTTTCCGATGATCATGGCTTTACCTTCATTCCAATCCAGGTCACCGCGGCGCAAATTGCAGGCTTCGTGCACGCGCAGACCCGTGTCAGCAAGGGTATACAGAAAGGCTCTATCGCGTAGATTAACAAGGTGTTCTGCGGGAGCGTCGCTGGGTTTTAACAACAACAGGTCTGCTTTTTCAAGTATCAGGTCAATCTGCGATGCAGGAAACTGCGGGAGTCGTTGACCTGGTTTCCTGGCTCGCTGCTGGATTAGCAGGCGCACCCTCGGCAGATTGATTTCTGCGAGCTTTTCAGAGACAAGGAATTCGAAAAAGCCCGTCGCTGCGGTAAGGTAGAGTCGTTCAGTAGTAGCGGCGTGATTTTTTAGCGCATTGGTAATCCATATGATGGAATCCTCGGAAAGAACCGCGATTGGTGTAGTATCGGGATCAATTTTTTTCTGTACCAACGTATCCCGGAAATAACGCAGCGCGTTTCTGTACGTAGAAGCGGTGCGCGGGCTGCGCGCGAGCTGAACGGATCTTATATAATCACTGATCGCAC
>CAYMGO010000001.1:0-2956 GCA_964390015.1 uncultured Anaerolinea sp. | reverse complement strand
CCCTATGGGCATGGGTACGTTGAATTAAATATCAACGATTGGCAGGATGATCTTGATGTTTATCTACCGGATAAGCACATTAGACCTGTTTCAACTGCTCTGGAGGCTATAGAACGAGCGCTTTCCTCCCCCACCGGCATTTCTTCAAATCCATTTGCAGGTCTCAATCAGTGCACAAGGGTTGCTATAACGATCAACGATAAGACACGACCTGTTCCAAATTCGGAGCTCCTGCCTCCCCTATTGAAAAGGTTGCAACTTTCAGGTGTGCAACGTGAAAATATCACAATTTTTATCGCCTCGGGTACACATGTACCAATGAGCAAGGATGAATTTACCTTGATCTTGGACGATTCAATCAAACAGGACTACCGAATCATCGCGCATGATTGCGATAATAATGAACAGCTACACGCAATAGGTCTAACTTCCAGGGGTACACCGGTGATAGTCAATGGTGATTTTTACAGTCACGACCTGAAAATCGTTGTTGGAGATATCGAACCCCACCATTTTGCCGGCTATTCCGGAGGCTACAAGTCGGCGGCTATCGGTTTGGCTGGAAGAACCACGATCAACACCAATCACAAACTGCTCCTTGATGAACGATCATCGATCGGTCTCTTTGACCAAAATCCGTTACGACAGGATATTGAAGAGATTGGGTTGATGATGAAGGTCGATCTCGCCCTGAATGCAGTTCTCAATGAGAAAAAGGAAATTATTGGTGTTTATTTCGGGAAACCCGCGGCGGTCATGAAAGCTGGCTTACACCTCGTCAACCAGGTCAGCCGTGTCCAGATCAATGAGCCTTATGATATTGTCATCGCCTCTGCTGGCGGATACCCGAAGGACATAAATCTTTACCAGTCCCAAAAGGCAATGACTCATGCATCCCTGTTCTGCAAAACTGGCGGAAGAATTATATTGATTGCAGAATGTGTTGAGGGTGTCGGATCCAGCGGTTATCTAGAGTTCATGCACGGGATAAAGAATGTCGATGAGGTAATTGATAAATTCACCCAATCGGAATTCATGGTTGGACCGCACAAAGCTTTTCAGATAGCCAGAATATTACAGAAACAACATGTGTATTTGTATTCCTCACTCCCGTCACAATTGGTTAAATCCTTGATGCTTGACCCAATTGAAAATGAGGAAATGATCAATGACCTGGTGCACAAGAAACCTGGGGTCAGGGTTGCGATTCTGCCTTATGCAACTTCCTGCATTGCTTCGCTTGAGAAGGAGAAGAATGACTGACAATGAACTGTACCTTAGAAATCCGCATCTGGATGGTTCCTCGTTCTTCTGGCCAAATGGGGATGTGGCGGTTCTTTGCCTGCACGGGTTCAGTGCCACAACGGTTGAAGTGAGAAAAATGGCAACATATCTTTCAGAGCTGGGATATACGGTAAAAGCCCCCCTCCTGCCCGGGCATGGTACTTCCCCTGCCGAGATGAACAAAACCCGCTGGAAGGACTGGTATGCTGTTGCAGAAGCAAGTTTGCAGGAACTGCTGGCGAAATATCGCAGAGTCATAATTCTTGGAGAGTCTATGGGCGGGCTATTGACACTTCACCTTGCTGCCCATTACCCTGTGGTGTCTGGTATCTTATTATTTGCTCCAGCGATAAAAATTAAAAACCTATGGCTGGCAAAAATCCTGTGGCTGTTCATCCCTTCTCTCAAGAAGAAGCCGCCTGCTAATGACCTCCCACAGCAAAGTTACAACGCTTTTCCTCTGCGGGCAGCCGCCAGCCTTTATGAGCTTCAGAAATTTGTCCATGCTGAGTTGGAAAATATACATACTCCTGTCAGGATCTTCCAGGGCAAGCATGATGACACGATCGATCCACTTGGAGCTGTATTTGCTTACGAGCGTATAGGTTCGCAAGATAAAGAGTTAATTATTCTTTCTGAATCCTGTCACCTGATCCTGCTTGATACGCAGATGCCAGAGGTGCAAACAATGACGCACGAATTCATCCAGGAGGTCCTGTCACAAAATCCTTAAGATATTAAGGTTATAATACCTTGATACAAGATCATAGTTGATCATAGAAGCGGAGGTTACTGATGGAAAAGGGAAAGAAGACATACGGAAAAACCACCATCGCACCGGATGTACTGGTGTCGATTGCGCAGCTTGCCACTCTCGGTGTCGACGGAGTCAGCCACCTGACCTCTGGACCCAGAGAAGTCAACACACTTTTCAAAAGAGGAATCAACGAAGGGGTCAATATCTCTGTTGAAGACAATATTGTTTATGTGGACCTGTATGTAGTATTAAAAAGGAATTACAACGTTCGCGAAGTCAGCCACAATATTCAAAACCAGGTTGCCAGATCGATCTCTGAAATGGTAGGCATGGAAATTGGCCGCATCAATATCCATGTAGAAGATATCGATTTCGGAGAAGCGTAGTTACCCCATGAAATCGCGGACAAGAGCGCGCGGTATAGCGCTCCAAGTCTTGTACGAATATGACATAGCCGGACACCCTCTCGGAGAAATTGTTGCAACCAGGTTGGAGGAAGAAAACCTCGAAAACAACCTCGAGGACTTCATCAGGGAGATCGTCTATGGTGTCACTCCAATCGTCTCAAAACTCGATGAAATCATCACTGAACACGCTCCAGAATGGCCACTTGATCAGGTAGCCATCATAGATCGTAACATCTTACGTATTGCTCTTTGGGAATTTGCTGTAGCAAAATGCACCCCCATCAAGGTCGCTATCAATGAAGCGATCGAACTGGCAAAGCTTTACGGATCTGACAGTTCTTCGAGGTTCATCAATGGAGTTCTTGGCAGCCTGGTAAATCACTCAGGAGAAATTCAGAACATTTTGAACAGGTAATGAGCGCCATTGACACTGAAGTAACGCGCAACAATTGACGAGAATAACCACATGAGAACGACACGCGCTTTTTTTGTTTTTTTAACTGCAATT